>JASMLP010000202.1 GCA_030748635.1 Planctomycetota bacterium
TCGAGGAAAGAAGTCTCCTTGAGTCCCACCACTCTCCTTTTCTTTTGCCTTTCCGCATCGATTTGCTGCCTGCTCATCGGAATCTGCATCCGAATCGTCTTTCAACGAGTAGCCGTCCATCGTGCCCGCAGAAGTTTTCTCATTTTCCTACTGGGAACCTGTCTCCTCCACGGCGCGCTCAACTACACTCTCGTTCAAAGCTTACGTTTCGAGGCCGGGCGACTTTCCTGCCAAGCGCACCTACGGGAGATTCGTGCGGGGTTACGCGACTATCAAGACCAGCGTCGAGTCCTCCCCAATCATCTGCACGAGATCGTCGACTATACTCCGGCTCGGCAGACCATTATGATCTGCCCGGTCACCGGCGCCGATTACACCTACATCTCTCCACCAGGGCGACGCGCTGTCCCCAACCGCCCCCTCTGTTTCGATTCCGCCCCACACACCCAACTCTCCCCGTGGAAATCGAATAATGGGCGCAACTTCTTGCATACTAGCGGTTCCATACTCTGGATTGCTGAAGACGCGGTGGAACGAATCCGAAATCGCTTCAGTTCGCGTACTCCCTGACCATGTCTCTGGATTCATTTCTGCGAAACACGCCGAGTGAAGTCTACCAGCGGGAGCCGATTCAACATCCCCAACGGTCGGATATGGAGGTCATCCGATTTCTTCCGCGTGATATCGAGGAAACCCAGACGATCGTCTCTTTCTGCCACGACCACAAGATCCAGCCGATCACCGACCCCTGGGCCCTGACTCGAGCCTTCCACTCGGAAAATCCGTGGGTCATCCTGAACCGTCCCCTGGCTCCCGACCGGATCGTAACCTGCGTGGAATCTCTTCGGACTCAATGCCCGGTTCGTTTTTCTATCGCTCGCTTTGAAGAGTCTCTAGGTCGTTTCCAACTCACCTGTCGGCCCGGAATACTGTCCATAGGCTCCTGTCCACTGAGCTATACGATCGAACGTGGGGGCCTTGGCCCCATTCCCGGCTTCCCCTCCCCTTTCCGCGGCTTTTTGCTCGGCCAATGCGGAATGACTCCTGAGGGGGCGATCTTCAGGTCTTTACCCGTACCCCGTTCCGCAACCGGCTCCACCCCGGGCGTTTTGCTCTCCGGCGGAGCCAACAGGTTCGGTTTTCTGATCTCGGTCCATCTGGAAGTGCGGCGCATACCTGATCGTATCCAGTGGCTAGCCTTTCAATCCCCATCGTGGAAATCTCTTCTCTCCGACCTCCGCCAGATCTGCCGTCCGGGTCCTGAACTCCACGACATGATCGTCTTACAAACCGAATCGACATGGACTCTCCTGGCCTGCGCGTCGGGAACTCGCAGGGGGTGCCAGGCCTCGGTACAGATTGCCAGAAGGTGGACTCAAAATCGTTTGAGCCCGGTCGACGTGGAGCAGGTCACAACCTGGACGACTCCCTTCAGAGAAGCGTCCCGCACCCAGGAAGCACGGATCGAGCCGTTCGATCCCGTGCCAGGTTGGACCCAGTGGTCCTGTCCCTGGGAGGACACTTCACGAGCGGTCACCCCGATTCAGGAAAGTTCGCTCCCCTGGGCATGGATCCGCCCCCAGCCTCAACAGGTCGATCTCGTATGCCCAGGCCCGGCCAAAAACCGCTTACCCGAACCGTTGCGAATCCGTTTTCAGGCCCCTTCGACTCTCCTCGAACGTCCTCTTCCTTTCCCCATGAAATCGCTATCTTGGTCATGACTCCCCCACCCCCCCGAGATCCGATTCACCTACCGACCTCGCCGCATGCCTCCGCGCCGAGCCGATCCACACGGTACTGCAGCTCTTGCCCCAAACTCTGTCGTTACGCCTGTCCGGTCGCCGATTCAACCCAAAACGAAAGATTCACCCCATGGGGAAAGCAAACCGAATGGGAACGGGTTCAAACGGGACGAGCTCCACTGGATCCGGAGCGGGCGCGGACCTTTTATGCCTGCGCCGACTGCCGGGGCAGCCGGACCGCCTGCCATCACGAAATCGAAGTGGCCAAGGACCTTTTCCAGGCCCGAGAAACCGCGGTCAGATTTGGGGTCATCGACCCCGCGCCCGATGCGCTCCAACGCTTCTTGAAAACAGGAAATATCTGGGGACGCTCTCGTCCTCTCTCCCCCTCTCCCCACCCCGAACCTTCTCCCGCGTGGACTCTCTTTCCCGGCTGCGAATTCGACTGTGAGCCGGGCGGAGAATGGTTGGCATCCTGGAAGCGAGTTGCCGGCCAACTCGACATCGGCTGGAACCGATTGAGCGATGAAAGTATTTCTTGCGGCGGTTACCCGCTTCTGGCGCTGGGCTACGGCGACGCCTTTCGATCCCATCAGCAACGCATTCGCCAGGCCCTCTCGGGATGCGAACGACTCCTGGTCGCTTGCCCCGCTTGCCGCCCGATCGTACAAGATCTCGCCGCTCCCGACTGTCAGGTTCGATCCCCCTTCGAGTTGCTTCAGCCACGCCTCCCCTCGTCTATTTGTGGTCAAGAACAAACGACTATCACCTACCACGACCCTTGCCACCTGGGACGTGGCGCGGGAATATACGACTCCCCAAGAGAACTTATTCGCTCTCTCTTCGGTGAGACTTCCCTGATCGAACTGTACGAACACGGCGAGGAGTCTCGCTGCTGTGGAGGAGGTGGCGCCCTCCCCGCCACGTTTCCCCGTACCGCTCATCACCTTCTACAGGTACGCAAAGATCAGGTTCGCGACACCGGCGCTTCGATCCTCGCGACCGCTTGCCCCACCTGTCGTCGTCGTTTCTCTCACGGATCCTCCGGCCTTCCCGCTCTCGACCTAGTCGAGCTTGTGGACCGAGCCCTGAATTCTTCATGATCCCCCGTCCCATCGCATTCATCATCAATCCTCTTTCCGGATCGGGCCGTGGCAAAAGGTGGTTAGGTCAACACCAGGAAGAGATCCTCGAATCCTTTCCCGACAGTCGATTCTTGGCGACCGAACATCCCGGCCACGAAAAACAGCTTTCACGAGAGGCCGCGATCGAAGGAGCCCGCCTTGTCGTCGCCGTGACCGGCGATGGCGGTCTTTCTCCCGTGGCCGAGGGGATTCTCGAAAGTGGAACTGGCGCGGCCCTCGGCGTCGTTCGGGCCGGCACTGGCGGTGATTTCGGCCGCTCGCTCGGCCTTCCTGTTTCGGACGACTGGAGCTTGTCATCCTTTTCCGAAGGTGAACTCCGACCCATCGATCTCATTCAGGTGGACTACCGAAACCATCAGGAAGAGTCCGCACAAAAGCTGGTGGTCAATATCGCCAGCTTTGGAATCGGCGGCCATGTTGTCCAAGCCGTCAACAATTCGAGTAAACGCGGCGGCGGTTTTCTCTCCTTTTTTTGGGCCAGCCTCCGTTCCCTCCTGCACTTCCGAAATCCGATCGTTCGGCTTCAGATCGACAAACGGGATCTCCCCCCTCAACCGATCTTCAACGTGGCCATCGCCAACGGACGCGCCTTTGGTGGCGGAATGCTCATCGCCCCCAAAGCCCGACTCGACGACGCCCGATTGGACCTGGTCATCCTTTCCAATCGAGGTTTTGGCCAGAGCCTTCGACTCGCTCCATCCCTTTACCGAGGCACTCACCTTTCTCAGCCCTGGGTTCAGTGGCACACCTTCGAGAAATTGACGGCTCAGTCCTCGGAGTCGGTTCTGCTCGAGTGTGATGGCGAATGGGCGGGGCATCTTCCGGCTACCTTTCAAATTCTCAAGGGAGCCATTCTCCTCTGGGCCCCTCACTCCCGGCCCCAAACGCCCACGATTCCCCTCACCGAGAAACCGCGGTAGGCACAAGTCCGCCTTGACCGCTTCCGGTCCCCCCCATAGCATCACGACCATGAAATCGTTATCCCATCTCGACGACACGGGCGAAGCTCACATGGTCGATGTCTCTTCCAAGCCGGAAACGGAACGAGTCGCAGTTGCCGAGGGGAGAGTTCGACTCTCCCCTGAAGTCTTTGCCCTGATCTCCAAAAGATCTCTACCCAAAGGAGACCTGGGCCCGGTCGCTCGCCTCGCGGGAATTGCGGGAGCCAAGTGGACCGGCCACCTGATACCACTTTGCCATCCGATTCGACTCACCGATATCGATGTCCAGATGGTTCTCGACGAATGCGATCACAGTGTGATTATTCGCGCGACCACTCGTACCGTCGAACGGACCGGTGTGGAGATGGAGGCGATGACCGCCGTCTCGGTCGCCTGCCTCACGGTTTACGACATGGTCAAAGCGGTAGGTCGAGAAACTCGGATCGAATCGATTTCACTCCTCTCCAAGAGCGGCGGACAGTCCGGTGATTGGAGTCGGACATGAACCCGAACAGACCCTCCAGCGAGGTCACCGCATGAGTTCCCCCCGAACGGTCGCCCTCGTCGGCGCCACCGGCGTCGTGGGGAAGGAATTCCTGCGCATTCTGGAAGAGAGAAATTTCGAAGCCGATCAGTGGCGGATGGTCGCCTCGAGTCGATCCGCCGGACAGACTTTGACCTTTCGTGGATCTTCCATCCAGATCGAAGACCTGGCCACCTTCGACCCATCCGGAGTGGATCTGGCCTTCTTTTCTGCGGGAGGCGATCGCAGTCGAGACTTCATTCCCCAGTTCGTTTCCTCGGGTGCCGTCGTGATCGACAATTCCAGCGCGTTTCGACTCGACCCGGAAGTGCCTCTCATCATCCCCGAGGTCAATCCAGAAGCGATGACTTCCCATGGAGGAATCCTGGCCAACCCCAACTGCTCTACGATCATCGCCCTCGTAGCCCTGGCTCCCATTCACCGGGCCGTGGGCATTCGCCGCCTCATCGTATCCACCTACCAGGCCGTTTCAGGTACCGGCCAGGCCGCACTCGATGAACTCGAGGCTCAGACCCAGGCCTGGGCTCGAGGTGAATCTCCTCCCGAACCGAGTGTCTATCCACACCCGATCGCGTTCAACTGTCTACCGATGGTGGACCGTTTCGACCCCGAGGGCCATTCCACCGAGGAACTCAAAATGCGCGATGAAAGCCGCAAGATTCTTCAGGCTCCCGAACTTCGGGTGAGTACAACCTGCGTTCGGGTTCCGGTACGACGCTCTCACGCCGAATCGATCGTCCTCGAAACCGAATCCCCCCTGAGCCCGGATCAAGCTCGCGAAATCCTCCGATCCAGCCCCGGAGTCGTGGTGGTCGACGAACCTCAAGCCGATCGCTACCCCCACCCACTCGCAACCAGCGGCCAGGACAACGTCCAAGTGGGAAGAATCCGGGTATCTCCGGTCTTCCAGCACGGACTCGCCCTCTGGGTGTCTGGCGATCAACTGCGCAAAGGCGCGGCCACCAACGCGGTTCAGATCGCCGAACTTCTGGCTCTCTGAGCCCTGAGCCCCCAACCCCCCCTCCGTCAGACGTCACCCCACCCCCGTTTCTATTCACCCGCTTGCTCAACCAGGGCTGCCAGCGTAGAATGCTCCGAATCTGGACGGTTCCAGAGGTACCTTCCCCGCGTAATAGGGAGACTCCTCGTGAACGTTGAGGAGATCAAAAAGCTGATCGAGCTCATGAATGAGAGCGATCTCATCGAAATGGAAATCGAAGAAGAGGGCCGCAAGGTCCGACTTTGCAAGGCATCCTCCTCCCCCGAGGTGGTCGCCTTTCCCACGGGCCATTATCCGGGTCCTCTACCCGGCGCCATGCTTCCCGGCACATCGGAATCGCCATCGAGCAACGATCTCGAACGCGCGGGGGTCCGAGAGATCAACTCGCCGATGGTCGGTACCTTCTACCGATCTTCGAGTCCCGAAGCGGAACCCTACGTGAGCATCGGAGATGAGATCTCCGAAACCCACGTGGTCTGCATCATCGAAGCGATGAAGGTGATGAACGAGATCCAGGCTGAAATCGCCGGGTCCATCGTCGACATCTTGGTCGAAAACGGCGAAGCCATCGAATTTGGCCAACCTCTATTTCTCGTGCGACCTTCCGGTGAAGGCAGCGAGTGAATCGTTCATTCTCATGGACGTGGTCTTTCCCCCTTTCCTGAACCTTCTAACCGCTCGTATCGGGCCTTCTCTATAGACAGCCATGTTCAACCGAGTCCTGATTGCTAACCGCGGAGAGATCGCCCTGAGGGTCATCCGGACCTGCAAGGAGATGGGTATCGAAACCGTGGCTGTCTATTCCAAAGCGGACGAGAACGCGAGCTATCTCGATTTCGCCGA
>JASMLP010000203.1 GCA_030748635.1 Planctomycetota bacterium
CCAGCAGATCCGGTCGAAAGAGGGCAACCTCTTCGTCTCTCCCTACAGCATCTCCACCGCCCTGGCCATGACCTACGCCGGAGCTCGTGACAACACCGCCGCAGAAATGGCCCGTGTGTTGCATTTCAATGTGAACCCGGATCGCTTGCACCCAGCCATGGGCGCTCTGATCCGCGATCTCAACGAACGCAAGCGGACAAAGCGCAGACGCAACGATCCGGACCGTGACAAGAAGCCCTTTGAACTGAGAACCGTGAACACCCTCTGGGGGCAAAACGGATACTCCTTCGAGAAACCGTTCCTCGATCTCACCCGCGACTCCTACGGCGCGGGCCTCAAACGGATGGACTTCCAGAACCAGAGCGAGAAATCACGGCTCGAGATCAACCGGTGGGTCGAAGAGCAGACCCAAGACAGGATCAAGGACCTGATCCCCAAACCTGACATCACCCGAGACACCCGACTGGTACTCACCAACGCGATCTATTTCAAGAGCGCCTGGGCAACCCCGTTCGACGCGCGATGGACCCGAGAGGAAACCTTCCATCTGGACACGAACCGGAAGATCACGGTACCGATCATGCATCGCTCGGCTCACTTCAAGGCCCACGACGCCGGCACCCACACGGTTCTGGCCGTACCGTACAAGGGTCAGCAACTCGAAATGGTGCTGATCGTCCCCAAGGAGGTCGACGGACTTTCGAGGGTCGAAAAGACGCTCACTCCCGAAGCTTTGTCCGGATGGATGTCAAAACTCGGACGATCGACGCGCTACGACCTGGGGCTCCCCCGTTTCAAGTCCACCCCTCCCCGGTTTGATCTCAAAGAGACACTTCAGAAAATGGGCATGAAGGATGCCTTCCAACCAAAGAAAGCAAATTTCAAGGGAATCACCAACACCGAACCCATCTGGATCGACAAGGTCATTCACAAAGCGGTCGTCGACGTCGACGAGAGCGGAACGGAAGCGACCGCTGCGACCGCAGTGCTCATGACTCGCTCGGGCGTTCCGAAAACCCCGGTGCCGCTGCAGGTGGACCGTCCGTTCCTCTTTCTGATCCGGGACCAGCAGACCGGCAGCATCCTCTTCATGGGACGCATCCTCGATCCGCGATAACGCCAGTCAGGCGACTGTCCTCGAAGAACCGTTCAAACCGACTGCTCAGAAAACAATCTACTGAAATCAAAAGACTTACATAAAAATACAAAATTTTTGGAACGGATTCATTCCGGTGGCGTCTATAGGCCAAAGCTTCACGAGGCCGAACACCGCTTCGCAGACCCCCACCGAAACCGATCCTGAAATAGAAAAGGGTACTCCCATGATAAAGAAACTCACCTGCTTGTTCCTGGCGCTTCTCTTTTGCGTGCCGCCCGTTCTGGCCGACGAAAACGAGGACCTGAAACAGGTCGTCCAGGGAAATACCGACTTCGCCCTCTCCCTCTACCAGCAGATCCGGTCGAAAGAGGGCAACCTCTTCGTCTCTCCCTACAGCATCTCCACCGCCCTGGCCATGACCTACGCCGGAGCCCGTGACAACACCGCCGTAGAAATGGCCCGTGTGTTGCATTTCAATGTGAACCAGGAGCGATTGCACCCTGCCATGGGCGCTCTGATCCGCAACCTCAACGAACGCAAGCGGACCCAACGTAGGCGCAACGATCCGGACGGTGACAAAAAGCCCTTCGAACTGAGCATCGCCAACGCCCTCTGGGGTCAAAACGGGTACTCCTTCGAGAAGCCGTTCCTCGATCTCACCCGCGACTTCTACGGCGCGGGCCTCAAACAGATGGACTTCCAGAACCAGACCGAGATCTCGCGACTCGAGATCAACCGGTGGGTCGAAGAGCAGACCCAGGACAAGATCAAGGACCTGCTCGCCGAGGGCGCCCTCAAAAAATACACCAAGCTGGTACTCACCAACGCGATCTACTTCAAGAGCGACTGGGCAACCCCGTTCGACACGCAACGGACCCGACAGGAAACCTTCCACCTGGACACGAACCGGAAGATCACCGTCCCGATCATGCATCGTTCGGCTCACTTCAAAGCTCACGACGCCGGCACCCACACGGTTCTCGCCCTTCCGTACAAGGGCCATCTCGAAATGGTGCTGATCGTCCCCAAGGAGATCGACGGACTCTCGAAGGTGGAGAAGACGCTCACTCCAGAGACTTTGGCCGGATGGATGGAGAGACTCGACCGGTCAACGCGCTACGACCTCGGGCTCCCCCGCTTCAAGACCGCCGCCACGCTCGATCTCAAAAAGACGCTCCAGGAAATGGGCATGAAGGATGCGTTCGATGATAAAACCGCAAACTTCCAGGGCATAGTCAGATCCAGACCGGGACTCGACATCGACAAGGTGATTCACAAAGCGTTCGTCGACGTCAACGAGAGCGGAACGGAAGCGGCCGCTTCAACCGCGGTAGTCAGTGATGACGCTCTGGAACCACTTCTGCACCTGATCCAGGTGGACCGTCCGTTCCTCTTTCTGATCCGGGACCAGCAGACCGGCAGCATCCTCTTCATGGGACGCATCCTCGATCCGCGATCGCGATAACGGTTCTCTCGAGGAAGCGCGCCGTGGCCGCCGCGCCCGCACCCAAAAACACTCCCGAGCCGCCAGAACGGCGACCCGGGAGTGGAATTCCTGGCTCCCCGACTAGGATTCGAACCTAGGACAAGCTGGTTAACAGCCAGCTGCTCTACCGCTGAGCTATCGGGGATCGGTGAAGCGGGGAAAAGGATAGCAAAGAGCGAGCCCCTACCGCAAGGGGCCGGGAAGATCGAACCGGAGAAGCGGAATCGGGTTCAGAGGGAATCCGGGGATCGGGGCTTCGGATCGTATAGAATGGTTGCTGATGAACCGAACGAAACCCTCTCAGATCGTAGCGATCGTCCCGGCCCGGGGCGGGTCTCGGAGACTACCGGGCAAGAACATCCGAGAATTCGGGGGCGTCCCGATGATCGGCTGGACGCTCCAGGTAGCGAAACGCTCCCGGTATATCCAGCGGTGCGTGGTCAGCACCGACAGCGAAGAGATCGCTACGGTCGTACGCTCTCTGGGAGGAGAGGCCCCGTTCCTGCGTCCCCCTGAGTTGGCCAGCGACGAGGCGCCGACTCTCGGCGCCCTGCAACACGCCGTGCGCTGGATCGAAAACGACCAGTCTCACCCGGTCCGGATCGTGGTCCTGCTCCAGCCGACCTCACCCCTCCGGGTGGCCAGCGACATCGATGAGGCGGTCGAACGGCTCGAATCGGCCCCATGCGAGAGTGTCGAAACCGTATCCCACAACCGGGATCATCCCCAGCACCTGGCCCGAATCGACGAAGACGGACGGCTGCACCCCCTCCCCGGCGAAGCGTCGGAGACCGATTCGGTCGTGGGTCCGACCGGTTCGGTCTACGTAATCCGCCGGGAGGTGTTGATGGAACAGCATCAGATCCGTGGGAACGACCACCGGGGACTGATCCGTGAAGCCTCGGTCTCGGTCGATATCGACACCGCCGCGGATTTCGATCGAGCCGAGGAGTTCCTCCGCCAGCGCCTCCAGCAGGAAAACGAATTCACCCCCTGACCGGAAAGAGAGGCCCGGAAGCCGAAAAGAACTTTGTCCTTTTCGTTTGGTTTCAACCCATCGATCTGATATCTTCCGGCCTCTCATTGGCTTAGGAGTGTCTATCTGAGACACCCCCGACCCGATGGGCTCGTTCCGGATCGCCGATCAAACCGAATCCGGAACAGCTTTTTGCAATTCATACGATCGAGGTCGATCGTACTCCACCAGCAACGGGGGTGATTATGGGTCGAGGAAAACGAGGTCGATCACGCGCTATGTTTCGTGGACGACGAGGTCCCAAGCCGACCCAGAAGAAGCTCAAGCCGACCCGTCGCCCGGGAGCCGAATTTTCGGTCGTCATTCACAAAAACGCTCCCGAACCCGAAATGCTACAAGCCGCGCTGGTCGAAATCTTCGACATCGATCCCGGCCTGGCCAAAGACGCTCTTCGGCAGATCCCCGTCGCTCTGGGCGACCAGTTGACCATGGATGAGGCCAAAGAAGTCTCCAAGGAGTTGGAAAAGACCAAGGCCAACATTCGGGTCTGGTCCGGTCAATCGGCTCGCCAGCAGTATCGATTGATGAACTTCTCGATCCCTTTCCGTGAACCGGATATCGAAGAGCCCGAGGCCTGACCCCAGGTCTGACGCTTCGCCATCATGCCGGCAACACCCCCGGTCCTGAGGCTCTCGGAGATCCGCCCCGAGCATCGCGAGCAGGTGGGCGAAAAAGCCTACCGGGTCGCGGAACTGATCTGTGAAGGCTTCCAGGTCCCCGACGGTTTTGTCATCACCGCCCAAGCCCGTCGAGACGCTCTCGGAGGCAAATACGAACGGATCGCTTCCGCCATCCGTCGCGCCGTCCAAGCTCTCTTCGAGAACGAACCGGTCGCCGTACGCTCCAGCGGCACCGCCGAGGATCTCGCCGGCGCCTCCTTCGCCGGGATGTACGAGACCGAACTGGAGATCCGCGGCCCCGAAGGTGTCCTCGCCGCAGCCGAACGCTGCTGGGATGCCGCCCGCAGCGAACGGGTTCGAACCTACTGCCTGCGAGCGGGGATCGACCCCGACTCGATCGAACTTGCCCTCCTCATCCAGCGCATGGTTCCTTCCGAAAGTTCCGGGGTCCTGTTCACCATCGATCCCACCAGCGGCGACCAGGAGGAGATGGCCTGTGAAGCGATCCTCGGTCTAGGGGAAGCGCTGGTCTCCGGTCAGGTTACCCCGGATCGGTACATCCTCTCCCGGAATAACGGATCGATCCGTACCCAAACCCTGGAGAGAGAGGAAGCGGTCTTGAACGAGAGCCAGTTGCGAGAACTGGTCCAGACCGGTCGTCGCGTCCAGCGACTGCGCGGCGCGCCTCAAGATATCGAGTTCGCATTCGCGGAAGGAGCCCTTCACCTGCTCCAAACACGCCCCATCACCACCTTGCACTTCGCGGAACGAATCGGAGAGTGGACGACCGCGGACTTTCGAGACGGCGGAGTCTCTTCGGCGGTCTGCAGTCCCTACATGGCCAGCCTGTATCTGGACTCGGTTCAGTCCTCCCTTCCCGCTTATTTCGCCACTCTCGGCCTTCATCAACCTCGCGACGAAAAATCCTGGATCCGGGTATTCTTCGGCCGTCCCTACTGGAACGTCGGCGCCGTGAAGGAGTGTGTCGCCAAGATTCCCGGTTTCGTCGAACGTCATTTCGATAGCGATCTGGCCATCGAAGTCGCCTACGAGGGGCCCGGTCAGACGACCCCCACCAATCTATCCACGACCCTTCGCGCCATCCCGGTTCTGATCCGCCTCCTGCGAGACTACCGGGGTCATCTGCGTAAGCTGAAGCGACTGGTAGACGACTTCGAAGCGATCGAAAGCTCGTACCTGGCCGAGGACCCCTGGACACTTTCACGCGAGAAGCTCCTCGATCGATACCGGAAATTGATGGTCACTCACTACCCGAAAATCGAGCCGACCTATTTCCACACCATCTATAATCTCTCCAACACCAAGCTCGATTTTCAATCGGTCCTCGACCGGGCCAACGCTCGGGGAGCGGACCTCAATTATCTCGAGCTTCTCTCCGGAATCGACGAACTGCGCACTCTCGCTCCTCCTCGCGATATGCATCGATTGGTGACTCGGATCGTGGAGGACCCCTCGGTCCACGAAGCGTTCGAGAAAAAAAGCGCGGAGGAACTCATCGGTCTGCTCCACAACGGAAACGAGGATCCCGACTCGATCTGGAGCGAGATCGAAGCGTACACCCGGAAGTACCGCTACCACAGCCGCAAGGAACTCGACATCACCGTACCGCGCTGGGACGAAGACCTGCCGTTCGTGCTCGAGACGATCCGAATCGCCGTACGCGGACACAAATCCTCCCCCGATCCGCTCGCGCTCAGCGCCGGACAGAGAAAGACCTACCACGAAGCGAGCCAGAAGGCCCGCAACTTCTTTGGCCCTTTCCGGATACTTGCCCGTCGCTCCTTTTTCACCCGACTGAACCGGGTCCGACAGTACACCTGGTGGCGAGAAGAAATTCGCGACCGCTCGACCCGCACCTACTACCTCATCCGACGTGAAACCCTCGCGCTGGCCCGACGACTCACCGACGAAGGAGTCCTCGATACCCCCGAAGAGGTCTGGATGCTTTCCTGGAAGGAGGTTCTGAGTCTCGCCGAAGGCCAGCTCGAACCGGCCGAGGCCCGCGAAAGGATCGAGTCCAACCGAGAAAACTACGAAAGCTATCGTGAATACGACGCGCCCAACGAGATCGGCTGGCGATGGTTGACCGGCGGCACGATCCAGACCCCAACCCGAGCCACGACCGGTGAAGTCTTCGAAGGAACCGCCGCGAGCCCCGGACGAGTGGAGGGTGTGGCCCGGATCATCCGCTCGGTCTCCGAAGGGGAAAAACTCCAACCTGGCGATATCCTGGTCGCTCCTTTCACCGATCCCGGATGGACCCCGTTCCTGGGAATCGTCCAGGCGGTGGTCACCGAAACCGGTGGACTTCTCTCCCACGCCGCAGTCATCAGCCGAGAATACGGAATCCCAGCCGTCCTGGCCGTCAAAAACGCCACCCGAATTCTCCGCGATGGACAACCGATCGTAGTCGACGGCACCCGCGGCCAGGTGGAGATCCTCGAACCGTGAAGATCCAACCACTCCCCCCCGATGAACTCGATCCTTTCATCGAGTTCCCCTGGACCCTGCACGCTGCCGACCCCCTCTGGGTTCCCCCGCTGGGTCAACCGATACGAGCTGAACTGTCGGGTACCAACGCTTTCGGAAAATACGGTCAGATCCAGCCCTTCCTCGCGACCCGAGGCGGAGAGACCGTCGGCCGACTGGCGGCCATCGTGAACCCTCGCCTGGTGGATATGGACGAAGCTCCGGTCGGTCAGATCGGTTACTTCGAATCTATCGACGATCCGGATGTGGCCGGAGCCCTCTTCGAAGTCGCCTTTTCCTGGCTCAAAGACCGGGGCGCCCGTACGGTCTGGGGCCCGATGAACGGAGGGGTTCATCGCCTCCACCGGTTCATGACCACCGGCTTCCAACTCGCTCCCTTTCTTTCCGAACCGCGCAATCCGGCGTACTACCCCGATCTTTTCCAAACGCACGGGTTCGGCGCCATCGCCCGCTGGACGAGCTTTGATCTCCCCATCGAAACCATCGCGGCCCTTCCCGAAACTTTCGGCCTCGAACGCATACTTCAACGAGCCTCTCGATCCCTGCGCATCGAGCCGCTCCAGACAACCGATCTCGAAGCCACCCTGAAGCGGATCCACCCGCTCCTGGACGAAGTCTGGTCGGGACACATCGGCTTCACTCCCTTTGATCTGGAGGAGTTCGGTGAATTCTTTGGAGGGGTTCTGGCGCTCCTTTGTGAACGAAACATCGGAGTGGTCGTCGACCGCAAAACGAATCGGGACGTGGGCTGCGCCTTCATGCTTCCCGATTACGTCGAGGCGGTACGCGAACTCCAGGGAGACGCCTCCGGCTGGGGCTCCTGGATGGGGGGGCCAGTTCCTCGAAGAATGCTTCTCCACACCCTGGCCGTACTCCCTTCCGCCCAGCGCCGAGGAGGACAGTTTGCCCTTCTCGAAAACGGTATCCGTTTCGCGGTCGAGGACGGATTCGAAACCATCACCGTGGCTCTCGCAGTCGATACGGTACGTCCTCTTTTCGAACGCATCGCGCTGCCGACCCGGGAATACAAACTCTTTGGCCGCGCTCTCTGATCCGGAAGTTCTTTTCAGGAATCAGTCCACAAACGAGTCGCGACCGAGTCTCCGGAATCCGCGAGAGATCAGAGAAACCGGACCGTGCCCGCTCGCCCGTCGATCTCGATCTCGGCCCCATCGGGGATGAGTCCGGTCGCTCCCTCGACCCCGACGACCGTCGGCACCCCCAGCTCCCGACCGATGATCGCGGTATGAGAGAGCAGGCTTCCCTTCTCGACCACCAAACCGCCCGCGGCGACCATGAGGAACACCCAGCCCGGATCGGTCATCGGAGCGATCAGAATCTCGCCGTCGATCGAGAGATCCTGGTCAGGACTCTCGATCACCTTCGCCCGTCCCCGGATCCGCCCCGGGCTGCACCCCAACCCCCGCAAGCAATCCCCGGACTGACCGGGTTGAAAAGAATCCTCACGCTTCTCCTCGAACGGTTCGGTGTAAACCAGTCCGTGAGTGGAGACCCTCGAGGCCGGTTCGGTGGCGGCAAAGCGCTCGTACTCGGCTCGACGACGTGAAACGATTCTCTTGAGGTCCCGATCCACCGCTGTGGCTCGGATCTGCCCGGAGACCTCCTCAACGGTCAGATAGAAAATGTCTGAAGGGTCTTCGAGCATCGAAACCTCTGCGAATCGATGTCCGAGCTGACGGAAGATTCGCTTGACCATCCCGTACGCCCGGGTCCGGGAGAGCCTGAGATTTTCCCGATTCTTGACGGTTCGCCGACAATGTCTCAAAACCCAATCGAAAAGACGCCGTCGTATCGGATGGGGACGCAGCGTCCGAAAAACAATCGCTTCGGCCGCTTCCCGAATCGACCGCTCCCGAGCTTCCATCGTCTCCACATTTTGACCCCCCCGCAGATAGTTACGAAACATTGTGACCAGAAAGGTGGGATTCTCCTGGGCGGAAGGAGTCTCCAGCTTGAGTTCGTGCAGCGTCCGATCGCCGTAGCGCTGGAGATGCGCATCAAGCGCTTCCCGGAAAGCCTCAAACCCAGGCTCCTTGACGATCGAGTCCCAGACCTCCTGGACGTCCCGATCACTCTCTACACATTTCCGAAGCGACCGATCGGCTCGGATCTGCTCGGTCAGAGCGAACATGGAGTGAACCGGTTCCACACTCTCCATCCCCTTCTCACCGCAGAGCAAATCGTTGCGCAGCGACTCGGGATCCTCGAACCCCCAGCGATCGAGACATTTGCGAACCACCTCATACAACTGCTGCGCAAACGTATCGTTGATGAGACTGATCGCGTAGGGCCGAAGAAGTCGCCGGGTCAGCAACTCATAGAGTTCGAGCAGATCGTGAACCTCCAGCGCTTCGAGTTCGCGACGACCAAACGCCTCGTGAACCTCGGCAAAAAGCGACTGATAAGCGTCCACATCTCGCTGCAAGGTCCAGAAGCGGCGAAGAAAACGCCCCGACATCTTGAGGCGCACCGAAAGATCAGCCTTGCCGACCGGGGAAATCATCCGAGGCGGCAACCCGAGCGCCTTCTCCCAGGCCGGAATCACCCCCTCGAACCCAGGGACGAAGAGAAACAGGCGGTACCAGTGCAGGATGTTGTAATACATCCTGCCGTCGATCAACGCGACCAGGTTCGCGTGCACCGACCGGTTGGCCTCGATCACACTTTCAGGAACCCCGAAGAGTCGGGATCCTTGCCGGAAAGTCTGCTCGTATCCATGGCGAGCAAACGAGAAGGTCAGCGGGGAAGAGAGTCCGGGGTAGCTCTCTACAATGTTGGAGTTATCGAAGATCTGCTCGCGAGCCAGAGTGGTGATCGGACGCGCCTGCAACACATGAAATTGACCCGCCTCATCCAGAGCCCACTCGATGTCCTGAGGAACTCCGAACGACTCGGCCAGGTCCCGACCGGTGGCCACCAGAC
>JASMLP010000204.1 GCA_030748635.1 Planctomycetota bacterium
ACTCGCCCCCAACGAGCAGCCACCGCTCTGATCGCATGGACCCGCATTCTGGGGGAAACGATCAAAAACCCCCACTGGGATGCCCACTCCGGACCGTACATTCGATCCCTTCAAGAAGATCTGAGTCGTCTCGATCTCTCCGCGGCCTACAATCACCTCCCCAAGAAAATCCCTGGCGGCCGGGCCGTCATTCTCCGAGGCCGATGGTCCCCCAAAGGGTTCAGTATCACTCAGTCGGATACAAAAGCCCCCCCCTTCGATTCATTCGGAGATAGCCGCCTCGAAATGCGATGCTTTCCGCTCCCGGTCAATCATCTGAAAAAAGCGTCCTACCGAATCGAATTGGACATGAAACTGGACACTGGAGGCCTGAGTCCCGACCGATTTGTCCTGATCTTGCGTCGACTTCTACAAGCTATCGTTCTCGGTACACACAATCAGAAATCCACTCGAATCCGGTCCAGTCGTAAAACCGAATCGCTCTCCCGTGACGGGCGAGCCCTGCTTCAATCCTTTCGGAAAGATTACCCCGAACTAACTCGTCGCGCCCTATCCGTAGCTCACATCGAACGACTGTGCACATACCACGAGAATCTTGCCGAAAACCCTGGAGTCCTCTACCAATCGGATCTCCGGTGGGACCAAAAGGGCCTGCAAGATCTTTTCGAAGATCTCGCCGATTACCTGGAAGACCTGGAGGGACTCTACCACATAGAAGGTGAAGTCCGGCACAAATCCGGTCGTCTAACCGATTTCTTCTTTGGTTCCGACCCGATGCTCTGGAGAGTTCGTTTTTTCACCTCGGAGAGTAAGCTATTCGCTGTCGCCCCTGGGCCCAAGGGGCCCAAACTCACCGCGGTGGACCTTTTGGAACACCGCACAAACACCCTCGAGGCCAAAATCCATCAACGCTACTCCTTCGACGGTTTACGTATCGAAATCGATGGACTCCCCATAGCCATCCGTACCGAAAACCGACCGGGATCCCTGCGCACCCAACTGCAATTGAACCGGATGCCCGACGCCACACGCGTCGGGGGAAAACTCTGGGGTTTTCTCGACAAAAATGTCATCGATTTCTTCATCCCCTCCAACATCGATCAACTCACAAGCGACTTTCTCGGCACCCTCACTCGTGGTAATGAAGGCCAAGGGAGCACAATCGATATTCACTTCACCCAGGAGGCGGGACGCAACCTCATCCATATCCAGTCTCGTAACGAGATCTTAGACAATGGGCTCATCCCCTTCGCTTACGAAATGTACCGCGCACGTTTCGAACCGGATCGCGCGGTACGAAACGATATCGCCGGCCTCCTTCACCTGTTAGAGCGAGGCCTCGAACGGGATCTACGCGCTCCGCAGAAACGTTAAATCGGTCCGGGATTCAGGAGCCGCCATCACTTTCGTCGATTTTTCCGTCTTGATTGGTGTCGTGACGCTCAAACGTGCTCTTGGGTCCTGAATATTCGTCCTGGTCCACAACCCCGTCTCCATTGAGGTCGTGCCGACGAATAAAGTCCATCGGATCGGACCGATGTTCCTTCGGTTTCTCCTCCGACTTTTCCCCATTAGGCGCGGGTTTCTCGGGGCGACGTCGAGACCGTCCCTCGGAATCTGCGCCATCGGCAGTGCGTCTTTTACCACGCTGCATCATCTGCCGAGTCATGGTCTCAAACTCTTCTTTATCAATCTGACCATCAGCGTTTTTGTCCAGGCGACCGAAAACTTCCTTCCGGGGGAACTCACTCTCCTCGATCACTCCATCCCCATTCTTGTCCAATTTCGCGAACATGGCCGCGGGATCCCGCTCTCTCTTCCCCGCCGAACGCTTCGAATTTTCTCTTCCTGAACGCTCACCGGTTCGTTCCCCAGTCGCGGATGAACGATCCCGGGAAGAGCGGTCATTCCTCTGCAACTTGGCTAAACCGCCTTGGACTTCCTCTCGTTCGACCACCCCATCTCCATCCTCATCAAGAATCTTGAACTGTTTTTGACTGGCCTCTTCGAACTCCTGACGAGAGACCGATCCGTCCCGATCCAGATCGAAACGCTTGATCCACATTTCGACTAAACGATTTCCCCCTCGTTGGTCTCGCTTTCCTCGCCCCTCGCGCCCGGCTGATTCATCCCTACGAGCTGACCGTTCACGGTTCCGACTGGGCTTCTCTCGG
Organism: Planctomycetota bacterium; assembly: GCA_030748635.1. Classification (GTDB taxonomy): domain Bacteria; phylum Planctomycetota; class JACQVV01; order JACQVV01; family JASMLP01; genus JASMLP01. The sequence goes on from JASMLP010000204.1 coordinate 2,175, forward strand.
GCCTCGGAATCGTTGGACATATCGCCCTTTGTAATCACTCCATCGCCATCACGGTCCAAACGCTTGAAGCTATCCGAGTTTCCAGGATATTCGTCGGAATCGATCTTCCCATCCCGATTGGTGTCAAACTTTTCGAACAGAGTTCGGACCCGATCGTTCCGACCGTCATCTTGAGCTTGAAGAGTCCAGGTTCCACCCAGAAAAACGATAATGCCAAAGATTCTCCAACCTGTAGTGACACCAGACATGTGAACCTCCATCGGTTGCGTGGACTGAGACCTGAACTGAAGTATTCCGAATACAAACGTCACTGAATGAACCCACAATGCGTTAGAAAGTTCCGGTTTTTCCGGGGAGGACAAAAGGTCCACTTCAGTCGACGCTTACTTTACCATAAAGGCCTGATGGAACAGCGAGCAGCCGAAGCAATGCGCACGTTTTTCAGAGACCGCTCTCGGGAGGTCGGTTTCCACCAGGTTTCCTTTACCTCCGCCTCCCCACCTGAAAATTCCGAACACTTATCCAAGTGGATCGAAGAAGGTCACCACGGGACCATGGAGTGGATGGCCAAAAACATTTCCAAACGCTCGGACCCCAGACAATATCGCCCCGGTACCCATTCTCTCGTGGTTTTGACTGCGAACTATTATTCTTCCTCTCCGCATGAAAATGACCCAACCATCGGCAGGATTAGTCGTTACGCGTGGGGCGAGGACTATCATCTTCTCCTGGGGAATCGACTCCGATCTCTGGCCGACGAAGCGCGACATCGGTTTCCTGGACTATCGGCCTGGTCCACCATCGATACCGCGCCGATTCTTGAAAAGGCGATCGCGGCTCAGGCTGGATTGGGTTGGGTCGGCAAACACTCCAATCTGATCAATCGTTCGATCGGTTCCTGGTTTTTCCTCGGAGAAATCCTTCTCGATGTGGACCTAGCCGAACCCACGGAACCGATCCCGGATTTTTGTGGATCCTGCACACGGTGTATCGAACTGTGTCCGACCGGCGCCATCATCAAACCCTACGTAGTCGACTCCCGACTGTGTATCAGTTATCTCACCATTGAACATAGGGGGTTCATTCCCAGGGAACTCAGACCCCTCATGGGAAATCACATCTACGGTTGTGATATCTGTCAGGATGTTTGTCCCTGGAACCGATTTGCTCGCACGAGTCCGCTGACCGAATTCCAACCGAGGGCCGGCAACCAGACTCCACAACTCACTGAACTCATGGAATTGGACGAAGAAGGCTTTCGCCAACGATTCCGTAAAAGTCCTATCCGTCGCCCAAAGCGGCGAGGCTTCTTGCGAAATGTCGCCATCGCACTGGGAAATAGCGGCGACCCAGAAGCGATCCCGACTCTGACTCGAGCCCTTCAGGATCACGAGCCCCTTATTCGCGGACACTCCGCCTGGGCCCTGGGACAGATAGGGAGAACTTCCGCTGTGAAGTCCCTCGAAAAAGCCCTAGCAAAAGAGACCCATCACGAAGTCAAAGAGGAGATTCGCCTTGCTCTCAACGCATGCACTTCGATCGATGAAGAAACGACGACATTTTTCGATGAACTGAATCCAAAATCTCCTGAGAATTCACCCCGCCCCTAATTGGGATTTTCCAGGACAAACGTTCCACCCATCGCCCCGGCCGCGCATGCCGTTACCAAAGCGTACCGCCCGCCCTGACGACGCAAGGCGTTGGAAGCCGTGGTCAACATACGTGAACCGGTGGCAGCAAACGGATGACCGATGGCAATCGATCCCCCCGCCACATTGAAACGCTCCCAATCAACCGAACCGATCGATCCTTTCATGCCCAACTTTTCCTGAGCGAACGCATCCGACTCGAATGCCCGGATGTTACATAGGACCTGAGCGGCAAACGCCTCGTGCATCTCGACCAGGTCGATATCAGACCAGGAGACACCCGCTCTCTCCAGCGCCGGAGGAGTAGAAACCGCCGGCCCATAAAGTAAGCCGAGCGCGGGATCCAATGCACGGTAAACGTGAGAACGGATGATAGCCTTGGCCTCGAGTCCCAACTCCTTGGCCTTGCTCTGCGACAGAAAAAGACACGCGGCAGCTCCATCCGTCAATGGACTTGCGTTGCCAGCGGTGATCGTTCCATACTTCCGGTCAAACACTGGCCGCAAGCGCCCCAGAGCCGCCATGCTAGTATCGGCTCGCACGAGGGGATCCGATGCCAAACACGTTTCAAATCGTTTCCCCACCCATATCGGCGCAATCTCATCACTCAAATGACCCTCAGCCGTCGCGCGAGCCGCCCGACGATGGGAGCGCAGCGCGAGTTCATCTTGACTCGACCGGTCCACCTCAGCTTCCTGAGCCATGATCTCTGCATGTTGTCCCATGGTGAGTCCGGTACTCGGTTCGGCCAGCGCAGGCATCGCGGGGACCCAGTGGCCGGGTCGAAAACGAAGAAGTTGTCTCAGTTGCCCCAAAGCGCCCTTGCGCTGGAAACCCATCAGAAACTTCAGCAGTTCCTTGCGGACCGGAACCGGGGTATTGGATGCACTTTCTGCTCCACCAGCAATCACGCAATCAGCCTGCCCGGTCGCAATCATCTGCACAGCGATCGAAGCCGACTGCAAACTGGATGTGCAAGCTCGATTGAGGGTAAAGCCGGGAATTGTCGCAGGAAGCCCGATCCCCAAAACGATTTCACGAGCCAGATTCGGGCCCCGCATGCAAGGCACGACCGAGCCGAAAATCACCTCATCGATAATCTCCGGATCGATGCCAGATCGAAGAACCAGTTCCGAAACGGCACGTCGGCCCAGATCGATGGAATCCAGATGCGCGAGAGGCCCAAAAGCCTTCGCAAAAGGGGTGCGACACCCCTCGACCAATACAACAGGTTCGAGTCCTTGGTTTGTCATGCGGCGCATTGTATCTTTCCTGCCTCCGCCTCTCCAGACAGCACAACCCAGAAGTTTCTCAGATTCCCCCGTTCCACAATTTTTATATACTTACCCTCCTTCAATAATTCCATGCGTTTATCATTCTATCCGCTGCTCTGGATGCTCCTGGTATCCAGTGCCCATGCCGAAAACCCGAAAGTCCTGTCCAAGCGTCGCAACCAGGACATCCAAAGTTATCGCCAGAAGATCGAGGAGGCCCAATCTCTTATCAAGGTCCTCCAGAGTCCATCCAAACGAAAAACACTCCGACGACGCGTAGAGAAATGGCATAAAGCGCGATCCCGCGCAGTCCTCGCTGCCTTCGACACGAAGGCTTATCCCAACCCGGGCCCCAAAAAACCGATTCGCGGACCCTATATCGGATATCGCAAGGTGGCCTCGCGATTCCGAAGCGCTCACACCGCCTTTCTTCCCCTTCTTGAACTCATTCGTGAAAGCGAAGAAAATCTCGGGAATCCTTCCCAGCAGCAACAGCGAATCCTCGCCATCGATCAACTTCGTTCTCGAATCGAAACGACCGAGCGTCAACTTCGTGATAGCGGTCGCTCCCTCGCCTCCTTCCGGGCCGAAGACCTTCCATTCCTCCGCGCACTGGCCGACCTGAAACCAGATATCGATAAGGCCTGTCGGCGAGGATTGAATTTCGAGGAACCTGAGCGCAGCCTTTTCTTCATCGCCTATTCTCGCCACATCGACCGCCATAACAAAACAATCGAGACCGGCATGGACCCGGATGCCCTTCAGGCAATCCGGGACCTTAATCGATTCCGAATGTCGCTCGGATTTCTCCCCTTACAAACCGAACCCACCCTGGCTCGCGCGATCGAGGGGCACCTCAGAGAAATGGATCAACTCGGCTATTTCGGCCATACCAGTCCGACCCCTGAGAAGAGGACCCCTGGAATGCGCGGTCTACTCGCGGGCTGGAAAGGCGAAATGGGCGAGAACCTTTCCACTTCCAACCCTGAGGATGCCATTTTATTGTGGCGATGGGACGGTGGTCACTGCCGAATCATGATCGACCCTTCCTGGACCCATGCGGGTATGGGGCGGAACGGAGGAAGCGGACTCAATGTCGGTCGTGGCATCCCAACCCTTCTGCCAAGACACACCTTTTTCCCTCCGCCCTCTTCCACCAAGGAAAAATAGAGATTGGGGGAAAACTCCTCGCTCTTTCCTACGACTCAAGACAGGCGAAGCGCATTTTCACTGCGGCTTTCAACCCTTTTTCGGCCGTAAAAAGGGGTTTGGCAACCTCTTTTCGTAAGAGCGTGGCCTGAACTGAACGCCGAGGTGGCAGTCCGAAAGAAGGCCGACCAGGCCCCCGATCGTCCGGCCCTCCCCCAAGTGGAGAGAAAAAGGTCGATATTCCCGTTTACCAACCCGAATCCCAGTCCACCCCCCATTGAATTCGAAACAGATCCTATCCCTCGATTGTTGAGGAATATGGGTAGATGGATGTGACTCCCGACCTCTTCCAGAAACCATATCACCCGGCGAATCGCTGCCCTGAAGAGACGGAGGCGTCCAACGATTACGTCTGTTCCCCAATCCCGTTCTTGACCCGTTGGAACCGCTGTGCTTAACTACTCCACTTACCACAGGGAAGGAGAGTATGCTCCGAATATATCCACCTCCTGGACGTCGCGATGAGTTTCCTCCCTTCCCTCGAATGAACACCCAATTTGTAATCCTGTGCTAACACGCTTTTCGCATCACATGAGCCGCATTGCCGGCATTTATGATTACCTCGGTGGTGTCATTTTCCTCTTCCTGGAATCCCTCTGGCTACTAGGAACTCAACTCCTATTCATCCGGCCTGACCACCCCCATATCCGCTGGAAACCGTTAGCGACTACGCTGAAACGATCTGCCGGACAGATTGCCAAGATCGGTTTATTTGCTCTTCCGATCTCGGCGCTGATCATGGCACTCGTCTCGGTATCGATGGCCTTTCCGGCAGCCACTCAACTCAAGAAGTTCGGAGCCAACCTCTTCATAGCCGACATCCTTGCTGTCGGCCTGACGTCTCAAATGAGTCCGTTGATCATGGCCATCCTTGTTGCGGGACGTAGCGGCAGCCGAATAGCCGCAGAAATTGGAACCATGCAGGTCACCGAGGAAATTGTTGCCATGCGCGCAATGGGGATGAACCCGGTCCTGATCTTGGTCATTCCGCGCATACTGGGAATGTTCGTGGGTCTTACCTTCCTTGTGCTGGTCGGCATGGTTCTGGGAACTCTAGTCGGTGGCCTCGTTGCCCATATCAGTCTCGATCTGACCTGGAATGTGTACTACAGTCGAGTCATCGAAGTCCTTTCCCTTCCTGAAGCAACCTGGGTGCGTCAGGGGATAACCAAAACGCTCGCTTTTGCCGTCACCATCGCCGTTGTCAGTTGCTACCGTGGATTTCAGGTTCGCGGCGGTTCCGAAGCCGTGGGTCAAGCCACGACAGCATCGGTCGTGGATTCCATTCTCATGATCATTGCCCTCAACACCATCTTCACCGTCATGAACAGTCTCTGACGGAAGGACAGATTCTATGGAAGTCGATCCTCTCTACCGCGTCATTCTTGGAACCGCTACCCTCGTCTTGCTCATCGCAGGCCTATTCATTATCGGTCAGGAGTTGACCGGTTTGCCACCGGGGTCCGATTACATCGTCTACTTCAAGGATTCCGTTGCCGGTCTATCCAAGAACTCGAAAGTCACCTATGAAGGCCGTGAGGTCGGCAAAGTGAAAAATATTCAGGAAGAAGTGCATCCTGACGGAATTTATAGCCGCGTAACCCTGACCCTCGACACGACGATTTACCAGCAGAAGTTGATCGTCGAAGAAGTCCTGGGCTCTCCGACCGGACAGGATTGGTTCCGTGCTCGGGATCAGATCTTGAAAGTCGACGGATTAGCGATACAGACCTCGATTCACTTTTCCGAGGCTTTGAACCGAGCCATGCGCAGGATCAAGACCCGTGAAGAACTCATTTCTCGATTTGGAGAAGGATCCACTGCCAAACCCACTTCCTTCTCGGTAGAAATTCTGCGCGCAGAGGAACCGATGGAAATCCTCATCAACTCCGAAACCGGACACCCGAGAATGCGGTTTGCTCAAGAAGGTACGCGTGCTCACCTCTACTCCAACTTTGTCACCGGAATCAAAACCATCGAATTAGTCGGTGGAGGGAAAGACCTTTCCCCTCTCAAAGCGAACGAGATCATTCCTTACGAAAAAACGGGACTGACCTCGATGTTCGACGAAATCAGCAAAGACGTCCCCCGCATCGTGCAGAACATTTCGAGTATGTCTCGTCAACTCGATCTGTTCTCCCAGACCCTTAACAACCAGAACTCAAACTTTTCAAAAGTGCTCGCCAACGTCGAACGCATGACAGCCAGCGAAGGAGAGATCCCCAAAACCCTTGAGGGGTTCACGCAGACGGCTCAAAACGCCTCCGAGGCTTTCGACAAACTGCGAGGGCTTTTCGAACCCGAAGGGGAAGCCACCCGAGCGCTCAATCTTCTTTCGGCACAACTTTCTGCGAAAGAGGGTGCGGAGGGCGATCTGATCCTCAGCGTACGGCAAGCTCGTGACACCTTACTTGAAATCCAGAAATCGCTGGGTCCGGAAGGATCTGCCAATCTGGCGCTTGAAGAAATACGACTCTCTTTTGCCCAACTGAAAATCGCGCTCGAGGAAGATGGCCAAATTGCGACCCGCCTGGACGAGATGGGTTATGTCCTCCGCCACGATTTGAGACGATCTCTGGCCCAGATGTCAGCCAGTATGCAAGCGCTCCAGGAAACTCTTCAGAAAATGTCTGCTAACCCCAACTCCCTGTTCTTCGGCGAGAAATCGGGAAAGTGATGTCCTCCATGCACTGTAGAACCCTTATCAAATTCCTTCCGTTCGCTCTTCTTCTCATCGGGTGCAACATCCGTTTTACCGGCGAACAAGACCGTCTGGTTTACCTGACCATTCACCACCACAACACCCCCGCTCCCATCCCGCCAGAAGCGGGTTCCTCCGTTCCGGTGCTGGCCATGGAACATGTCACCAGCGATCTGGAATGTGACTCTCGTCGCCTGATCGTTCGACCCGACGAGACCAGTGGGCTCATTCGGCATTACGATGACACTCATAACTGGGTCAGTTTTCCTCGCCAAATGATTGAACAGAGAGCGCGCGAGGTTCTCCTACACGAATCCAAAGGATCCATGCGGATCAGTGGATACCCCAGCGATCTCCCCACCTCTCTTCGACTGAAAATCCACCTCCTGAGATTCGAAGAGGTGCGAGATGATGTCGAGTCTCAAGGGAATGCCGTGGTGGCGATCGAATACGTCCTGCACCTTCGCAATCCATCCGGCTCCGGCTGGATCCAGGTCGGTCCCAAACGGATCACGGCCACCGCTCCCATTCGCCACGACATCCTCTTTCGCAACTTCGACCCCTACACCTTTTCCCTGGGGATGCGTCA
>JASMLP010000205.1 GCA_030748635.1 Planctomycetota bacterium
ATCCGCCACGAATAGCTTCCCCGTACTCGTGTTCACATCCATATAAGCGATGTGATACCCATCCAGTCCAGTATCGATAAACTCCAGAAGCGCATCCGTCCGGGTATCGACCACCGCGATATCCGGAGTTACGATACTGTGAACATACAAACGATCCCGCTGAGTATCGATGGCCACATCGAAAATCTTGCAAGCGTTACCATCCTCGGCCAGAGCCAACTTTTCATTCAAATAGACACAATCGCTCTGGACCAGTTTTTTTTCTTCGCATCCGATCAAAGCCAGCATAAAGGTGGCCAGCAAAAAGAATCTCTTGGGTAATCGCATGGGAACCTCCTGAAAAATTCTCGACGGTAGAAATCGTGTGGGCGCAACTCGGTCGGCCAGATACAGAGCAAACCGGATACCAACGGAACCACAACGCCCCGAAATCCCACAAATCCCTGCAAAGCAACTCCTTAAGGACACTCCAAGCCGAGATTTTCCAGGCGTTCGTTCTTAACCTGTCAATGAATTTGACAACTGTAAAAAGCGGGACCTTACTCTCGTGGGAAAATATCTGAACCCGAAGCGGCCTCCCTTCACCATTCCACCGCTTACCAAACTCACGGGATTAAAACCCACTGACCCCGAACAACCGACAACCCCTCAAACCCCGGTTGATAATCCTCACCCACCCGATTCAAGACCCGATATCCCTTCTTTTTTTCCTATCGCTCATCCCGAACCCTTTTGGTACAAGACTTTCCATGCTCAATAATCCGATCGCCTCGAAAATTCACGAGGTGCGCGAAGCAGGCAGTGAGAACTCGCTACCTGAGGAGTGGCTCGAACGCCTGGAATCCAATCTAAATTGCCTGGAACAACACCGTCCAGGCATCCTCTCGATTCTGCTCCAAACCGAGTTCACGGGACGAATTCTCCCGATACGAACCGATACGAATCTCCTCTCAATCGGCGCTCGCCAATCTGACGGTTCCTATCAGGACCTCGACAAGAAAAAACAGAATCAGGAGAGACTGCGTCAAATGATTCAGGATCTCAAGAACGACAAGAGAGAGGGAGACCCGATCGGCCTTTGTGGGATCAAGTTTGGGTATGCTCTCCATTACCTCACCCAGAACCCTCCGAAGCTATTTCTGGACAAGGAAAAGCGTCTCTTTCTCCTCGAACCAGACCCGGAAAAAGTCTTGTGTTGCCTCCTCATCCACGATTACACAGAATCGAGTGGCCCGATCCAGGCAAAGCGGCTCCAATGGCACATTGGACCCGACTGGGTCTCTACACTGCGTGAAGCGATCCGGGATAACCATTTTCTGAAAATACCTGATCACTTCATAGTCGACGACCAAGAGGGACAGGAAATGGAGATCCTGCGACAGATCCACCCCTTGGCCCTCGAATACGCCCAATGGTGCGAAAACGAAAAAAACGAACTCGAACAGAAATACGACCAGCATAAACTCGACGTTTTGATCGACCTCTTCGGGCCCACCCCACCTCGATCCCCACGCGTCCTCTTCATCACTTCACGCTTCACAACAGTCCTTCAGTACGCCACACGAGACACAGCAAAAGCGTTTACTTCACTCGGGTGGAAAACCCTCACCCTGAAGGAACCGACACCCTACGATTTCCTTTGTGGAAGAAGTATCCGCAAAGCGATTCTGAAACATCGACCTGACTTGATCTTCACGATCGACCATCTACGCTACAAAACAAATACCATTCCCGACAACATACCGTTCGTTACTTGGGTCCAAGATGAACTCCCTCACCTCACCTGTGTCCAAGCGGGCCAAGAAGTCGGTCGCCGGGACTTTGTACTGACATTTTCGAGTCCTCTATTCATTAATCGCTATGAGTACCCAGCATCTCAAATCATCGACATGCCGATGATGCTCACGACCATCCCCAAACGCCCAGCCCAACCTCCTCAGGATGGCGATGACCTCGTCTACGTATCCAGCCAATCGCACGATCCCAAGACTCTGTTCAAAGCCCAAAACATTAGGGTCAAGGCCCTACCCCAGGTCCACCTGTTGATGCAAACGATCAGCCGACGATTACGAAGGGTGTACCGAAACAACGAGTCGTTTCCCACCAAATACGACCTCTCTCTTCTCATACAAAAATCCTTTCGAGAATATAATGCCTCATCGGAAATAAATATATTTCGAGAAGTAGTTGAGCACTTCTGGCATCCCCTCAATACCACGTTATATAGACAGCAAGCGCTCCGTTGGGTTGCCGCGGAAGCCCAAAAAAGAGACCTCTCGCTCTCGATTTACGGCTCGGGGTGGGAAAATCATCCAGAATTCTCCTCCTTCGCACGCGGCCCGGTTCTCCCCGGACCCGATCTGGAGAAACTGACCCGACGAACAAAAATCAACCTGCAACTCGAACCCTATCCATCGTTCTCACACAATCGCCTGCTTGATGGGCTTGCTGCCGACGGTTTTTATCTCATCCGAGATCACCCGACCAATACATGGATGCAAAAGCTGCTCAACTTCGTCCATCGCAACCTGGGAGAATCCCCTTCCAGCGTAGAGGACGCACGCGAACGGATTGATCCCTCCCAAAGAGAAGAACTCGAATCTATCCTCACCGAATCCGTCGGCTATGAACAAGATTATGATCCGATTTCATTGGTCCAATCCTGGCATCGTTCACAACTTCTGATTCTCCAGGACTCCGCGCTTCCCAATCTGAAAGATGTCAGCTTCGACAGCCCATCAACCTTGGCCATGCGTCTCGATCGATTTCTGGAGCACCCCGATCTCCGGAAGAAAATCGCGAAACGGCAACGCCAAAACATCATATTCCGCCTGAGTTTCAAAAGCGGAATAAAACGTGCTATCGAAGAGATTCGACGCCGTCTGATCCTCGAAGTAGAAAGCGAAATAACCAAACCCTGATTCTGATTGACCACCTATGACCGTACCCTCACCATCTCCTCCTCAAGAGAAACCAGATCTCGAGAAACTATCGCGTCGGATTCGCGCATCGATCGTCGAAATGAGCCACCGTTCGAAAGCCCCTCACCTCGGCAGTTGTCTCTCCGCGGTCGATATCCTCGTCACGGCCTATTTTCACGCTCTCTCCATCGACCCGAAGCGACCTGACGACCCTAACCGAGACCGATTCATCCTATCCAAAGGTCATGGAGCTGCGGCCCTTTACGCGACCCTCGCCCACCGGGGATTTTTCCCTATCCAGCAACTCGAAACCTATTGCGCCGATGGAGGGAGCCTCCCTGAACACCCCG
>JASMLP010000206.1 GCA_030748635.1 Planctomycetota bacterium
GGCATGTAGGGGACCGTTCCCTGCACATTTCCATCCAACGTAGCGTCGGCCTCCGAACTGCCCAGAACGTCCTCGGTAATCTCTTCGGCCGGCAGATTCGAGTCCTGTACAAGAAATTCTCCCCAAAGATCGGAATCGACCACCTTGGCCAACCCCCAATCCATGACCAGCACCTCGCCGAACTGTCCGATCATCACGTTGGAGGGTTTCAGATCTCGATGGATGATTCCCCGGGAGTGAGCCAGCGAAACCGCCTCACAAATTTTCAGGAAATCGCGTAAGGCCTTCTGACGCGGATAGGCGACCCCCCCCTTGCGCTCGACCTCGAGGATCTGGGTCAAAGTCTGCCCTTCCACCTTCTTCATGCTAAAAAACGGCGTCTCCGAATTCGCTGGAGACACCTCGTGAACCGGCACGATATTGGGATGCTGAAGCTGCGCGGTGATCCGCGCTTCACCCTCGAATTTCCGCCGTAATCTACCGTCCATCGAGGCCCGAGGAGAGAGCACCTTGATCGCCACCCAGCGCTTGGAATCGGGGTCGAAAGCGTTGAGGATCAGTCCCATTCCTCCCTTATCGAGTTGACGAATACCCGTATAACGCCCCAAGGTGTCTTCCTTCCCCACCGAAGGAGTCGGGACGAAAACAGCCGCCTCCCCCAACATCAGAGTCGGCGTGCTGCCCGAACCAGCTCGAACGGAGTGATCCCGGACCACTGCCCGAAGAGTCTCTTCCGCGACTCCGATCCGTTGAGCCAGAGCGGGTATTGTCGTATCGAGCAGCCCGTCCCGACACTCCTCACGAATTGTCGCGGCCTCTTCGGCCGAAATCATCTTCACGGTTTTGGCAACTTGGAGGATCGATTCGATTTCTACTGACATGGGAATCATGTTAGCAAAAGATATCCCCAGCGATCACCCCCACACCCTTGTTCCAGTTGAGGAGAGAATCTATGTTGTTGAGAGAAGAAGTGTTCGCATTCTTTCCCTTCCTCTTGACCGAGTTTCTCGCCATGAACCGTCCCGCCCGCTTATTCCTGCTCCTCCTTTCTTTGCTCTGCCCCTCCCCACTCCTGGCGGAAGACGGATGGACCGTCGACTACGAAGCGGCCCGCAAACGGGCGCAAGAAACGAATCGTGATCTCCTGCTGGAATTCACCGGATCGGACTGGTGCCCTCCCTGCAAGGCGCTGGCCAAGCGGATCCTCTCCCAGGACGCCTTCGTGAAACAGATGTCGCGCGACTTCGTCCTCGTCAAACTCGACTATCCACGGGACAAGTCGAAACAGTCCAAAACGGAAATCGACCAGAACGAAAAGCTCAAGAAGTCATATCAGATCCGCGGCTACCCGACCGTCATCCTCGCCGACGCTCAGGGGATCGAATACGACCGTGAAGTGGGGTTCAAAGGAGAGGAACTTCGTGCCTACGTGAAAGCAAAACTCACCTTACGGGCCCAACGGACCGGACGGAGCATCGAACTCGACTCCAGCCTCTTCCCGGAACAGTCCGAAGATGACGCCGCTTTCAGCGCCCTTTTCACCGCCCTGGATGGACGTCGGATCCAGCACGTCATCCTCTGCGCAGGTAGCGAGGAAGGGATCCAGAAAATCGATGCCTTTCTGCGACAATTCCCGGACTCCAGCCACCGCGAAGAGGCTCTCTACCTCCGAGCGGTCTCCTACTGGAGCATGGGACGATACCTCGACGCCGCTCCCGCCTTCGAAATCTTTGTGCGAACCTTTCCCGATTCCCGACTCGCGAATCTGGCCCGTATTCGCCAGACCCAATCGCTCCTACGCGCTGATCGCCCAGCCCAAGCCCTGGTCGCCATCGAATCCTACGGAGACGCCTTGAGCAACGCGGCCGCCACCCAGGCGACCGCTCTTTCCCTGCTGGGCCGCAACGAAGAAGCGCTGAAATGCCTCGACGTAGCTATCCAACAAAACAAGGGATCACGCATGGCCGGAGCCCTGGGAGTCCAGCGACAGGAACTCGCGTGGATCGGAAAGCCCTTGCCGGAATTCACGGTCACCCGATTCGGATCGAAAGAATCGATCTCTCCTTCCAGTTTCAGAGGCAAAGTCCTCCTCATCGACTTCTGGGCCACCTGGTGCCGCCCCTGCATGCGGGAGATGCCCGTGGTCAAGTCGATGTACACCAAATACCGGGACCAGGGCTTCGAAATCTTTGGAGTCAGCCTCGATACCAAGGAGGATTCCCTGAGCAAAATCCTCGCCTCGCACGAGATGAACTGGCCTCAATATTTCGATGGCAAGAAATTCGACAACGACCTCGCCAAGCTCTTCCAGGTCCGCCGAGTCCCCAACGCCATGCTCGTCGACGCCGAGGGAATCGTTCGTTACGCCTCGCTACGCGGGGCCAATCTCGACCGACTGGTCAAAGAACTCATCGCCGAAGCCGCGAAATCGAAATAGCCGAGGTTAGCAAAGATGTCCCCGGAGTCGATCCTCGAGCAGTCCGGGAAAGAGACCGTACCATCGTTGATTGAGCGGAGAGGGGTGCGGCAGCGGCGCAAGTAAGAGAGTGCGCGAACGCCCCTCGGAGGTGAAAACCTCTACCGGAAGAGTCTCCCGGTATCGCCGATCCGGATCGGCCCAGAAATCGTCGAACTCCTTTCGATCCAGGTACGGCCGAAACCACCGGGTCGCCACGTTGCCCAGTGATATGAGTACGGATCCGCTCCACCGCTCCACCAGCAACTCCTCGACGAAAGGCCGGAAGCGTCTCCGGACCGCTTCCGGATAGACCTTGTTGCCCGGAGGCTTGTAGGGGACGGTGTTGCTCAGAAAAACATGTTCGACAATCCGGGACAGATCCTCGGAGCCCTGAGGATCCTCACCGAACAAGGCTTTGTGGACTCCGCGACGCACCTTCCGGCCCGCCGCGCCGATCAGCGGCTCGCCACACCGCACCTCATCGCGCCCCAGGTCGCGCCCGAAGAACCCGACTGTGGCGTTCAGATTCCCGGCGTAGAGCACCGGTTCGTTCGGGTCCATCCCCGCGGCCTCGTACACCGGGAGGTCGATGGGAAAGGACTCCCGCGCGGCCTCATCCGCCACCGCCCGCTTCAGGCGATCGACCCGCCCAACCGAACCGCCTCCGCTCATAGCCTCCCACCTCTCAGGCCAGTTCCTCCATCTCCGATTTGAGATCCCGCCCCATCAGATCGGCCACTCCGCGTCGCGGATCCTTCTCGGCGAAAAGAACCTGATGCACCTGTTCGGTGATCGGCATCTCCACCCCGACTTTTGCGGCGAGTTGGATCACCGAGTCGGTCGTTGGAACTCCTTCGGCCACCGTCTGAGTCGAGGCGAGAATCTGAGAGAGAGTCTCTCCCCGACCGATCCGTTCACCCACGGCCCGGTTGCGACCGTGAGGCGAAACACAGGTCGTGATCAGGTCGCCGATACCTGAGAGTCCGCTGAACGTGGCGCGTTGCGCCCCCATCGCAACCCCGAGCCGGGTCATTTCAGCCAGGCCCCGAGTGAGAAGAGCGGACTTGGAATTGTCGCCATAACCGAGTCCATCGCAGATCCCCGAGGCGATGGCGATCACATTCTTGAGCGCCCCCCCCAGTTCCACTCCCACGACATCCTCATGGGTATAGACCCGAAAACCACCACCGGTATAGCTCTGTTGCACCGCGAGCGCGCTGTCCTGATCATCACACGCCACCACCACCGTAGTCGGCAAACCTCGCGCCATCTCCTCGGCATGGCTAGGTCCGACCAGAACCCCCACGGTCGAGTCCTCCCCGAGCACCTCGGTCAAGATCGCGGTGGGTAATAAAAGGGTTTTATTCTCGATCCCTTTGGAGAGGCTGATCACCGGAACTCCGGCGGGGATCACCCCGCCAGCGGCCGCCAGTGTCGAGCGAATATGCTGGGTAGGAACCACACTGGCCACACTCTCGACTCCATCCACCGCTTCGGCCAGATCGCTGGTCAGGACCACCGAAGCCGGAATGGGGATACCGGGCAGGTAGGCCGCGTTGAGCCGGGTTCGATTCAGTTCGGTCACAAATTCGGGTCGTCGCCCCCAGAGCCGAACATCGTGCCCCAGCGAGGCCAGATGACACGCGACCGCGGTCCCCCACCCCCCGGTACCGAGGACGGCCAACCGACGACTTGTCATCTCCCGTTCACTCATCCGCTTCCCTTTCTGTCCCTTCCTGAGGACCTCGTGTCCGAAGACTCTATCAAGTCCTCACTCCCCCCTCAACGAGCGACCGGAACCTCCCCCCCCTCCTTCACGATTCTCTTGTATAGCAAGGATTTAGAGGGCCTTCCACAAACTAACATTTTCACGATCTCCGGCACACCCCTTGCAAGGGAAATCCTCGCCCTGGCCCCCCTCTTCCACGACAGGGAGTCGCACCATGAATCAGGATGTCGAACCCGCGGAAAAATTATCTCGCACACTTTTGTGGGGTCTTCTCTTCTACTGCATCGCCTTTCTTTTCACTCAAATCCAGACCGCCATGCTGCTCTGAAGCCCCGACCCCTTCGCCCTCTCCACCGGAAGCTTCCACCAAGAAATCAGGCCTTCCTTGGAGGTGTTCGGCGGGAATGCTACAATCCCGCCCCACAACTGTCTTCCTGGCCCCAACGAGAGGATCGCACCGTGCGCACCCGACTACTCATCACCCTACTGGCCCTCACCACCTTCGGCTGCTCCCAGAGGAGCGACTGGACCGACAAGGACACCCTTGTCTACGGAAGAGGCAGCGACAGTCGAAGCCTCGATCCGATTGCCGTCTCGGATGGCGAATCGATCAAGGTGCAGTCCAACATGCTGGAACGACTGGCACGGGTCGATTTCGATGGCGCCATCCAACCTTGCCTGGCCACCGAGTGGGAGCCGCTGGGAGACGGACGACACGGACTCCGCTTCCGGATTCGCGAAGGGGTGACCTTCCACGACAACACACCTCTCGATGCCCAAGCCGTGGCCTTCAACCTTCGGCGCTTACTCCGTTCGCAAAGCCCCTATATCGATTTCTACTCCACCATCCTACCGGACAAGATTCAGGTCGTTTCCAACCAAGTAGAAATCGAAACTTCCCGGCCCGACGCGAATCTACTCCGGCATCTAGCCATGTTTCCCGCCGCGATCGTCAGTCCCCAAGCGGTCAAAACCCTGGGCCAAGATTTCGGGGACCGGGCGATCGGTACGGGTCCTTTCCGGTTCGAAAGCTGGGAAAAAGATCAGCGCATCGTACTCTCGCGCAATGAATCGTACTGGGGAGAAAAAGCCGGAGTCTCTCGCATTGAGTTCTGGAGGATTCAAGACAACAACAGCCGGATCAAAAAACTCGTCAACGGCGACCTCTCCTACATAGATAACCCCAACCCCCAGGATATCGAAACCATCGAAAACCATCCGGAACTCGACTATCAGATGCGGAAACCAGGCCAGGAAATCAGCCTCCTCTACATGGCGATGAACACCTCCCGCCCCCCTTTCGACAACGCTCTTTTTCGCCGCGCCATCGCCCACGCCATCGACAAGAAGAAGATCGCCAGGCTCTTCCAGGGGATCGCGTCCGTCGCCGACCAGGCAGTTCCTCCTGGCATCTACGGTCACTCGGATAACGTCCAGGGGATCGAATACGATCAGAAAAAGGCGAAACAGCTTCTCGAAAAATCCGGCATCAAACAACGGTCCTTCACCCTCGCCCACATGTCCAACTCTCGCCCCTACATCCGCCAACCCCACGAGGTAGCGCGAGCTCTACGGGAAGCGTTGAGACGTATCGGCCTCGAGATCAAGATCGAAAAACATGAATGGGGGACCTACCTACCTCTTGTTCAGGGCGCCCGTCACGACCTTTGTTTGCTGGGATGGACCACGGACAACGGAGATGCCGACAATTTCCTGACCACCTTCTACTCGTCTTCCAGCGCCAAGGTGGGCAGCGCGAACAACGTATCTTTCTACAAAAACCCAAGGATGGACGATCTCCTGAACCAACAGCGAAACGAGATCGATCCGAAGAAGCGTCAGCAGATACTCGATTCTATTTACCGATATGCGGCGGAGCAAAGTCCGATCGTTCCGCTCGTTTACGTCAGCGACATGATCGCCTACCACCGGACCCTCAAAAACGTCCGTTTCCATCCGCTAGGTGAAAAGGTTCTCGCTCCCATTCGGATCGACTCTTCCTCGGAAACACCCAACTAGTCCGGAACCGCACATGGTCGATGCACAAGCTGCCAGCGGAACCAGCTATATTCTGAGGCGCCTGCTTCTGCTTCCTGTCATTCTCGGAGTCGTCGCTCTCTCGACCTTCCTGATCTCCTACTCAATCCCCCCCCGAGTCCGAGCCGTAGCCGCTCTCGAAAAACACATCAGCGAAGCTCGGATCCAGTCGATCATCCGAGAAAATGGGTGGGACCAACCTTTTCTCGATCAGTTTCTGACCTATCTCCACCGAGCCCTTCAGGGGGATCTGGGCCGATCGGTCGTCAACCGGGAACCGGTCGCGAGTGCGATCCGCCGCAAATTTCCCGCGACCGCCGAACTCGCTCTGGTCAGCCTCTTCATCGCCCTCCTCATCGGTATGTGCCTGGGCATCGCAAGCGCCACCAGACGGAACAGTTGGATCGACTATTCGAGCGCCCTACTGGCACTGGGAGGACTCTCTATCCCCGTATTCTGGCTGGCACTGATCGCCCAGGGATTGATCAGCGAATACGTCAACATCCCTCTCCTGGGCCGAGGAGATCCGGGCACCGTCCGTACCGGACTCTATCTTCTCGACAGTCTGCTCGCCGGCGACTTGGCGGCCTTTGGCGACTGTTTCCAGCGGCTCCTAGTTCCCGCCACTGTACTGGCGACCGTTCCCATGGCCATCGTGACCCGGATCACCCGAGCCAGCATGCTCGATGTCCTGGGAGCCGACTACATCCGAACCGCCCGATCCAAGGGATTACCTCGCGCCGCCATCCTCCTGCGCCACGCCCTCAAGAACGCGGCCCTGCCGATCCTCACGATCGCTGGCCTTCAACTCGGCTACCTGCTCGGAGGTGCCGTGCTCACCGAAACAATCTTCGACTGGAACGGCCTGGGAAGTTACGTCGCTCAAGCCCTCCTTGCCAACGACTTTGCTCCCGTCCAAGGTGGGGTGCTGGTCATGGCCACGACCTTTGTCCTGGTCAACCTGTCCGTCGACCTCCTCTATGCACGCCTCGATCCCCGGGTGAAACTCGGATGAGAAACCGAGCCATCCGTACTTTTTTCCGATCGAAAACCGGAGTACTCGGCGCTTGCCTGGTCTTTCTTTTCCTTCTCGCCGCCCTGCTGGCACCGGTCCTGGCCCCCTTTGACCCCGAGCACCAGATCGATGGCAAAGAGAGTCAATCCCCTAGCAGTCACCACTGGCTGGGTACGACTCCCCTAGGAGAAGATATGGCCAGCCGAATTCTCCACGGAGCCCGGACTTCGCTGAAGGTGGGCGTGATTTCCGTGGCTATCTCCTGTCTGGCCGGACTTTTTCTCGGAGTGATCGCCGGCTACAGAGGCGGCTGGGTTGACACACTCATCATGCGAGCGATAGACATCTTGATGGCGTTTCCCTCCATACTCCTGGCCATTACCATCGTCAGCATACTCGGACGTTCCTTGCATTCGATCATGATCGCCGTCGGCGTGGTCGGTATTCCCGTCTTTGCTCGTCAGGTTCGAGCCTCGGTACTCGCTGTCCGTGAACTCGAATACGTGACCGCCTCTCGGGCGCTGGGAGCCCATGCTTCCCGGATCGTTTTACGCCATATCCTCCCCGCGACGATGGGCCCTGTCATCGTCCTCACCTCCCTGCGCATCGCCACCGCCATTCTCGAATCCGCCGGTTTGAGCTTCCTCGGACTGGGTGGAGAGGCGATCCTGGAATGGGGTACCATGCTGGCCGAAAACAAGGATCATTACGCTCGACTCCCTCACCTTGTCCTGGCTCCGGGCATTGCGATCAGTCTCACCGTTCTTGCTTTCAACCTCTTTGGAGACGCGCTTCGCGACGCTCTGGACCCTCGACTCCACCGATAAAATCCGATCTCACTTGCCGTCTCCATTGGACCTGGAGCGAGTTTTGGAGTTAACTGTTCCCGTGATCTGGAAGTCCCTACGAGACCATTCAATACGCCCCATTGCACGACTCCTCGATCAGCGACTGATCCGCCCTCTTCTGCGTATCGAAGACACCGCCGAATCGGTCGCCATGGGAGTCGCGGTCGGTCTTTTCATCGCACTCACCCCCACGGTAGGCATCCAGATGATTCTGATGCTTGGGGCGGGTACAGCCCTGATCTGGTGTGGCATCCCGTGCAACCGCCTCGCTGGGGTCATCATGTGCTGGGTATCCAATCCGTTCACTTTCATCCCGATGTATTACACCGACTACCGTCTGGGCGCTCTGCTTCTACAACAACCGGTCATCAGCTATCACGAATTCCAGTCCAAGATTCCAGCCGAAGGTTCCTGGAGCGAGATCCTCTCCGCGGTGGCACAGGTTGGGATTGTCGAACTGGGCATTCCCATGTGGCTGGGCAGCCTCGTGCTGGCCACAACGATTTCTATCCCCTCCTACCCGATCACCCTCCGCTTCCTGCGTCGAGCTCAGACTCGGCTCTCCAAATTCAAAAAACTTCTGGGGAAACGTAAGGAAAAACAGACGATGCGCCTTCTTCGACACACCCAGCGGCGCGATCATATCCTGGATCCCACCAACCGATGGCGTCGACGACGAATCATTCTTGCCTCGCAAAGTCCCATGCGGAAAAAATTGTTCGAAAAGATTCAGAATCCTTTCGAATGCATTCCTGCCGATCTGGAGGAGAAACTTCCCCGCCGGCCCGGACGACGATTGAAACGCGCTCTTCGAAATCTCGCGGTCGCCAAAGCCAAAAACGTCGCCCGGCATATTTCGGCCCCTGACGCTCTGCTCTTTGCTGGCGACACTGTCGTTATTCACGGCAATCAGATCCTGGGCAAACCTTCGAGCCCGCAGGAAGTCCGTACCATGCTCGATCGCCTTGCTGGCACCGCCCACGAGGTATGGACCGCTCTGGCAATTCTGGATACGGCGACCGGTCGCCACCTGTCGGGCATCCGTTCCGCCTGCGTCCATCTACGCACCCTGGCCCCCGAAGAGGTCACTCTTTGGTCCTCTCGATCGCGAGCCCTGCAAGTTGCCGGAGGTTATCACCTCGACGAACTCGACACACCCAGTCACGTCGAACGGATCGACGGAGATCTCGACACCGTACTTGGGCTTCCCTCGGAACTCCTGTACGATTTGCTGGCACGACTCGAAGTGGACACACCCCATTGAAACGGACCTTACTCCTCACCCTCTTTCTGACCTCTCTCTGGCTCGCCTGTGAGAAAGGGGGAAAAACCAGTCCAGCGCCCGGAGCGGGCGACCTGCCCTCTACCACTCGACTGAAAGCGCTCACGACCCACGGGAAAAGCGTCACTCTGATCGCCGAACTGGCGCTCACCGAATCTCAACGGCGCCGAGGTTTGATGCACCGAAACCACCTCGACACGGATCGAGGCATGCTCTTCATCTATCCGGAAGCCCGCCTATTGAGCATGTGGATGAAAAATTGCCGGATCCCCCTGAGCCTGGCCTATCTGTCCGATTCGGGCCAAATCATTCAGATCGTCCGGATGCGAGTCGAGCCGACTGGAAGTACCCATTTCCCCAGCTATCCGGCCAAGGAATCGTGCGCGATGGCGCTCGAAATGTCTTGGGGTTGGTTCGAACGAAAAGGCATCAAGGTAGGTGACCAGATCCTCATTCCCCAAAACATACGTAACCTCAGTCGTTACTGATCCACAATGCACCCGACCCTCTCTCATATTGTCGACCGGATCTACTACACATTTCAGGAACTCTTATTCCGAGACCCTTCGGTCACCCATCTCCCCCAAATCCGTTCTGAACGATCTCTCACCAAAAATCCTTTTCGCAGTCCCAAGCGTTTCTTCCGCGGATTCTCTTCCCAAAAACCGCCTCCCGATTGGCATCCCATAGAGGGCACAGAACGGATCGGCAAAAAGATTCGTAAATCCGAGTTCTGGTTCCATAGCCCTTCACCTAGTGGTATCCCTCGTAACGACCGAGTCGGCAATCTCTACTACCAACAGATCCGCAACCCCACCGGACCTCACGTCATTATTGCGCCCCCCTATCGGCAGTTGAATTACTTGTACTTATCCTCGGTCGCGAAAAAGTTCGCCCGCGCCGGCTACTCTTCCATTGTGACCGAAGCGCCTTGCCACATGGGAAGAACTCCCCCCCACGAAAACCCCGGCTTTGGCATGCTCAGCGCGGATCTCCCCCGCTGCCTCAAGAGCATTCGTCAAGCGGTCAAAGATATCACCTGCTTGATTCAGTCACTCCGAATCAGAGGAGTTCAGGAAATCGTTCTCTACGGCGCTTCCATGGGAGGCCTGATCACTGGACTGGCCACCTGTCACGACCCCAGGATCACCGCCAGCGTTCTCGTGGTCCCGGCGACAGCCCCCGGATCGATTGTATTCTCGGCCTGGATCATGCGACGCATCGCCCACAATCTTTTGCGACTGGGATTCAGTCGAGAAGAAGCCATGACGTTACTCAATTCCGTGGATCTGGCCCAGTTCCAGCCCGCGATCCCACCAGAAAGGATTCTCATGTTCGAGGGGACTCACGACGAGGTTGTTCCCGTGGACGAAGTTGAAAAAACGTGGAACGCCTGGGGAAAGGGCCCGATCGTCCGCCTCCCCCACGGACACCTTTCCGCCATCCTCCTGGAACCGAGTCTCTTTCCTACCATCTTCGAATTCCTGGATTCGACTCTACATTCTCCAATTCTGGATCCCTCCTCGTGACCGATTCCGACCCCATTCAACAGGCCAAAGATTTACATCAAGCCCCACTCCTGTTCGATCTTCATGCCGACACCTTCTACCGGATCGAAAACCAGGGGGGCACCTTCGAAATTACCGACGGCACCGGGCATATCGATCTTCCTCGGTTGTGCGACCTAGGGTGCGTCGCCACGACCCAGGCCGTTTACACTCCCAAAGATCTACCTGGAGCGGCGGGAACTTCTCACGCTTTGACCCTGACCGCACGAATTCTCACCGCTGTGACTCGCAACGACTCGATCCACCTGATCCGTCACTCCTCCGACCTGGACCGGGACGGAATCGGACTCCTTCTCCACCTGGAAGGGGTCTCTCCTCTGGAGGGTGACCTGGATCGATTGCATCTGCTGTCCGAAATCGGCTTCCGATCGATCGGACTGACACACAATCACGCCAACGAAGCCGCCGGCGGCTGTTCCGATCAGAGTTCAACCCGAGGACTCACCCCTTTTGGCCGGGAGTTGCTCACCGCAATGGAGACCTTGGGCATCGCTCTGGATGTGGCTCACCTCGGTGATGCCGCGCTCGAAGATGTGTTCGACCTGGCGACCCGCCCTTTCTACACCAGCCACACCGGTCTGCGTAGTCGGTGTGACGTCCCCCGAAATCTCAGCGATACCGCCCTCGATGAAATCGTCGGTTCCGGAGGCATCATCGCGATCGATTTCGTCCCCGAACACCTCACCGGGGAAAACATCGCCTCGGTCGAGGATATTTTCATCCAGATCGACCAGGTGGTCGATCGCCACGGGCCCCAATTCGTGGCCATCGGAAGCGATTTCGACGGCTACCACTCTCCCACCACCGGGATGGAGGGGATTCAAGACATTCCGAACCTGACGGCACGCATGTACGCCGCCGGTTATCCTGAATCCGCCATCCGCCAGATCCTGGGGGACAACGCAACCAAATTTTTCCGCACTCTCCTCCCTGAACCTCACCCTCTTTCATGACCCCCCCCACCCAACACCCCACTGCCGCGGCCGTGATGATCGGAGACGAACTGCTATCAGGAAAGGTCTCCGACAGTAACTCACATCACCTGGTGAGTTCTCTCCGCGACCTGGGGTGCGCTCTCCGGCGTATCGCAACGGTTCCGGACGATCTCGACCTGATTGGACAAGAAGTTATCGCCTGCGCCCAAACCCACGACTTCGTGATCACCTCCGGGGGCATCGGCCCAACCCATGACGACATCACCATGGAAGCCCTCGCGCTCGCATTCGATTGCCCACTGATCCGTCACGAAGCTCTGGTTCAGGATATCGAACGAGTTCTGGGTCCTGACGCTCCCGAACCACTCTTCTCGATGGCGGATATTCCTGAGCGAGCTGAACTCATCCGTGATTCCACAGACCAACTCATAACCATTGTCCGCATCGAAAATATCTACTGCCTACCTGGTGAACCCACATTCTTTCGTAACGTCTTCGACTCCATCCGCGAACGGTTTCGTGGGATCCCTTTCCACCACCATCGTATTTATTCACTTCTCGACGAGGGAGAACTCGCCGATATGCTCCGTGAAATTCAGGCCCGACACACCCAGGTAGCCATCGGGAGCTATCCCCGGCCCAAAGACTGCGATCATCGTGTCATGGTTTCCATCGACTCCTCCACCGAAGACGCCGCCCGAAGAGCATTCGAAGAGCTTCTTCATCGTCTGCCTCCGGAGTCCGTCGTCCGCTCTCTTTGACTCAGGAAGTGGGAACGTAAAACTCGAACAAATCCCGAACCCCGCGCCCCAGGTCCGGTCGTTCTTCGGGTTTCCATCGACTTGCCACCTCACCGGCCAATCGAGCGATCGGCATGAGAAGGAGAAACAAGCTCCGGGATCGGCGCGCTTCCCCCCAAACCCGCGCCAACTCTTTGGCGGCATCCTCCGGATTCCCTTCCCGAAGCAAGATTTCAGCCAGATGTAGCCGAGCCACCCAGAGATAGGATTTTTTGGTATGCAACTCGATCACCTTGAGCGGATGAGTCGACGGAAGGAGGTTTTTTTTGGGGAACTGAATCGGTCGTCCATTCGATTTCAGCCCCAGATGAGACAGGCGTTGCATCGGATCGATGAACTGAACCGGTTCAAAATCGGGTTTCTTCAAAAATGTTCGCAAACACTCCTTGGCCCGACTTCTGCGGTTCTTGTCGGCCTCATCGACCGGACAAGCTAACCCTTCTTCCAGTTTTCGAGGTAACAGCCAGCGCCGCCCCGAATAGGCCGGCACTCGAAACCGCTTCAAAGTATGCATGATTTGGAGTTCAGGAATCCACCGAGGATTGGCGTGGGACTCGAACGCATTCCAGAATCCGGCATCACCGGCCAGAAGTCGATCTCGAGCCAGTAAATCTCCCGTCCGTAATCCAGGCAGAAGGGTCGACCACTCGACCAGTTCCTGGGCCACCGCCTTACGATCTTCGGCTGACTCCGTCCGAAATAGAGCGACATCCAGACAGGTGAATAGGCGAACCGCCGCCCCTTTCCAGACCATCTGATCCGATACTTTCTCTTCGATAGCCACCTTGAGCGCGACTTGGTAAGCCACCTTGGCTTTCTGATATTTCCTCCGAGCGTGAAAAATATCCCCACGCCGTTTCTCCCCCTCTCGGATCCACCGTCGGGGATCGATCTCCACCAGTTCGCCGATCAGGCGAAGTTCCGTCTCCACCTCACCCCCGCGCCTACAGATCTCCACCAGACGCTCCCTGGCTCGCCTTCCTAGAGTGCCTGTATTTCTGGCGGCGACCTTTTCGTATAAGGAACGTGCCTGGGTTCCGTCGCCTCGCTCCCACAACTGTTCTGCTCGCACCAACCAGGCTCGAACCTCTTCTTCATCGGCAGTCGCGACGCCCGCCAGAAAGGCGATACCCACACTTGCCAAGGTCAAGGCATAGAGTGTCCGATAGGTTCCCCAGATCCAGCCACGACAAATCGATTGCCTCCTCTTCATATGAACTCCAGACTACCAGATGTGAACGTCTCGAACACTTCCCAACCCAACATTGACCCCCCGGTAGGATCCGGTAAACTCAGCCCCGCGTGGATTCATCGCATGGAACCTAATTCCCAGCCCCCCACTTTGTCTCTCGACAGACAGCTTTGCCTCCTCGAACTTGCCTGTGAGAGGAAACTTCTGGCCGAAGATACCTGGCGCTTTCTTCTTCACGACTTCAATCCCGAAGAGGACGCCAGCCTCCTGGAAAGTGCGGCCAGCCGAGGCCTTCTTTCCGATGAAACTCGCCTCGATTTGAGTCTAGAACTCGAGACCCGCCAATACTCAACTTATATCGACGGGTACCGAATCGAGGGCATCCTGGGTACCGGCGCCATCGGCGTGGTATTTCAGGCTCATCAACTCTCGATGAACCGCCCGATAGCGCTCAAGGTGCTCTATCCTTTTCTTTCAAGAAACGATGAATTCGTGAGCCGTTTTCTTCGCGAATGTCACGCTGCCGGCCAGTTCAATCACCCCAACATCGTCCAAGGTTTCGACGCCGGATCCTGCCGATCCCTCTATTACATTTCCATGGAATACGTAGAAGGTTCCAACCTGCGCAAAAAGGTGCGCCAGCGGGGCCCTTTCCCCGAAGAGGAAGCGATCGCCATCATCCTCCAGATCGCCCGTGGACTGAGCCACGCCCACCACCAGGGATTCATCCACCGGGATGTAAAACCCGCCAACATCCTCGTCAGCGAGGAGGGCGAGGTGAAACTGGCCGACCTGGGCTTGATGAAAACCATTCCCGATCGACTACTCCCCCGCCATGAAGACACCGCTCTCACCCAGCAGGGAAGCATTATGGGAACCCCCAGCTACATGAGCCCCGAACAGGCGCGCGGATCGAGCCTGATCGATGCAAGAACCGACATCTATTCCCTGGGAATTACCCTGTATTACTTACTGGCCGGACATCCCCCCTTTACCGGAAAAAATGCCCACGAAATTCTTCATCAACAAATCGCCTCCCCTTTGCCTCCGCGCACTCAGGACTGTTCTTCGATCAAACCGAGCACCTACGACGTCCTCCAAATCATGTGCGCCAAAGACGCATCCGATCGATACGCCACAGCCTCGACCTTGGCTCAGGACCTTCAATACCTGCTCGACAAGAAACTTCCTCTGGCCAGTTCAGCCCCGGAAACGGTTCGTATCCCAAAATCCAATTCGACCACCGGTATCCCTGAATTCGAGTACTCTTATATCCCTTCAAATCTGGAAATCGTATTTGCTCAGATCGCTCTCAAGAGCAAACTAGTGACTCATAACCAGATCCAATCCTGCCTCGACACCCAGGAGAACCAGATACGCTTGGGCTCTTCCGTCTCTCTTCCGGAGATGCTGATTCAGAAAGGCTATACCACAGAAGGGCATTGCAACCTCGTCCTGCAAACCGCTCAGCAACACCTTACCGAACAGGTCATCAAGGAATACGCTCGAACCGTGGCCACGATCTCCGGGATCGATGAGGCGGAAATTCTGAAATTTCTTCAGCGCCCGCAGTCCCCCAAGGATGAACGCCCCTCGATATCTTCATTACGACAATCCCTCGCAAACCACCCCAGCCTGCGGAATGACCAACTTCAGGAGATCGATACCTCTTACGAGAAAGAACGTATTCGTCTCCACGACCAGCGATATTGCAAACTCCTTACCGACCTCAACTGGATTCCGCGTGAAGCTTTGCAAAAAGGGATCGAGATTCAGGGAAAAGAGGTAGCGAAACACCGCACCCGTTCGATTTCCAAGATTCTCATCGAAGAAAGGTATCTGAATCGCAACGCAAGCGAAGCGCTTCAACGCGCGCTCGCCCGCTTTGAAATGACCGGCGAAAACCCCCAACAGTTAGTTGACGAACAGAAAATCGAGGCGGATAACGCCACTTCCTCACCGACATCGGAAATCGAGCTGGAAATCGATTCCTCCGAGTTTCAACTCGAAGGGATTGAAGAGTGCCCATTCTGCGAACACCCCACTCGACCGGAAGCGACCCGTTGCGATACCTGTGGGAAGGCACTCGGCTAAGAACACTACATATTGTGGCCCATCTCGCCCTACGCCACAATATACACATGTTTTCCACGTCGAACTCCCCACCTAAAACCTCAACAGGACAGAACCTTTAGCCTGCCAGCGCCGGTTTTCAACAAAGAGAACGCGATCCTCTGAACCCGAGATCAGACGGGAGCAACATCGATCCTCACGATGCTCAACGCTCGACCGGTCTCTGGGTCGATTCGGATCACCGTTCCTTGCAGTCTGGGATCATGTTTCGCGACCAGAAACGGAATAAACATCGATGTTCGCATGTGCTGGAGCACCGGTTCGACTCGCCTTCCCAGGACGGACTCGAAAGGCCCGGTCATTCCCATATCGGTCAGTGCCGCCGTTCCACCGGGCAAAATCCGATCATCCGCGGTCTGAACATGGGTATGTGAACCCACCACCGCTGAAACACGTCCATCCAGCGCCCAAGAAAGAGCCTGCTTTTCACTCGTAGCTTCCGCGTGAATTTCCACCACGGTCGCTGTGGCGCGACCGTCGATTTCATCGATCAGTCGGTCTGCGGTTGCGAAGGGGCACTCCGCCGGACTCATGAAAACCCGGCCCATAAGATTGATCACCGCCAGCGGTGGCGCGGAGTCGGACTCCAGCACCGTAACCCCTGACCCCACGGCTTCCGCGGGCAAATTTCCCGGACGAACAATTCCCTCGCCAGCCCGAAGGACCGGACGAAGGTCCCTCCGTCGCCAGAGATGATCTCCCAGAGTGACACAATCGACCCCAGCCTGCCTCAGACGCTCAAATTCTTTCGCTCCCAAACCGTTACCGCTTTGATGAGCATTTTCTCCGTTGGCAATGACCCAGTGCAATTCATGCTCTTCTCGCAATCCAGGAAGAAGTTGCTCTACCAACTGGATTCCGGGAGTACCGACAACGTCACCGATGCATAAAACGTTCATGGCCATCAAGAAGCCGAATAACCGTCGCGAAAAGAGCGTGCCTCCCAATTCAACGGGCGTACTCCACAATGCGAGACTCCCTGAGCAAAGTTACCCGAACTTCACCTGGATAGCTGAAACGACTCTCGATCGTCTTACCGATATCCCGACAGATCTTGGCCGCTTGCTTGTCGTTGACCTTCCCCGCATCCACGACAACCCGCAATTCGCGACCGGCCTGAATCGCATGCGCCATATCCACTCCTTCGAATTCGACTGCCATCTCCTCCATCTCTTCCATCCTGGAGACGAATCCCTCCAAGCTCTCACGCCGTGAGCCAGGACGGAGTCGACTGACCTCGTTGGCGATCTGGACCAGAACCGCGTATACCGATGTCGGTCCGACTTCTCCGTGGTGAGCGGCGATGGCGTTGACCACGACTTTCTTGTGATCACAACGTCGCGCGAAATCAGCGCCCACCTTGGCGTGCGTGCCTTCACTCTCGTGATCAACAGCCTTACCGATATCGTGCAGCAAACCGCAACGCCGAGCCAGCGAAGCGTCCAATTTGAGCTCACCGGCCATCAGTCCGCAAAGCTGAGACACCTCGACCAGATGCTCGAGTACCGACTGCCCATGACTGGTCCGGTACTGCAACCTTCCAAGATGCACGAATTCCTTGTCCTTGAGTCCATGCACATTGTTTTCGTAGGCAACTTTCTTGCCGGTTTCGTAGATCAACTGATCCATCTCTTCCCGGGTCGAATTCACGATCTCCTCGATACGGGCGGGATGGATACGTCCGTCCAGGATAAGCTTTTCCATAGCCCGACGAGCGATCTCTCGCCGCACCGAATCGAACCCCGAAACGACAATCACTCCCGGTGTATCATCAACGACCACATCGATACCGGTCAATCGCTCGAAAGCCCTGATATTTCGGCCTTCTCGCCCGATCACTCGCCCTTTCATGTCGTCGGAAGGTATATCGATCGTACTCACGACATTATCCGCGGTGTGATCAGCTGCGCACCGCTGCATCGTACCGACCAGGAGTTCTCTGGATCGCTCAGTAATTTCTTCCTGAAATCGCTCCATGGACTGCAGGACCTGTCCCCCGAATTCGTCACTGAGTTCCTCTTCGAAAATTTTCAGCAACTGCTCCTTGGCTTCGGCTTCGTCCAGTCCACTGATCCGTTCGAGTTCTTCTCGTTTACGAGTAAATATTTCCTTCGCTTCCTTCTGCATCTCCGAGATCGACTTGTTGCGACGAACGAGATCATTTTCGATCTCCTGAATCGACTGCTCCTTCTTGCTTATCTGGACCTCATTACGCTCGACATCTTTCTGACGTCGCCGTAAAGCCCGGTCCTCCTTCCCGAGAGACCGTCGCTCTTTTTCCAACTCTTTCTCCGCCCGATCTCGGATTTTGCGGGATTCGATCCGGGCAGCCTCTCGCGCCTCCTCCTGGATTCGTTCCGTCTCCTGCCGGGCCCGCTCCAGGATTTCATCCGACCGCTCTCGAACGCTCCCGATCTTCATCCACTGATAGACCCAGGCTGCACCTAAACCCAACACAGCTCCGGCCACGATCGCTATTGCATACTCCATCACGCCCTCATCAACACCAATTCACCGCCTTCGAAGGCAGATCCTGATGATAGTTCTTCATTTGAATTACGCCCCACCATCGGACAGTAAATCCCCCCCCAGATTTTCGAGTTGGAGCTTTCTGTCGTGCTCGAGCAGCGCGTCGATAAATCGATCGAGCGAACCGAGCATCACGTTCTCCAGATCGTAGACATCGAGATGAATCCGATGATCAGAAACTCGATTTTGGGGAAAATTATAGGTCCGAATCCGTTCACTACGATCTCCTGAACCGATCAAACTTTTACGATTCCGAGACCTTTCCGCGATCTGTTCGGCCATCTTCTTCTCATACAAGCGACTACGCATGACACGCATCGCCTTGAGTCGATTCTTGTGTTGACTCTTCTCATCTTGGATGCTGACCACGATCTGAGTGGGCAGATGGGTGATCCGAACCGCGGAATCCGTCTTGTTCAGGTGCTGACCACCTGGACCGGAAGCCCGGTAGGTATCGACCCGGATATCGTTTGAATCGATTTCCACCTCGACCTCCTCCGCCTCGGGCAAGATGGCCACAGTCACTGCCGAGGTATGAATCCGACCGCTGGATTCGGTCTGCGGAACCCTTTGAACTCGATGACACCCGCTCTCATAGCGGAGCACCCGAAATACATCCTTGCCTTCAACCGAGAATGTAATCTCCCGATATCCACCCAACTCGGTCTCACAATGACTGATCACATCGACCTTGTATTTTCGCTTTTCCGCAAATCGCTGATACATGCGAAAGAGGTCGCCAACGAAAAGAGCCGCTTCGTCTCCACCGGTTCCGGCTCGAATTTCCACGATGGCATTTCGATCGGAGTCATCATCTTTGGTCAGCAGAAGATCCCGCAACTGGCCCATCAATTCCTCTTCGCTCCGGACCAACTCTGCGCCTTCGATTTCCGCCATCTCCTTGAGCTCGCCGTCGGACTCGGCAATCAGTTCCTCGTTTTCCAGACGTTGACGTCGAGTCTCCTTGAACTTCCTATACGCCTGGATCAGCCGGGTGAGCGAACCATGTTCCTTGAGAACCTTGGTGTATTGCACCCGGTTTGAAATAATTTCCGGATCCGCGATCCGGCGCTCTAAATCGACAAAGCGAGATTCGAGCTCTTCCAGATTGTCCAACATCGGTTGTCAGTAAAAGAAGTCCGAGTAAGGACTCCAGTCAGGACTTCGAACCCCAGTTGTACTTTTTCTGGAATTTCTCGACGCGACCCGCGCGATCGAGAAATTTCTGCTTCCCGGTAAAAAACGGGTGGCATTTAGAGCAGACTTCCACCTTGATCTTGGCGACGGTGGCTCGCGTCTGAAAGGTTTCTCCGCAACCGCAAAGTACGGTGGCGGCGACATAATCCGGATGAATATTTTGCTTCATGGCGAGATTTCTCGCTTTAATGATGTTTGGGCTAGTGCCTGAATGATGTGGGAATTCCCAACTTTGGGAGCCAATCGGCTACGGCCAACGGGCATTTCCGAGAGCAGGATACTAGAAGTAGAGAAGAGATCTGTCAAGAGGCCACCAGGAATCGGATTCGGATCGTCTCCCCTCAACACCTTGCCACAAAGCCTCTTCCCACCTACAATCCTCCTCCCATCTCGGTCTTGAAATAGACCGAGTTCATCTATCTGGCAGGAGAACTAACGTGTATCGATTTGCAATTATGCCCGGAGACGGTATCGGGCCCGAAATCGTTCGTGAGGGGATGAAATCCCTCGAAGCAGCCTCAGAAATCTTTGGCTTCAAGTACGAAGCGATCGACATGCCCTACGGCACCGACCATTACCTCGACACAGGCGTTATCCTACCGGATGGCGTTTTCGATGAATTACGCCAAATGGATGCGATCTTCCTGGGCGCAATCGGCGATCCTCGAGTAGAGACCGGACTCATTGAAAGGCACATTATCGCCGGAGTCCGTTTTACCCTGGATCTCTACATCAATTTAAGGCCCATTCAGCTCTACGCCGAGCATCTCTGCCCTCTCAAGGGGATATCCACCTCAGATATCGATTTCACCTTCGTCCGGGAAAATACCGAAGGGGCCTACGCCCAACTTCACGGTTTTTTCAAAAAAGGCACCGCCGACGAAATCTCTACCCAGCAGATGTTGTATACCCGTAAAGGCGTGGAACGTACCATCCGCTACGCATTCGACCTGTGCAAAAAGCGAAACAAGAAAAATCGACTCACCCTCGTCGACAAGGCCAATGCGTTACGCTCTCATGACATCTGGACCCGTACATTTGAAGAAGTCGCCAAAGAATATCCCGATATCGAGACCGACCATGCCTACGTCGATGCCTGCGGGATGTGGATGCTCAAAAACCCCAACTGGTTCGATGTCATCGTCACCACGAACCTGTTTGGTGACATTCTGAGCGATATCGGAGCCATGCTGCAGGGTGGATTAGGGATCGCTGCGGGTGGAAATATCCACCCCGGACAGGTCAGCATGTTCGAACCTATTCACGGTTCGGCCCCTAAGTATGCTGGCAAAAACGTTGCCAACCCCCTCGCCACCATTCTCTCGGCCGGCTTGATGCTCGACCATGTTGGCGAATCCGAAGCGGCTCTGGCCATCGAGCGAACGGTGCAAGAGTTACTTGCCTCCGGAAAGGTCCCCGACCTTTCCGCCCGTAGCGGTTTGAAAACCGATCAGATCGGCGACATGGTCGTCGAAGAACTGCGCGCATCTCAGGAAGCGCGCGCCTGAAGTATTCCGGGCGAGACTCGCCTTGCCGATCTCGCCCGGAAAATACCTGTAAGCCGAACCCTTCCAGACCGATCGAGAAGTGCTCAACCTATTCAGTGCGAACAGATTAAGAATAGACGGCTTTTTCTCCGGCCTCCGGCATGAAAACGGATCGAGAAGTCAGCCCATACAGTCGTTCCTCGAGTCATGCTGCCGCCGAAAGAACCCATTTCTCCATTCAATCTGACTTGTCAGGCTGTTCCCAAGGACGTTAACATAGAGGGGTAGGTTTTCCTTTTTCATCAGCCTGCAATCATCTTGCCGGAACCGTGATCGACCTCCCGAACCACGGGTCCGCTAACCCACCGGAGAGTCGAGGTTCGCAAAGGTACGATGCCCAACCCACGGCGCAGCGGCCGAAGAGGATCGTCCCCATCCAACCGACCCCGGAGACGTCCCTCCTCGTCAAAGGATATACCCTCCAAGGAAGGGGCTGCTCCGAGTCCCTCCGAAAAGGACGCCCCCATCCAACCGGATTCGGAACGGATCCACGAGGGCGATAACGCCGACGCGAAAGCCTCCAACCAGGAAGAACCTACGGGGCGACGAGAACGATCTCGAACCGGGCGGCACCGCAGACTACGTGAACGTGGACGTACCGAAACCGGCCGCAGCAAAGCGACCAAGAAAGGCACCCACCGACGTCGGCGTGGTGGGGTCACCGGAAGTATCTCGAGGCGTCATGGACGTCCCGCTCTCACGCAACGTGAAAACGAAGTTCTCGGCAAAGTACGCGAACAGATGGAGGCCATGCAGCAAGATCTGTCAGTCGCGAGCCAGGTTCAATCTCACCTTCTCCCCAAAAAAATTCCCACCATCACAGATTACGATCTGGGCTGTTATTATCGCCCCACCCATGAGGTTGGAGGAGATTACTACGATTTCATCCGAATTAACGATAAACGCCTAGGCTTGATTGTCGCGGATGTCAGCGGCAAGGGGGTGGCAGGTTCCATGGTCATGTCCATGTTCCGATCCATTCTACGGCTCAACGCCCCGGAATTCCGACGCGCCTCGGCAACCCTGATCCGCACGAACAAAATGACCTGCAACGACATCAAGCGAGGCATGTTCGTCACCTGCTTTTACGTCATATTGAATGTTGAGAAGAATGCCCTTCGCGTCTGTAGCGCCGGGCATAATCCCTTGATTCTCTGGCGCGATACCAACAAGAAATGTCATCTGGTCAACCCAAACGGAATCGCCATCGGATTTGACGAAGGTCCGGTCTTCGACAAGACCATCAAAGAACAGATGTTTCCTCTCCAACCGGGTGATCGAATTCTCCTTTATACCGATGGAGTGGTCGAGGCCATGAATGAGGAGAACGAACAATTTGGCGAAAAAAGGCTCTGTGAACTGGTCAAGCGCCACACTTCTGAATCCAGCGGACGATTCGTCAATCTCATCATGGAGGCTGTCGACGCGTTCACTGGAGAGGCTCCGCAATCCGATGACATCACTCTAGTCACACTGCGGTACGACCCAAGTCCGGAGGATCAGACTGAAGGACGGGGTATAATCCCTAAAGATATGAATTGAGGCCGCCTTTGGCATCCCGAGAACCCGAGTGATAGAATTCCCAAGGGAATATATGGCCCTATAAAGGCATCTTTTTGGCGACTTTCGACTAGGTGGCAAATTAGAACATGATTGAAAAGAAAGCGGGATGCAACGACACGAAGGGAGCGATCCTTTCGATGCAACCAAGCCTGTATCTTCTTCGAGCCACTCCTATCGGTGAACAGGTCCCTTTCGAGGTTTCCAAGGAAGTCAGCGGGAACATTCAGCCTCTCTGCTCCACAACCCCTTACTGCCCGGATGAACGCATTCCACGTCTACACGGAAAGCGTCAGATTGAGGGAGGAGAGGACCGGATTCAGACGGTCCTTCAGTATGAACCCAATCCCAACTGGGAAGGAGTCACCAACTGCCCCTATCACTTCCAAACCAAGGAAGAGTGTTATCGAGATATCAACATTCAGGCCATGAAACAGGCACTATTCACACCCGAAGAAATGATTCAGATGCGCAATTTCCTGGAGTCCATCGATTTCGAAGTAGAGATCGAATGCATTTTAGAATCGGAAATCGACGGTACCCGAATTCTGGACGTCCACGGCCCGATCTATAACTTCCACGAAACACGGTTCGAAATAGGACCCGGGAACGTCCATCTCTTCATGATCCGAAACCCCCTCAAACGGCCGAACTGAAGAATCCGGTGCCTTTTCTGATACTGGTCAAAAATGGCGAAAAAATCGCCTATCGCCTCGGCGAGGATCTCACGTCCATCGGTCGTTCCCTCGACAATACCATTTCTATCGATGACACCAAGAGCTCTCGATTTCACTGCGAGGTTCACCTTCGTGAAGATAGCTATTACCTCATCGATCCAGGCAGCCGAAATGGGACGATGGTCAATGGGGGATTGACCTGTGAACATCGACTTGTCGACGGCGACGAAATTCGAATCGGAAAAACCGAGATCGTTTTCCACATCCAAGCCGAAGATATCCTCCCGGACTCCGAAGCCTTTGGGTCCATCAGTACCACCCGCCTCCCGGATCCGGAATCCTCCACTACAATTTCCCCTCAGTCATTCCCTCTTCCCGAGAGTCTGCCCGAAGCTCACCTCCTGATCCATCGACTCACCGAATGCGCGGAGATTTCCAAACATGTCGCATCCGTATTCCATCTCGAGTCCATTCTGGCCGAAATCCTTGACGCGGCGATCGGCCTGAGCGGCGCCGAACGAGGTTTTTTACTCACCCTCGAGCCTATCGAAATACCGGATGTGAAATCGAGCGACCGATCCACTCCCCCTCTACTCGGAGACTGGAAAGTCGCCGCGGCTCGACACAGCCCCGGGTCGACCCCTTCAGGAGATCCCCTGAAAAACATCAGTCGCTCCTTGTGCCATCAGGCATTAGAGGAAGAACGCCCCATACTCACCGAAGACGCGAGTGAAGACCTGCGATTTCACAAGGCCCCCAGCGTCACCAATCTCCGCCTTCGCTCCATCGCCTGCTTTCCCCTCATTTTCAAGACAGAGGCCCTGGGGGTCCTATATCTCGACCACCCCATCGCCAGCGCGATCTTCAGCCCGGAAGATGTCCGATTCCTGGAAAGTTTCGCCTCCAGCGCCGCGATCAGCTTGCATCATGCGCAACTCCACAACCATCTCAGCAATCTTCTCGACGAACGCACCCAACAACTCGAAGTCCTTCAACAGGAATTTCAAACCCGCTACGATTACGAGCAGATCGTTGGGCGCGCATCTTCGCTCGAGCAAGTCAAGCGCCTCCTGGACAAGATCGTTCCCACCCAGATTCCGGTGATTATCCAGGGGGAAAGTGGGACCGGCAAAGAACTCATCGCTCGCGCCATTCATGCGAATGGTCCGCGCAGCAAGGGCCCCTTTGTCTCGATCAACTGCGCCGCCTTGAACGACTCCCTTCTCGAAAGTGAACTATTTGGACACGAGAAAGGCGCCTTCACTGGTGCGGATCAGACCAAAAAGGGCCTTTTCGAACTCGCCAGCGGCGGTACGCTTCTACTCGACGAAGTAGGAGAAATGAGTCCCTCCATGCAATCCCGCCTCCTTCGGGTACTCCAGGAGGGCGAACTTCGCCGCATCGGCGCCAAGGAACCGACCCGAATTGATGTCCGTGTCATCAGCGCGACCAATGCGGATCTTTGCCGGTGCGTAGAAGAGGAGAACTTTCGAAGTGACCTCTACTATCGACTCAACGGAGTTACCATCGAACCGCCACCTCTTCGCAAACGGAGAGAAGACATCCCCCTACTTGTTCAGACATTTTTGAAGCGAATCGCTGACTCGGAGGATTCTGGAGAGCCCGTTCGGGAGATATCCCCAGAAGCTTTGAAAAAACTAGCTGCCCATTCCTGGCCCGGGAATGTACGTGAACTTGAAAACGAAATCCGACGCGCTGCGGCCATGACCGAACATCTACAAATGATTGGGCCTGAGGATATCCTTGTCTCCCCTCATATCGACAACCGCAGCGGACGTCTCGTTGGAGATCTCGAGGGGTCTACCCTCAAGGAAGTCGTAGAGGACTTAGAACAGCACCTGATTCGCCAATGCCTCCAGAAGCACAGCGGGAACAAAACCCGAGCAGCCAAGGAGCTAGGTCTCTCCCGCCCTGGTCTACGGAAAAAACTGGCCCGATACGAGATCCAGTTTCCATGAAATCCCCGAATTCCGACTCCCCTCACCGGCTGAGGCTAGCTGTTCTCATTTCAGGTAGCGGCACGACACTCCAGAACTTTATCGACCGGATACGAGCGGGATCCCTGAATGCCGAGATTTGCGTTGTGATCTCTTCTCGCCCTCGAGTTCGTGGTATCCAGCGAGCTCTCGATGCGGGTATTCCCCACCATACCGTTGCGCGCAAAGACCACCCCTCCACCGAATCTTTCTCGACATCGATCTGCCAGCACCTCTCCCCCTACAGCCCCGACCTGATCTGTATGGGGGGATTTCTGGACCTCTTGCATATTCCGCCCGATTACGAACATCGTGTTCTCAACATCCACCCCTCCCTACTCCCCGCATTTGGCGGTCCAGGATATTATGGATCGCGGGTTCACGAAGCCGTACTTCTATCCGGCGCCAAGGAGTCTGGCTGTACTGTTCATTTTTGTACAAATGCCTACGATGAGGGCCCCATGATTCTTCAGCGAAAGGTTCCGGTTCTTGAGAATGACACCCCAGAAACCTTGAGCTACCGGGTTTTTACAGAAGAGTGCCAAGCCTACCCAGAAGCGATTCGCCTCTTCGCCGAAAACCGACTTTCCCTTGAAAAGGGTCGAGTGCACATTTCATGAGTCGTTTACGCCTTCTCATTTTTCATCTATCCCTGGCTGTGTGGCTCGGTTCGACCGGATTCCTTTTTCTTTCGGCCGGATCCGTATTCACATCGGTCGCACCGTATAAAGGTCAGCACCCCGAACTCGCCGCCAAGGTCGTGGGAGGTATCTTCGACTCCTACATCTGGGTCCTTCTCTTGGCGGGAATCCCTAATCTTGCCTCGTTGTTCTGGCCCGGCCCAGGACGTCACCACTTCCCCAGACGAATCATCGTGGCCCTACTCATCACCACGCTTCTCATCGGATTCTGGCAGATCGCCATGCGTCCGCATGTAGTCGAGGCGGGCATTGCCATGCGCAACGCTCCGGAAGGACCTGAAGGAGCGCCCATTCGCAAACGATTCGGGCAACTTCACGGCCTCACCTTTGTGAGTGCGCTCCTCGCCCTGATCCTCCAAGGGTACTCTCTCGGACAATCCATCACTCTTCTTGAAAGCGGGAACGGCCCCCAGCCAACATGACCAATCTACTCCGTTCTCTCTTTCTGCTCACCGTCGGCCTCTGGCTCGGAGCGACGCTCTTTCTACATATTGCCACCTCACAGTTGGCCAGAACCGAGCAAGATTCTTTTCTCTCCGTAGCCCAATCCCTTCAAAACAGCTACCTCGACCTGTTCCTGATCACAGTCCCGATCTCTATTGGCATACTCATTCTGTTCACCTACTCGGGCGCCTCAGAAACTCAACGCCGGACAGTTCCCTCCATTTTAATGCTCGTGGTCGCCTTCTTCGTCACCCTCTACTGGCACCAAGCTCTACGCCCCCCTTCTCTGGAACTTCAAGCCCGCCAAAACCGTTCCGAAGACTCCAAAGAAGAACGAAAAATACGTCGTATGGACGCAGCCACCAGCGGATTCGCCTTTCTTTTAGGCGTGGCCAGTTTGACACTGATTGTTCGACGAGTCGAATCACGATGATCAACCACTCATACCAGCGGACTAGATCCTCTTTTCCCCTATCGCTCACTTCTCTTCCCACGGGCCTGCCGATCCGTCCGCTCTTGTCTTCAGCCCTCTTCTCCTGTCTTTTGCTTTTTACTGGCCCCTTGAGTCGATATGCCCACAGTCAGGAAATCGACCCTCCCAGTTCTCGAATTGAACTCGATATCGAACATCGCACGATCCAATTCGAGGCGTTGATCGTCCGCAACCAGGGCTTGCTGGAAGTCTTTGCGTGCGGTCCCAAAGGCAAAACTCACGAAACCCTCCTCGTCACCACGGTTTCCCCGAAGGCTCTATACGAAGCGTGCCTGAAGATAGGACTCTCACCTGCTTCTCGCTGGGCGACTACCGAGGATGAACTTTTCATGATTCAAGCGGATAAGATCCTTCTCGAGGTCATCTTTCCCAAAACCCCTAAACCGGAAATTGCCGAAAGCCTGCTCCAAGTAGCCTACGAAAACCGTCCCATGCGTATTCGTGGATGGACCTTCCGGGCCAAGCCCCTTTCCCAATCGACCGGCAAATCCTCCGGTAGCGATTCGCCCAAACTGCCCGATGAATTGGAATTTTCTCTCACCTTCAAGAGTTTGAGAGGCGCCGCGCTTTCATTTTTCGACAACCCCTACGCGTATCGGCCCTTTGCCAACATGGATCTTGTCGTCAACCAGAAATCCCTCCCCAAGAGTCTCAACGACGAGGAGGAGCACCCCGCACTGAAGGTTCAAGTCCGTCTCCAGCCAACCGATGAAGTCGCGCTCCTGAATGCCCAAATCGACAGAGACGGATCGGACCCAGTTGCACGCAAAGCGCTCGAAGCGATGCAGCCCAAAGCTCGCGAAATCGATCAATTGAAACAGACACTCATGCAGTCCATGAAGCCAAACCTGCAGCGTGCCTCACAGAAACTGATGCTGAGCCCACCTGCCGATCAAGAGCCGGCCCGCATCCACCTGCAAGAACTTCTCGCCCGCACAAAAGCGCAGGAACAAAACATCCTCATTGCCTACCTGAACCTCGACATACTTCACGAAAAACGTGAATTAGAACTTCTACGAACCCGCCAATCGGACAATGAATCCATCGAATACAAGAAGTTGATATTACAAGAGCACCTACGCTGGAAACAGAAAGCCGAACTTGAGGCGCAAGCCTATACCCATGACGCCCAAGCCCATCAGGCCACGCTTCAAAATCACGATTCCCAGACCCAAGATATTCGTCCCCAGATCGAACACTTACGCGCCCTCCGCTGTCGAGCACTCATCGAACCCATCGAAAGAGCCCCCGATATCGATCGTGCACGGACTGAACTGAAGCGCACCGCGAAGCGCTTGCTTCAACCTGACCTCGGTGAAGATTCCCGTGAATTCCTGACATACCAGAAACAACTCGCCCAGAAAATTTTAGACGATCACCAACGAAAATCTGTCGCAGGCAAGACCCGAGCTCGCCTGGCGGAGATCGACATCGCTTTGCTCGGAAATCCCTCCAAAGAGGATCGAGTCGCTCTGACCGAAGAGAAGCAATCCCTCGAGAAAGATCAGAAAATTCGCGAACAACAATGTCGCATTTTCACGATCGAAAGACGTCTGGAACGCCTGGCATCTGACCTTCGTTTTGCCAAGAAGCGCCCGGAAGCGTTCCTTCCGGATGAATTGAAGAAACTAAAAGAAGAAAATAGATCTCTCCAACAAGAGCTCACGGACCTTCAACGCTCGCTGGGCATTCGCCCTTCCACCTCCACCGACAAGGGTCCGTTACAAGACTGACGGGGATCTCACGCCTGTTTATCCGGAATCGCCGGCGGAACCCAACGCTCGACTGTTTCCGCCACCTCTTCGACCCTACCTACCCGCTGACACAAGCTTCGGTCTTCTTCTCTTGCAAACCCAGACCGAATAGTCCATTCAATCAATTCCAGAAGCGGGCGAAAATATTCCGCGTGGTCTAACAAAAGGATCGGCTGGTTTCGAATCTTGAGTTGTGCGAGAGAGAGCATTTCACACAATTCATCTAGCGTCCCGATTCCCCCCGGAAGAGCCAACGACGCCTGGCCCCCTTCGACCAGGTGACGTTTTCTGTCCCAGAGAGTAGGAACTACTTCGATATCGGTCACTCCGGGGTGAGCAACCGAAAGAAATTTTGGAATCAAAACGGAACGGATCTGCCCCCCCTGTTCGAGAACGCCCTCGGCCAGCGCGCCCATCATTCCTTCACGTCCTCCCCCATATAGAACAGAGTACCCATGTCTCGCCAGATGGCGCCCCAATGCGTGGGCCACCTCTACGTCCCCGGGTCGTCCTCTCCCTGAACCGGCATACACCGTTACGGTTTTGATCGATTTCACTTCTCACCGTCCATCTCGTCCGAAGCCAGGTGGTGGGCCACCATCGAGGCGTAATATCGAAGATAATCCCTTCTCTTTTCCACCACGTGAACGTAATCATCCTTCCCGATTCTTACCAATCGTCTCTTTCGTAAATGTTCTAGAGCCATCCGCGTCACACGGGCGTGTTCAGCGGCCCGATCGATCCCCTTTTCGACCTCATGAATCAATGAACTTCGGCGCTTGATATCTTCCAGGTTTCTTCGCTGAGTGCTTGGGGGAACGGCCTCTTCTCCGATTGAGATCGGCGCACCCGACAATTCGAGGGCCTCGCGCAAGGATCCCACCCGAACCATGAGGTCCCTAACACCGACCGATCTTCCCTCACGTTCGAGCGCCAGGGCAACAAGAGGTACCGGAGTCACCGGGATCTGCTCTCCAATACGTCTCATCAACCCCTCCGCGAACTCCTTCATCTCTGATTTTCTTTCTTCCCAACTCTTTTTCCAGAAATCGGGGCGACCCTCCAGCCATCGAGTGGCAGAGACAGGCTCCCCAAAAGCGATAGACGCACGTCCCAGACGGGACCAACGCCCCCCCAGTCCACGCAACAAAGTCACCGTGGAGAGTCGAATGAACCCGGCCAACACGACAAGAAGACTCACCGGGCGAAAAAGCAGGTGCCGATATCGATGAATTCCCCGGGCTTCTGCCAGCAAGCTGAAATCTTCGAGTACGCGATCATAATTCAACCCGACGGGAACCAGCAGAATTTCTCGATCAAACTCCGGATCACGATGGGTCCCCAGGATAGAGCTCAAGACACCGATTTTCGGAGGTCGAAGATTTCCATCTCGAGTCAATCCACCTTCAAGGAAAATCCCTTGAGTCATTCCGCCCCGAGTAATCGACTGAAGATATCGCTCCAGGACCTTGTGATAGAGCGGGTCAGGAAAACCTCTCCGCACAAAATAGCTACCAAAGGAACGAGCGAGTGCATCTAGTGGCCAGACCCGAGCCCACTCTCCGACCGCAAATGAGATCGCGATGTGTCGAGACAACAGCGTATTGGCCAGGATGAAATCCGCACTCGACCGGTGATTGAAGACGAAAACGACAGAAGCGTTGCCGGACAGGTTCTGAATCCGTTCCAATCCTCGAGCTTTGACGTCCACATCGTAAGCCAGTTGAATCGCAAATTTCCCTAAAGATACCGCGAACTTTGTAAAAGAGAGCAGATTGAAAAACGGAACGATCTCGTCGATATATTCCTCGACTTCCTCCCGGATCTCCTCGGCATTCCGGCCAGTCTCTGTCGCTCTTTGAAGAATCGCCTGGCCGATCTCGATATCTCCTAACAGTTCCAATCGGACCAACTGTTTATGAGTGAAACGATGACGTTCGAGGGTCCCTCCATGCTCTCGCAATTCGACCGCCAGACTCCGTCGCCACCGACGAGTCAGAACACGAACGACCCTGTCACGAACGAATTCGTACAGAATGGTGTAAACAATCAGTGCAGTGAGCCCAACAGCTCCCCAGGCGACTCCAGACATGGCCACAGCATTCTACAGATGACTCATCCCAAACGACCGTTTTTTGTTTGCGGGGCTCTGGGAGCCTCCCTATACTTTCACCCCTTGCGCCAGTAGCTCAACTGGATAGAGCGTTGGTCTACGGAACCAAAGGTTGGGGGTTCGAGTCCTCCCTGGCGTACCACGAATAGAAACCAGATTTCTCAGGAAATCTGGTTTCTATTCTTTTCCAAAGTCCCGCAGTTGGGTCAAAGGTGTCCTTTGCGTTTCAAGCGGGCCTCGGCATAGAGTCGGTACCTTTCCGTCGATGATTCGAGAAAATCTTCGTCCAGATCCAGATTCCTTCGTAAATTTTCTTTCAGAATCTTGATCCGACTCGCATCGACATCCTGGGCCAAGCTGTAACCGAGCAACTTGCCGACCGATTCCTCAACAGTCTGTTTTGAACCCTTCACTTCTGGACGAATCTCGCGCGCATCCAACAAAAAATATCGAGGTACATTTTCGGTCGTTACCAGAATATTGCGGCCTCGAAGATCGTGATGTTCGAATCCCGCTCGTTGGAGAGCCCGTAGCAATTCAGATAGCGGCCCGACAACCGCATCTACATCCAGTCCTGGATCTTGCAACCGTTGCAGCAGCGTACTGGCTCCCAACAGACGGTATGAAACCAATAAACATCCCGAAGCGATCCACCTGGAAACCCCAAAGGTTCCCCAAGCCAGAACTCGAGGGATCGGCAAACCCACCTCTTCAAGTGCACGGTACGAATCGAACTCCATCCGGCTTTTGCTTCCCCGAAATAGCTGCTTCAATCGTCGGGTCCAGGTTCGAGAGTAGTTGACTTTCACCACCAAGGACGGGGTCATCTCTTCTGAATTCATCCAAATTTCACGCCTTCCGCCCGCTCGAACTCCGACACGGTTTTCCGGGTCTGACAACAACTCATGAACCTTGGGCAGAAGGTTGGACCGCTCCTCTGGTGAGATTGAGGGGTGAAAACAGAAATGAAGATTTTCCATGAAGTCATGCTACCTCACAGCTCGGAGTTGA
The DNA here is from genome assembly GCA_030748635.1 of Planctomycetota bacterium. Taxonomy (GTDB): domain Bacteria; phylum Planctomycetota; class JACQVV01; order JACQVV01; family JASMLP01; genus JASMLP01. The sequence goes on from JASMLP010000206.1 coordinate 32,021, forward strand.
CACCAGACAACTCCCCCCCGTTAGCGCTTTCGATACAATAGCGTCAGACACTTCCACCTTTACCAAGCCAGAAGGAGTTCGACTTGAAGGATCGTATCGTATTGGTCACAGGTGCTGGACGGGGCATAGGAAAAGAGTGCGCCCTCTCGTTCGCGCGAGCTGGAGCGGCTGGAATTGTTGTCGCCTCCCGCAACTCAACCGAACTTCAAGAGGTCGCCGACACGATCAACCAGATGGGGTCTCGCAGCATGGTCTTGACGTTAGACATTTCGGATGAAACTGCCGTTTCCGAGGCACCTCGAAAAATCGAATCCGATCTCGGTCCGGTCGACATCTTGGTCGGATCTGCTGGCATTGCAGAAAGCGCTCCTCTCACCAAAACGCCAACCACCCTATGGGACCGAACGATTGCCACCAATCTGTCCGGTCCTTTTTTTCTGACTCGCTCCTTTCTTCCTGGGATGCTCGAACGAAATTGGGGTCGTGTTATCCATATCGCTTCCATCGCGGGGAAGGTTGGATTTCCTTACGTCGGAGCCTACTGCGCCTCCAAGCACGGTCTTCTCGGTTTGGTCAAGACCGCGGCACTCGAGGTGGCACAGAAAAAGGTTACCGTCAACGCGCTTTGCCCCGGTTACGTGGACACTCCGATGACCGATCGTTCGATTTCAAATATTTCTCAGCAAACGGGAAAGTCCCAAGAAGAGACACGCTCCTTCCTCGAGGGGCAGAGTCCTCAAAAACGATTATTCACCAGCAAAGAAATTGCTGACGCCGCGATATATCTTGCGGGAGATTCGGCGGCGGGGATCAACGGCCAAGCGATTTCAATCTGCGGCGGAACGACATGATGTTCATACACCACAAACCAAAAGAAGCAGACCTCCTGAAAGCTCGAGCGTCTTCGCGGTCCGCTCGAAGAAACCTGAGGCCTGCTTCGACTGGATTTATTGTAGAGGGATGCAAAGACAGAGTGCAGCAAAAACTTGAAAAGCTAGCCCAACTTTTTCTCCGACTCTCTCTTCAAAAATCTCTTTCTTTTTTCAAATCACTTCATCTTTCAATGCCATGACTACTCCATTCGGCGAATGGCTAGGAGTCGAAAAGGCTGTTTTCGAAGACTCCTCGTTCACCCTCTCTCTCCCCGTTCACCCTCAGCACTGCAACCGCCGGGGCGTTGTTCATGGAGGTGTTGTTTCGAGTCTACTCGACATGGCCCTAGGGGGAGCCGTGATCAACTCCATGAATCCTCAAGAGTGGTGTGGAACCGTCTCCCTCTCGGTTCAGTTCATACGCCCAACTCGCGGCCAAAAAATCACTTGCCGGGGCCACCTCACCGGAAGAGGTCGACAGATCGCTTTCGCATCGGGCGAAGTCATTGATGGCGAAGGACGTATCAGCGCCACCGCAAGTGGAGTCTGGCACATCTGGCCGGGGCACCCCGACGGCTTACCTCCGACGACCGATCCACCGAAATAGACTTCGCGCCATCTGATCCTCGGATTCTGGAACCAAGTCGACATCCTCACCCCGAAGAACCCGATCCAAGTCACGAGCCAACTCCACGCCGTCCGCCTGACGAGAGGACTGCTTCTCGGCGAGAGCCTTGCTCAAAACTCTCCCCAAACCTGGCAACTGGGCTTCGATTTGCCCGGATATCGGAGTCGGCACCTGACAGCGTCCCGTCCGATATAAACGACGAATCTGCTCCCCACTGTGGGGATGCTGTCCAGTCACACACTCCTGAATAATCAACCCCAGAGCGTATACATCGGTGCGAGGATCCAGATTCCCGATCTCGCCGCGAGCTTGTTCGGGAGCCATGTATCTCGGGGTCCCCACTCGCATTCCCGACCGGGTCATCGGCATTCTCGAAGAGCCCCAGCCTCGAAGAGATTTTGCCAAACCAAAATCGAGAATGCGAGGTTGGCCATCCGGAGCGACAAGGATATTGGCCGGTTTGAGGTCACGATGAATCACGTATCGTTGATGAGCATATCCAGCGGCGGCTGAGATCCGCATGAGTAGTTGTAAAATCTCCCCCGAATCGAGTCCTTGTTGTCGAACCCATCGATCCAAGTCAACCGCCCCTTCGACCAGATCCATCACCAGATATAAACATGCATGCGCAGATCCGACCTCATGCACTCGAACCATATCAGGGTGGACCAGGCGTTCTGACAATCGAGCTTCCCGGCGGAACCGACGCACCTGGTGCTCAGAGGCCTGGGGACCCGCGATCAACAATTTTATCGCGACCAATTTTTTTTTCGTTCGGTGCCGAGCCCGCACCACAACCCCCATCCCTCCCTGCCCGATAAGTTCCAGAACCTCGAAATCACCCAGTCGAACCCCGGGCCAGGAATCCGCTCGACAGAACACATCGGAAGACGGAAACACTGGATTTCCCGCCGAGTTTTCGAGAGTAAACAGCGCAGTAAGATCCGCGGCGCTCACACCAAAGTCCTGCCCCAGGATCTGAGTTGCAAACCGAGACTCTCCCCCCCCTTCTAACGCCCTCTGAACCCGCCTGGCTTCTGACTCGTGAATCCACCCTCGTTGAACCGCGGCCTCCAAGACGATCCGGTCCTCCTCATCGATCGTCCTGGACACTCACGTACTCCTGCCCGCAGACGGAGGGCCCGCGACAGATAATGAGTAATGTTCTTCGTTCAAATATCGTTGCGCGACAGAACGAAGTTCCTCTACCTTGAGGCGCCCGACCGCTCGCAGGTAACGCAAGGGATAGTCCATTGGCAATCCATACCGTTCCAAAAAAACCATGTATCCCGCCTTTTGAGATACCGTTTCGTAACTGGAAGCGTAATTACCACGTACCGTTTCGATCGCGATTTCCAGTTCTTCTCGAGAAGCCAGTTCCTTTCGAATCCTCTTAACATGTTTCAGAATCCCCTGGATTGCCAATTCGGCATTGCCTGGGTCTGTCCCGATATAGGCCCGAAAAGTCCCAGGAACACGTCCTGCGTCGGCGCAGATGGAAGCGTAAACGGTATAGGCCAGTCCTTGTTCATCTCGCAGATCTCTCGAGATGCGATCGGTAAAACCGGAACCCGCCCCCAAAACGGAATCCAGAACTCGGAGGGCCGGATAGGAGGGATCATCTCGCCGAATCCCCAGATGCCCCAGATAGATGTGAACCTGTTCTCGATCCATCGGTATCCAAGACCTCCGGACGGTTTTTTGCCTACGAACTCGAAATCGAGGAATCGGAGAAACCGATCTGTTTTTCCAACCACCAAATAACCGCGTTACCAATTTTGTTACCTGATCGGAATCGACATCACCGCAAATCGAAATCAAGGCATTGGAAGGAACAAACAGCTTTCGATGCAAGGACACCAGATCCCGACGCCGAATTCGGGACACGGTTTCCGGCGTCCCTTCCGCCGGGCGATGAAAGGGATGCTTTCCGTACACCAGTCGATCAAAAGCCAGACTCGCTTGTCGCGCGGGATTTTCCTCTGCCTGCTTCATCGCATCCAGAGTTCGAGCTCGCAAACGCGCCAGAGCCTCCTCACCAAATGACGGTCGGAGCAGACAACCCGCGAGTAATTCGAGCCCGTCCTGAAAATCCTCCGCCAGAAGCTTGATTCGCGCGCCCCGAGTGTCGGTCTTCAGAATGCCTCCAAGAGAATCCACCGCCCGAGAAAGGGCAAAAGCGTCGAGCCCCTCTTGCCCCTCTTGAAGCATTGCCCCGGTCAACCGAGCCAGACCCGCGCGAAGCGGAGTCTCTCGCAAAACACCCGATCCGATATCGGTTCGAATCGAGACCACAGGATGCTTTCGACTCTCCAGAAAAAGTAAGGTCAAACCGTTCTTCAGAACACATCGCTTCACGCTGGAAAAAACCGATTGCTCTACCATCAAGTCTACCTACACATTCTCTATTTCTCGGAATGAGTCCGCGGGGTCAACACACCGACGCAACACCCTTGCTCCAAACAGTAGGTTTTCACCACCCGGGAAATGTCCCTTGGGGTGACCGAACGCACCTCCTCCCTCACACGCCCCAACGAACGAAACCCGACCAAAGACTCTTCCTGAGCGACCAAAACCGCCTGACTCAATATGTCCTCTTGCCCAAAAAGATGATCTGCGAGCAACTGCCTTCGAGCACGTTCCAATTCCTCTTGTGAAGGCGGAGTTTTTGCCAGGGATTGCAATTCGGATCGGATCGCGCGTTCGGCCCGTTTTTCTGTAATTCCCGGCCTCACTTGGCCATAAACCTCGAAGACTCCTCCTTCACATCGCGGCATCTGGAATGCGTTGATCTCCAGGAAGAGCTGTCTCTTATTCACCAGTCGCTCCTGCAATCGACTCGACCGACCCGCGGCGAGAACATGGGATGCCAGATCCAACGCATGATGATCCGGATGGCCGCGCGACACCGAATGGTAAAACATCTGGATCCGTGACAATTCCACCTCGGACTCCAGCTGAACTCGCCGCTCTCCTCGAAAGGGAGGTTCAGTCATCCTTCTCCTAGGCGAAGGGAGTCGACCACGAAATCTGCCAAAATGATGTCGGACTCGCCGAAGTGCCTCCACGTGATTCAGATCTCCAACCAACACCATGAACGCGTTGCGTGGATGATAGTGGCGGCGATAAAAACGACGCAAATCGACTATGCGCATATTTTCCACATCGGATCTCCAACCCAAAATGGGGTGTCGATAGGGATGGCAAAGGAATGCGCTCGCCGCGACTTGTTGGTCGAGAAAATCGAGAGGACTGTCTTGGGTCATCCGAATTTCCTCCAGGATCACCCCCCGCTCCGCTTCGACTTCCCTGGGGTCGAATTGCAAAAACCGCATTCGATCCGCTTCGATCTCCAGAGCTTTCTCCCAGTGCTCTTTGGGAAATCGAAAATAGTAGGCGGTGAGATCTCGACTGGTGAAAGCGTTGTTTCTTCCCCCGTAGCGGGCGGTGGTCATATCCACATACCCCTTGGGAAAACGTCGAGACCCCTTGAACATCAAATGCTCCAGGAAGTGAGCCATTCCTGTCTCCCCTTCGACCTCCTGAATCGATCCAACCCGATATCCCATCAAACTCACCACAGCGGGTACATCTGGCCGTTCTAAAACCAGCAATTTCAAACCGTTGCTGAGAACCGCCTCATAGACCCCGGTGAAAGGGTCGTAGAGGACCGGGGAACGGGATATCTTTGAACGGGTAGAACACATGGGCAGAAGGGGCGAAATCTCACAGTATAGCAAAGCTCTATCACGTAGCCCCCTCAGGAAAAGGCACTTCGAACCGATTCGCCCACGGCGACTTTCTTGGGAGGATGGTTGACAATCTTTCAAGTGAAAGGACAATGGGCATCTCTTTAGGGGACTTGAGGACACGAATTCATGCGTCGAACGCACGGCTTCACCATCATCGAACTCCTTGTTGTCTTGGCGATCATAGGACTTCTTGCCGGGATGCTCCTTCCAGCCTTGCAAAGCATCAAGGAAAAAGCCCGACAGGCTCAATGTAAATCCAATCTGAAACAGATTGGATTGGGGCTAGCTGCGTACCACACCGCCTACGATCGTTATCCCAACTCTTCGGGAGCAGCGTTTCTCGGCACACTCTACGCCACGGACCATGTCCCCGATAGCCGAGCCTTTATCTGCCCCAGCAGTCAGGATCCCAATAGCGACACCTTGTTGCTGCAATCCTATACATCCAATAGCGCCGGTAGCGCTCGCGCATCCAGCGACGGAACCAGTTACCAGGCCCGTAACAACTCCTCCGGTTCACCCTGGCAGATCAACGCTCGCGCCATCCGAAATGCTTCCAAAACCTCTCTCGCCGCGGATGATGATTCCGTGTACCACAGTGGAGACGCGGATACTATTTTCATCTTGCTGTTTCTCGATGGCCACGTAGAAGAGGTCAACGACCAGCAGAGTAACTTCAGCGCCCTCTTCCAGCCGCTGGAACCGTAAGCCCGCAGCGGATTCAGGTTGAAACGCCCCGTTTCAATAACTGAAAACAGAGGCGTTTTTCGGCGGATTTTCTGATCCGATCGGTCTATTTTCCGGTTTGACCTTTCGAAAGCAGATCACCTCATTCGAAAGGGTCCTCCCATGAAACGCACTGTTTCTTGTACTGGATGTGGACAAAAATTCCGGGTGGCAGGTGTCAGTGGACGTATTTTCTTCTGGACCTGGGAACCCAAGACACTGCGCTGTCCTCGTTGCCGAAAAATTCGGGTACGAAACCGAACGCAGCGTGCGTCCTTCCATGGAGTTCGTTCCGCAGCCCAGATCGTAGACTGAAATATCATGATCGGTTCGGGTCGGTGATCCGAACCGATCTCCTATTTCAGGACTCCGATAAAAACGGGTGCTGACAAAGTCGGCATTTCGTCCGTTTGGGCAGGTTGAGAGCTCGACACTCTGGGCATTGCCGATACGCCCACCGAATCCAGAAGTTGGTGAAAAGATAGGCAACCAGGCAAATGCCGAAACCGACCAGGAGCCCCTTGAGGACACTCACGAACTATCCTCCCACTGACTGCAAAGCGTGATCGATCTGCTGATGAACCGCCGGATCAACTGTCGCCTTGCGAATCGACCGTAAGGCTTGCTTGGATGCCTCGCGCAAATCGTGGTCTGGATCCATGAGACGCTGAGCCAGAGCGGGAATGGCAGGAATTGCGATCTCCCCCATCTGCCCCAGGACACCGGCCACCGTGCGCTGGAGGGAAACATCCTCACCGTTGAGAGTTTCTACCAGCCCTTCGATCGACTCCTCTCCTCCGCGCCCCAGAGCCATCACGGCCATCCGACGCACCCCTGCATCGCGGTCCTTCAAGGATCGGATCAACGGTTTCACTGCTCGACGACTCAAGCGTGGAAGCTCCACCAAAATCTTCAGTGCCGACCGCCGAACCTCCAGATCCTTATGTCCAAGAACGATGAGTAGGGCTAATTCTGAGCCAGCCCCGATCTTCTTCAACGCAACTGCGGCTTCTCGTCGTACAGTCAAAACATCTCCGAGGCGCTTGGCCAGAACGACCGAAGCTGGCGCGGCCGCTGGACCTATTTTTCCAAGGGCCTGGGCTGCTGCGGTGCGAACGACCTGATCCTCATGTTCCAGCAA
>JASMLP010000207.1 GCA_030748635.1 Planctomycetota bacterium
GATGAAATCCATATCCGAACCTGGGTCGCCGACCTCCAGCGAGTCACCTCGTTACGTCTCTATCGGATCGAATGTCCTCGGGACGACACCCTTCTGGCGATCGCCCGCACGAACTGGGCATTCATCGATTTACGTCACGGCACTCCTCGTCGCATCCCCGAGGAGATCCGAGACGCCTTCTCGCCCCGAGACCTGAATTGACCTCTCCGACCGCGAACGACCTGGCCTGGCTCACGGGATCTCAGGCCGCTTCCTGGATGAATCGGCTGGGTGAAAAACAGCCCCCCACCCGACGCACTCTGCAGACGCTTCGAGACGAGATCGGTACAGCCCGCGCCGCCCTCACCACAAGCCAACTCGAGCTCCGCCAGAAAGCCCACGACAAGTTTCGCCGGGCCGACCAGATGCTCTTCACCCGACGAGGACTCGAGCAATCGACTGACGAAGGGATCGCCCTTTTCAAACGTTCCCTCATCGGAGAAGGACACGCCATCGCGGATCTCTGTTGCGGCATTGGAGGCGACCTCCTCGCCCTCGGCCAAGGCAACCGGATTGTGGGAGTCGATCAGGACGAGGGCATCGGCCACCTCGCGCACCACAACGCTCAGGTCTACGGCCAAAAAGAAGTTTCGATTCGATGTGACGACGTTCGGAGACTGGACCCTGAACCCTACGACATTCTCCACCTCGACCCGGACCGTCGGCCGAACGAGAAACGTCATTCCCAGAACTGGAACACTGAACCCCCCTGGTCCTGGATCGAGGGGCTGATAAAAGATGAAACCGCCCTCATTCTCAAACTCGCGCCGGCAGCCACGCTCCCGGCCCAAGCCTCTTCCCGGTCGTTGCGACAGTGGATCGAAAGTCGCGGGGAGTGTCGTCAACAGATCGCCTGGTTCGACTCGCTGACCGACCGTCCCGGCGCCCACGAAGCGGTCGCCGTTTCACCCGAGGGCACCCCTCTGTGGAGTCTCCGCGGTACACCCGAAATGGCCGTGGAATACGCTGGAAGCCCCCTGCGTTATCTGATCGAACCGGCCCGCCCGGTACTCGCCGCCCACCTGAGCGGAGCGCTTGCCCAAGCCCACGACCTCCAGGGCCTCTGGCCTTCGATCGGTTACCTCACCGCTGACCACCCCGCTTCCACTCTCGCGGCGACCTCTTTCGAAATCGAAGCATTTCTCCCTTACGATCGCAAGCGACTCCGCTCCTGGCTCCGTCAGCGAAAGATCGGTCGAGTCGAGGTCAAGAAACGGGGTGCGCAACTCGATCCCGGCCAGGTCCGCAAGGAACTCTCCGGTGCCGGAGAAAACGCCATCACGCTCGTTCTGGCGGGACGAGAGAAAAAGGTCACCGCCATCCTCTGCCACCGCATCCCCAGGCACCAAGAGCCGACCTGATCCGATCCGGACTCTTTCTCTCTACACGCCGAAGATCTTGCGCTTGAGAAGTCGTAACCCCATCCCCAGGATCTGCATCTTGCTCAGAGAACGCATGTTGGCCTTGAGAGCCCCCTGGAAATACCGGTTCCACTTGTCGTAACGGACCCGAACCTCGAGCACGGTCGGTCCGGACACCGGAACCACCTCATCAAGAACCGTGGAGACCTCCTCATCCCCCGCGATCAACCGATACTCGGCTCCAAAACCTTCGGCCAGTTTCTGAAAATCCGGCCCCTCGGAGAGATCGACGGCGGCCGGTCGAGCGTACATCTTCTCCTGGATCTGACGAATGATCCCCAACTCTTTATCCCGAAAGACGACCAGAAGCAACGGAACCTTCCGACGCACCGCGGTCAGCATCTCGATCCCGGTCATCAAAAAGCAACCGTCTCCGATCGTAGCCACCACCGGCCGTTTCCCGGCGCACTCGATGGCGGCCGACACCGCAGCAGGAGTCCCGTACCCCATCGACTGGTAATCGACCGGAGCGAGAAAGCTCCGCTCGGCCCGGATCGGAAAGTGAGAAATCGCCCAGAACATGTGACCTCCACTATCGGTCACCATCACCGTATCTCGAGGCATGCGCCGGGAAAGCTCGACCATGAATCGTTCCGGAGCCACGGAGTCGGGTCGCTTCTTGGCCTGGCTCCCTTCCTTCTCGACCGCCTGTTTGTGATGAGCGATCAACTCCTTCAGTTCTCGATCTTCCTCTCTCGCGGGAGTGTCCTCGATGCGACGACGCAAAGCTTTCAAAAAAGGGCCGGCGGGGGCTGCCAGGTGCATGGACGCTTCGTAGTTGGTCCCTAAAACCTCCGGGTTGATATCCACATGAATCAGTTCTCCCTGGTAGTTCATACCGTAGGAACCGGTCGACACCTCGCCGAACTTACAAGAAACCGCCAGCACCAGATCGCAACGACTGAAAGCCTCCACGGCCGCGGGATGCCCGGAGTCGGTCATCCCGAACCCGACCGAAAGGGGATCGTCTTCGGGAAGGGCTCCCCGACCGGAGATCGTTGTCGCCACGGGAGCCTGCAGATGTTCGGCGATGATTCGTAAATCCGCCTGATGCCCGAACACTCCCTGCCCGACATAAAGTCCGACTTTTTGGGCCGCCAACAATCGGTCGGCAATTTTCCCCACCTGAATCCGATCGATGGGAGTCGCCTCATCGGGAAGAACGACCGAATCCATACGCGATTTTTCGAGAGCCAGATCGCTGGGGAATTCGATCACCACCGGCCCCGGCTCTCCGCTCGCCGCAAGCCGAAAAGCCTCAGTCGTGAGAGCGGGAATCTCCTCCGGCGACTCGACTCGAAAGACTTTCTTGCACACCGGGGCCGCCATCCCCAACTGATCGATCTGATGCAACTGGTAGCGAAACGGGAGTCGCGCCCGAACCCCTGAAGCGATACACACCACAGGAACACTGTCCATGTACGCCTCCGCCAGTCCGGTCAAACAGTTCGTCAAACCCGGACCGGGAACCACCGCGATCACTCCCGGCCTCCCGGTCAGTCGGGCCTCGGCATCGGCCATGAACGACGCCCCCAACTCGTGAGTGACCAGAACGGTTTCCAGGTCCACACCTTCGAGCGAGTCGAAAAACTCCACGTTCTGGGCCCCGGGAATCCCGTACACGCGACGAACTCCCAGTTCGACCAGAGTTTCCGCCATCGCTTGGGCGCCACGCATCTTCTTTGAAGAGACTGTCATTTCTCAGCTCCGTTTTCTTGGCTCCAGCTCCTCTGGAGCCCGAACAGTAGGACAGAACTCCCGCTGCCCCTCAGGCCGTCTCCCGAAGCCCGAGTATCTTTCGAGCTTCCTCCACCGTCGCTGGTTCCAGACCCACGTCACGAGCCATCCGAACCGCCTTCTCTACCAACTCCCCGTTGGAACTCGCCATCACCCCCGGGCCCAGATAGAGATTGTCTTCCAGACCGACTCGAATATTGCCTCCCATCGAAAGCGCGGCCGCGACCATTTTCCACTGTATCGTCCCGATCCCGATCAACTGCCACGATGCTCCATCCGGAAGAGTCCGTCGCATCTGGACGAGTTGCTCGGTGGTTGCGGGAGCCCCGCCGAGAACCCCCAGGATGAGCGAAAACTGATACGGAGGACACAGCAACCCTTGATCGATCAACGGACGGGCATTCTGGACATGACCGGTATCAAAACACTCGAGCTCTGGACGCACACCGTGCTCATTGAGAACTTCGAGACATTTCGTGATATCCACGAAAGGATTCTGGAACACAAAATCGAAATAAAACTGCTTGGTCTTGGGGCTGTACTTGGCGTAATTCATCGACCCCATATTGAGCGCCGCCATATCCGGCGGAACCGCTCGCACCGGAGCCACCCGCTCCTCCATGGAAAGCCCCACCGCACCCGTCGACCAGTTGAGAAGGACTGGGCAGCGAGAACGAACCTCCTCCGCGATCTGACTGAAAAGTTCCGGTCGAAACGAAGCCGAACCATCGTCCTCGCGGCCGTGAATATGAACAATCGCAGCTCCCGCCTCATAGGCGCGCAAAGCCTCCTCGGCAATTTCAACCGGGGTGTAGGGGATCGCGGGACACTGCTTGCGAGTCGCTGCGACTCCGGTTAGCGCGGCGGTAATGACAACTTTGGATGCACTGGACATGGCCGGGAGCATACCAGACCACCCCCCCGCACGCACGTACCGGTCCTCTGTCCAGAAAACCCTCTCACCTTCTTGTCAGGAGGAAAAGATGCCTTACCCCGATCCCAGGTGCCCGCCGACGCCCACGATCGTATCGCCGATCGACCGCGTGATTTCCCGTACACGATCCCAACGTCCAGACAGTCCCGTCGAGGGGCCAGACGAACGGATCGACCTCGGACTCGCCGTTCAGACCGGTCGAACTCCCCGCTTCTTCTGGGGTCGAGGTACGGTTTTCGTTTCGGCCAGCTGCAACGTCCGAAGAATCGTTGCCCGGGTTTCCCGGGGATCGATAATATCATCGATAAGACCCGCCTCGGCCGCCGGATAGGCTCCGATCTTGTCTCCGAACTCCTTTTCGAGTTTCGTCCGCTCGGCCTGAGAATCCTCGGCCGCCTGAATCTGCTGACGAAAGATGATGTTCACAGCTCCCGCAGCCCCCATGAGACTGATCTGTGCGTTGGGCCAGGCAACGATCCGATCGGGTCCATACGCCTTCCCGCACATGACGTAATACCCCGCCCCATAAGCCTTGCCGACAACCACCGTCACCTTGGGAACCGTAGCTTCCGAAAGCGCAAAAAGCATCTTGGCGCCGTGTCGGATAATTCCCGCCTGCTCCGCCTGGGTACCGACCATGAATCCCGGTACATCCTGAAAAAATACCAGCGGAATTCCGAACGCGTCACAGAGATTCATGAAGCGAGCCGCCTTGTCGGAGGCGTCGATGTCGATCGCGCCGGCCAGAATCGAAGGCTGGCTGGCCAAAATACCTACCGGTCGCCCACCGATACGAGCCAGGCTCGTGATCAGGTTTCGAGCAAACTGCGGCTTGATCTCGAAAAGATCGCCCTCGTCGACCACCGCCCGCAACACCACTTTCATGTCGTAGGCCATCCGAGGATTGGATGGAAGCGCGTCAAGAATCGCCTGATCGGCCCCCTCCATGGGAGCCCCACCGGCACGAATCGGCGGCGCCTCCTGACAACTGGAAGGGAAAAACGAAAGGTACGTGCGGATCGCATCGAGACAGGCCTCGTCGTCGGGAACCTCCAGATCGGCAACTCCAGAGATTTTCGTGTGAACCGAAGACCCTCCCAACTCCTCTTCGGTAACATCCTCCCCGACAATCGCTTTGACCAGAGGTGGACCTCCCAAAGCCATGAAACTGGTCCCTTGGACCATCGGGACGAAGTCGGAAAGGGCCGGAATATAGGCGGTCCCCGCCGCCCCGGGCCCCATCATGGCCGCGACCATCGGAATCCGCCCCGACATCTGCACCTGCTCGTAGAAGAGCGACCCGCTGTCCGCAAAAGCGTGAGTGGAAGCGATCTCCTGGATCCGAGCGCCGGCGCTATCGACCAGCCACACGATCGGTTTTCCGAACCGATTCGCCAGTTGTCGGACGCGAGCCGCTTTTTTTTCTCCGGTCAGACCGATCGACCCGGCAAGCACGGAAAAATCGTAAGCGATGACAAAGACCTCACGCCCCTCGACCTGACCCACTCCGGTCACCACCCCATCAGCCGGTGTCTCGCGGCCGGCCATCGCCGCTCCCTCATCCTGACTACGGCCGAGAATCCCCAGTTCCTCGAAAGTACCCGGATCGTAGAGTCGATCGATCCGTTCCCGAACCGTCCACTTGCCACGCGCGCGCTGCACTTCGATCCGTTTGGGGGGCCCCATCTTCCGAACGGTTTCTCGTCGATCTTCCAGCCTTTTGATCTCTTCGTTCATATCCATGGCCAAAGACCCTATCGAGCCCAACTCCGCAAAGCAAGAGAGGAGACGAAAAGCCGCTCCGTGGTAAACTGAACGATCTCGAAAGAATCAAAAATGACTTCCCCATCTCAAGACCCCTCCAAAGCAAGCTGGCGGACTTTCGACACCCCGCTCATCGAACACACGACCGCCACCAGCAAACTTCGTCCGGTTTCCGGATTACCCGACCCAGAATCGGATGGACAGTCGATTCACATCGGACCGTGGACTCTCCGTTTGGCCCGCAAATTCGGATTTTGTTACGGGGTCAAGTTTGCGGTGAAAGAAGCGCTCGACACACTCGCCCAGCATGCCGACCGAAGAATTCTCGTCCTTCACGAAATCATCCACAACCCTTATGTCAACGAAGAGATGGGAAGACGCGGCGCGCACTTCATGGATCGAGAAAACCTCACTCTCGAAGATATCACTTCGAAGGATGTCGTGATCGTCCCCGCCTTCGGCACGACGATAGCCAACTTCGAAACACTGAACGCGTTACGGATCTCCGGTTGCCTCATCGTGGATACGACCTGTCGCTCCGTAGTCGACGTCTGGAATCGCATCGAAGAGTACAACGCCCAGGAATTCACCTCGATCATTCACGGAAAACATGAACACGAAGAGACGATTGCCACCGCCAGCGTCGCCCGCAAGCACCTGATCGTTCGAGACCGAGATGAAGCGGGACTGGTCTGCGATTTTATCCGAGGCGCTCCACACGCTCTCTCCCCTCCCGCTCTTCGGGAACGGTTCGCACGAGCCACCAGCGACGGTTTCGACCCGGAAAAAGACCTGCTCAAAATCGGACTGGCCAACCAGACCACGATGAGGGCGGGTGAATCCGTAGCCATCTTCGAAATGTTCCGCGAAGCCGTGGAGGCCCGCTTCAAACCCGAGACGATCCCGGAGCGCTTCCTCACCCTGGACACAATCTGCCAGGCCACTCAGGTGCGCCAGGACGCCATTCTCGAGCTAAGCGATCAAGAACCGATCGACGTCACCCTGGTGCTGGGAGGTTACAACTCCTCCAATACCGCCAACCTGGCCCGGATCGCCAACGAATTCAGTCCGGCCTATCACATCCGAGATGCCAACTGCTTCGATCTCCATCAGATCGAACACCAACCCTACGGAAGCCTCCAGACCGTCGTTAAAAAAAACTGGCTCCCTCCCTCTGGAGGCACCATCGCTCTCACCGCAGGAGCTTCCACCCCTGACGATCTTGTCGGATCGGTCATCGAAAAATTGACCGTCATCGCCAATTCCGAACCGATTTCTGGATCCGAATGAACGAAAATGCCCAGACATTTAAGCCCCTAATTACGAGTACCTCATCATGACAAATAAGAATCTGACTGGAGTCGGATCGCTGGCTTCCCTCCTCACCGCTTCCCTGGGCCTGGGAAGCGCCGGCCTCGGAGTCGCGCTCGAATCGTGGCGCGCTCCTTTACTCCTTCTGGGGACTCTCTTCTGGGGGATCAGTTTGTGGCTCGTCCTGAAACACGAAGCGTCCAGGTCCGCCCGTGGAATCACGGCGATCGCAGGTCTGGCCCTGATCCTGGCCTGGGCCGTCCCGGTCGTCCCGCTTTCCCCCCCAACGGACCCCGTCACCTCGGAACCGGAAGATCCGTTCTCCCAACGTCTTGTCATTCACATCTCCGGGATGACCTGAGGTTTTGGATGACCCAAGAGAGCCCGAAAGGCTCTCTCGACCCTACCGGGAGTAGGGAACATCCAGATCGACTTTCCAAAACAACAAGCCACCGTCGAACTGTCATCCAAAGCCGAAATCGATGACGCAGCAGTCGCCAAGGCGCTGGACACCGTAGGCTTCCAGGGACACATACTGAAACGGAGCGTCTCGGAGTCAAACGACTCCTCCCCGTAGTTCATCGCCCACGCAAAATCCGGGTTTTCGAGTTGTTTCTCCGATCGCCCGGGAGGGAAGAGCGTCCCTTCCCGGCATCAACTCGCAACACGAAAGCTGACGATTTCCGAGGTCGACGGCAGAACTACTTCGGAAAATCCGGAACTTTCCAGAATCGGATCACTCCGTCCCAGGTTCCAGAAACCACCCAGCGCCTGTCCGGACTGAAGAGGACCGACTGGACCGGCTCGGGAGTGGAACCCAATCGGACTCCGGGATTCTCTTCGGTGACATCCCAGACCCGAACCCCCTTGCCGCCTTTTCCCCGACCCGAATCGCTTCCCGAAGCGATCAGCGACCCATCCGAGGAGATCGCCACCGAGAGGACGGACTGGCGATGTCCGCTGAGAGTGGTGATCGGTTGCCGAGTCTTGACATCCCAGATCCGCAACAACCGATCGCGTCCGGCAGAAATCAGCCGGGTTCCTCCCGGAGAGAAACGGAGATCGTACACGCCACGGTCATGTCCATGCCAACCCGCCTGAGGTCGTCCGGTCCAGGCATCCATCACCACGATCTGTCCGGTTGTCCCGGCCGCCGCGACCCGGTCTCCATCAGGAGAAATATCCACGGCATTCACTTCACACCCCAGAGCGTGACTTTCCCAGACCATCGAACCGTCAGAAAGCTTCCACCAACGGACCAGACGATCCCAACTCCCGCTGACCAGGTGTTTTCCATCGGGAGCAAACCGAAGGGAACTGATCCAGTTGCGATGCCCCTCCATCTTGAGAACTTCTTTTCCGTTCGACGCGTCCCAGATCCGGACTATGGCGTCCTCTCCCGCCGAAGCGATCCGAGATCGGTCGTCCGAAACGGCGACCGCCTTGACCGGCCCCTCGTGACCGCGCAAGACCCGTAAAGTCTTCCCGCTGGCGACCTCGACCTGAACCACACTTCCATCTTCGCAACCAGCGACCAACCAAGCGCCGTCGGAAGCGAAAGCCAGAGCATTGACCTCCTGGCCGGGGGCCAGCTTCACGACTTTTTCCTGCGCAAACAGACCGTCAGGCCCTGGGAGCGTGGCGATAACGACAAGAAAGAATCCGATCGTTCTCAAACGACCCGAGGAGAGGAATGAATTCACGACAAGAACTCCTGACAAAACACATTCGAAAAACGAGAGAAACACATCAAACCGGTTTCTTCTCTGACAAACCCTCCGGAGAAGCCGCTCCGGCATGCCGATCGAGAGCCGCGTGCAACCGATCCACATAGCTTCCAAAATTTTGAGGATTCATCTGCGCAAGATCAAACAGTTCGCACCGATTTCCGTGAAGAACCGAAGCCCCCGGATGACCGCCTCCGCCGTTCTCGAATGCGAAGGTCCCCAGATCGGGCTGATCGATGCCCAGTCGACGACGCAGAGAGATCCGCTCGCGTTTGAAGAGGGCCGCGACCGCGATCTCCGGAAACATCTCGAACAGATATTCCGAAGCGGGGGTGGTCTTGAGTTCTTCGGGCACCCAGGCATAGGCGACCGGAGAGTCCTCCTGTGTCAGCGTCCGGTGTTCCACGACCATCGAAGAGCAGAGTTGCCGGGTGGCTTCCTCGGCCTGTCGCAAGAAGGTTTCCATTCCCTCGTCCCAGAACACCCCTTCCACGAGCTTTTCGACCAGGGAGGCCAGATCGTGACGTCCCACGATGATATCGGTGAGTCGATTGGCCTCGGGAATCGAACGGGTGGCAAAATCCTGGTCGATCGCATAGCGAACCAGCGTCTCCTGCACCGGGTCCGGACCCCCGATGCCGCAATCCCCAAGATAGTCGGCCACCATCCCCGTCGCGGGCCTCTTCTCCGGCGGAAGCACCAGGCGAAGCTCCTCCACCACCCCCCGAGACTCCAGATCCCGGTAGAGATCCCGATCGGACTCGGGAATCGGGTGGTGATCGATCAGGACGATCCGGTTCCCCCGCTGATGCAGAGTTTCGAGTACGTCGGCCACCGACCCTTCCGGTTCGTAGACCCGGCACAACGCCTCGAGAGGAATATCGGCCAGAACCAGTCGAGCATCCCGATCCTCACGAGCGACCAACCGATCCAGCCTCTCGGGGATGTAGTCGACCAGATCGTATTCGACGTCCACCGAACCCGCCTGACGGAACGCCCGGACCCCGCAAGCGACCGAGGCGACCGCATCCAGATCGGATCCTCCGCCGGATACCCGACCGTGACTGATAAAAACGGTACGCATGAAAGAGGAGAGTACCGCACCCGTCTTCCCACTGCCAACCCCAGCTCAAAAACCGACAAATTATCCGAAACGCGCACAGACGACCTTCCATGATTACAATACCCCTCAAACTCCGAACATATGCGCGACACCCAGCAGATAGATCCCTTTGTCATCACACCCCTTTCTCACCCCCACCACGAATTCCCCAACTCATGAGTCAATCTGGACTTTTACTAACCAGCGCCCAAAAAGCCCTTCTGACACTTTGCACCCTGGGAATGTCCGCATCCCTCTTCCTCCCGGTTCTGAGTCCGTTGGCCGGTCTTTCCACTCGGAGAACGCTGAACATCCATCCCGCCGTGGAGAAAAAACTCACTCCGGCCATGTGGGTTGAGATCCGCAGGACCCGTCATCATGCCGAGCGCGCCATAAGGTGGAGCAGTCCCTGGAACCATCTGCTGCTCCTGCGTGCAGGTCAGAGGACCGAAAACCGAGTGGTGCGGCACATCGAGGGGTTCTGGAGAAAGGACGAAGACCGAAACCGTTACCTGGCGCTCCAGCAATTTCTCTTCCTGACCAACCTCCTCCCCTTCTTGCTTCTGGCACCGATCTTCCTATGGGTCGCTACCTTTCCGATCGATCGGCGTATCCGGGTTCTTGAAACCATCGCCCTCACCTGCGCCATGGTCGCGGCCATTCTGATGGCTCCAGTGAGCATCGCCATGGGACTCTTTGCGACCCAGTGGGTCAGTCCGTGGATCTGGCTCCTGTCGATCTCGGTGATCGCACTGGGACTTCTGTCCTGGCGAGTCACCCGAACACTAAATAACCGCTGGGCACCCCGACTGACGATCCTCATGCTCGTGGGGATCGGGTGCGTAGCCACGATTTTATACAACACCGCCGACCCGGAACGATTTCGCCGCTCCGGAACGAATACGAAAACAGATTTCTCTTTATTCGTTTGAGAAAACGGGAAATCGCGGATGCGCTTTCGACAAGGAACAGCCCTTCCTGACGCCCAGTTTTCGATCTGCTGGCGCATCCCGAAAAACCGGAAACTCGGTTTCCTGTTTCCGCCGGAAAGCCGGAAACCGAGTTCGCACCGGCACTCCATCCAATGATTCCGTAAAAAGTTACTACCAAAATACTTAGAGGAGAAAAACGGGGCGGTACAAATCTTGCGTTCAAGGATACCCGGCTCCCAAGAGCCGATTCACCCCACAACGCGATGCGAAACGCAGCAAGGAGAAACCGCATGACATCGACTCGATTCCCCCGGAAGCGAAGTTCATTCTTCGCAGGATGCTTGATACTCGGACTGACTCTAGGATCTT
>JASMLP010000208.1 GCA_030748635.1 Planctomycetota bacterium
AGCAGTTTGATCAAAGCGGTATGGTTGGGTCCGGAGAAAAGGCGCAAGCTTTTTATCTTCAAGTCGGAACCATCCTGGGCCGTTCCGGCGATCAAGCCGGCATGGCGGCCTGGTACCGCAAAGGACACGACGCGGCTCCCAACACCCGCCAAGGAAAAGGTGTCAAATCCTGGATGCAGAAAAAGGGAATCTGGCAAGACTAAATCACCCAGAACATCTCGGATCCTGCTCACAGCAGCTTCCAACGCAATCTCCCGGGTTATCCGGCCAAAAGCCGGATAACCCGTTTTTTGTCCACGCCTCGATGGATTTTATTTGCTATGAGAATCGCTTTTTGAATCCGAAGCCGATGCTTGGGGCATTGCCGGGGCCGGTTCAGGACCCTGGTTGGGTTCAAACCAGGTATAAAGAGGAATTCCAACAATCGTTACATACCGAGGCAACCGCTCTTTCGTCGCGGTTACAAGCAGGTCGATTCGCCACTGACCGGAAGCCGTAGGTCCGATACGCTCCACCTTGACACCTTCTCCTGAGTTCCAGCGATAAACCTCTTCCTCCCCTCCCGGCTCGATCAATACCCAGGCCAGATCGATCTCATCCGGTTTACCGAGTCTGGAAACCGTTTCAATGGGAAGGGGAAACGGCAATCGTACTCGCCCTTGATTGGAGCCAAGTCGAACGAAGGGGACTCTCCAAACCAACGGGAGTTCTCGATGAAGTGTGAATCCTTGATTCCTTTTCCGGGCTTGATCCAGACGACGTTTTTGAAACTGGTCTAGTGTCCATTCTGCGCATCGAGGCCCTAAGTACTTCCAGTCGAAAAGCGCATGGCTACGACCGTGGATTCTAAGAAAAAGCCCTTCATCCATTCCCGCCAACAAAGGGGAAGAACCTTTCGGTTCGAGAATTTTACTACGCAACAATCCGTTCAAAAATTCATGGGAGACTTGATACGCCTCCCGTTCACACTGCTCCAGTCGGAAAAAACGCCTCCAGGGCGACTGGGTCATATGAACTCCTTCATGAACATAAACATAAAGAAGAGAAAATAGACGCGTTAACTCCTGTTCCTCGGTCAGGTTTTCCGATATCGAAATCAACTCTTTTCGGTCGTTATAAAACCATTCTTTCCGTAGATAAACACGATCACCAACCACCTGGCCTCCCACCTCGGGTCGATCGGGAGTACCTTGAAAAATCTGAATACGCCCTTCCTCCAGCGCTTCGCGAAGAGATCGCGACACTTTTCCGATGCGTAGATCCTTTTCTCTTTGGGCCTCGAATCTTAGAGTCTCCTGCAACACATTCAGGATGGCCTCTTCCTTCGGCCCGAGTGGACGAGCATGGGGCACCGACGCGCATCCACTCGAGAGTGCACACCCCAGTATCCACAGAAGCATTGGATATTTTCTGATCACCTCTTGGATTTTACGAATCTCCATTTCACCCCGAAAGGCTCAATCAACTTCCACCGGAAAGAGATATCATGAAAGATCTTACACCAACGAAGGAGAATCTCCTTGGAATATGAGGAACTGCCCCCGAATTTCCAGAGTCGATATGAATCGTCGTTTCGTGACAACCTTCCGATCGACGACCGGATCGACATTCTTCACAAAATCATCGAGGCTTACCCAAATTTCTGGACAGCCCGTCTCGATTTGGCCGATTCCTTTTTCGAAATCAGCAACTTAGTTGCAGCTGAAGCCGAGTACCAAAAGCTCTGCCAGGAGTGGAAAAATCAACCGGCCGCAGTAGCTGGTTTAGCCACCGTCTTGTCCGCCCAGGAACGGCATGATGAAGCGGGAAAATTAGCTCGCAAGGCGCTCGACGCGGGTTATGAATGGGCGTCTTGTTACGCAATCCTCTCTCTTTGGGAAGAAGAAAAAGGAGACTTTTCCGCCGCGAGTAGTGCCGCCCTACAAGCGTATCTTCTCTGCCCACAAGAATGGTGGCACCTGGAAAGAAGCTGTGAACTCGTGGGGCGAACCTATGTAAAACCCTCGGAAACCAGAACTCCTCCCATCGGGCCCATTCTCCGAGGTTCGCTCTGCTCCTGGACCGACACCCACTGTAAGGAATGTGACGGCACATTCACTCACACCTCCGATTGGGCCAAACGGCACGAAGTGGAT
Source organism: Planctomycetota bacterium (assembly GCA_030748635.1). Classification (GTDB taxonomy): domain Bacteria; phylum Planctomycetota; class JACQVV01; order JACQVV01; family JASMLP01; genus JASMLP01. The sequence goes on from JASMLP010000208.1 coordinate 2,136, forward strand.
CCCATTGATCTCTACCAATATCTTGGAACGATCGACACCTTCTGCGATTGCCAGGTGGTTCTTCAGGCTGAAAATATGGATCTTTCGCTGCAAGAAATTCGAATCGAAGGTCGAGTCCAGGGAGGAGCCCCAACCAGTGAAGAAATCGAATATATAGATTCAAATGCAGATCCGACGGCAATTCGGGCGCAAACGGTCTCCACACGATCGGTGGGCGCATTCGCGACAAAGCTACTCCACGACGGACAAACACGCGAAGCGTTTCTAGTGGGTGTATTTCCTGATATCGACCACCTCCCCTCGATCCTCTACTTCTCTCATGGATCCCTCCTGGAAACCGACACCCCCCATGAACTTCCCGACCCCTTGCGCGAAGAAGCGCTTACTCGCATCAGCGCTCTTTCCAAGCAAATTCATCCAGAAGAACCTTCCCAGGGAACCCATCCACTTCAGGTGGACCCCAAGGGTATCTGGATTCGCCTCGAAGTCGGAAAAAGTCGTCGCCCCGTTCTTTTCCAGACCCGAGGCCACAAGAGCCATCCATGCGAAACCGAAGGCTCATCCTGGCAACTTCACCCCCAAGAACCCCGTTTAGCGTATCTGGCTCCGCGACGACAAGGGACTGCGGTTATCCTTTTGAACCCAAAAACCGGGCATTGGAAGGAACTTCTTCGACGTATCAACCTGATCGAATTTTGCTGGGAAGCGACGGGGCGCAGTCTCTGGGTCGTCGAAGGAACCTCTTCGGGACCTTGCCTGGTTCGCGTGAATCTGGCAGGAGAGGAACAACCTCTTGGCCCCGGATTTCGGCCTGCTCCCTCGCCGGACGGTCGCGTTCTTCTTCACGCTCGCACCGAAGATGGGGGAATACAACGCGTCAACCTGAAAACAGGAGCAACTCAATCTCTGGGCCCTGGTATTGCGTGGGGATTCGACCCTGACGGATCCAACTGGATACGAACGGTCCACGGCGAAAAAGGGAACCAGGTCCAGTTGATGAGTGAAGACCAAATCATCTGCTCTCTCGGTCTGGGCGAAAATCCGGCGTTTCTTCCCCAGGGCCGCTCCGTGATCATGGCTCAAAATGGACGAATCTGTCGATTCGACCTCGATGATCGTTCGTTCCACACACTCACCCAAGGACCCGCGGACAGACGCCCAACGATCCACCCACGTCGGTCTATCGTAGCCTTCGAGAGGGTCGTAAATCGTCGACGCACCGAAGTCTGGACCGTCTCTCCGGACGGCTCGGGGCTCCGTAAAATCGGAGGAAAGGGGTTGGCCAGAAATCCGATCTGGTGGCTCTGAATCCATCTCCCATGTGTGTGTTGATGACCCTCCCCCATCCCGGTAGGATGGGACAGATATCGAAACCCTTTTTCGTTCCAATCCTTCGACTTCATGAGTGAATCCCTTCCACGAACCGTACAGGTCGATAAAACCGTAGATATTCCTTTCGCAAACGCCTCCGCGTTTCGAAACGATATGCTTTTCTACGCCCGTGAAAACATCGACCAAAGTCATCGGCGAATCGAACTCGATCTTCGTAAAGTTCAGTCGCTTCCTCCTGAACATCTCGAAGCGCTCGAAGTCGTAGCACGTGTTCTACAAGCGATCGACAAGCTTTTACTGGTACGCGCGTGTGAAGAAATTTCGCCCGCCCTGAAGTCGATTCAAGTCGTTCACAAAGTCGTTCAAACGTCGCGGGGCGTGGTACCTCCATTTATCCTCTGGAAAGCGGGCCTGGTCGCCACGACTCGCGACGAGGAACCTCTCGTGGAGTGTTTTCCGGACGATTTTCAGCGTCTGTTAGGTTGCCCCCAAGACGCGTTGGTCCTGGATATTTCGTGCCTGAAAACAATCTCCTCTTACTTTTGCAAACTGATTGCTATTTCTCTTCTCTCCGCCAGAGAAAAGAACAAGGAAGTTCTCCTGAAAATCGACGAGACACTCAGCGCGGCCTTCCAGCAACAATCCGCCGGCGCAATGATATCCGTTCAGACGGTCACACCCGCGGGTACCATCGAAGACAGTTCCTATTCGCGACTGGCAACCAACCGCATAGCCATCGATCGGCATCGAGCCAAAATGCTCCTTCAAAATCATGGAAACGACCAGCTTTCCGGAAAAACGCTTGAGGTCGATTCCAAGGTAAAAACACTCGATGGGGTCTATCGTTCTCAGATGAAACCGAAAGAACCGGAGCCCGAGCCCTCAAACGAGCCCCCTCCTTTTGTGGAAAAACGCAAAGCGGATCGCTTTCTGATGAAAGACGGCAAGGTCATCTGGAGTCTTCGCGGACAAGGCCAGGACAACCCCGGCACCCTCCTCGACCTCTCCAAACGAGGAACCGCGTTTATCGCCCCTCGGAGTTGTTCTCTCAGCGACGAAGTCGATGTCGCGATCGATTCTTCAGACGTCTCCAGCCCTCTACGATTTTCGGGCCGAGTCTCTCGTTGTGAAAAAATCCATCACAACGGACAAGACCAATATGTCATTGGAGTTCGATTTTTCCAGCAATCGATGACCGCGGTGATCGCTCTACGGAAAATCGAACGTCGACGAAACGAATCCTGACCTTCAAGCCTCAGTTCTGGGTTTTTTCTTCTCGTTCGACTGGAAGATCGATACCCATTTTTTTTCGCTCTTTGGCCACCTCCTGACAATACCAGGAGCGGAGATTTTCAGCCCGTTTCCGCAAGCCGACTCGTTTCCATTCGGAGGTGTCGATGGGTTCCCGCACCAGAACCCGAATCACTCCGGGACAGACCCGCCACTGCCCCTTGGGGAGACGCGCGGCCGCGCCGATAATCAAAACCGGAACGATGGGCGCCCCGGAAGCCAACGCCATATGAAACGCGCCCATTTTGAAGGTTCCGATGGTGCCATCTGCAGTCCTGGTACCCTCTGGAAGAATCCAGATTCCTCGGCGTTCTTCCTTCAAAACGCGGTTGGCTCTCTCCACGGAGCGAATTGCCTTTTCTCGATTGCCGCGATCTACAAGCGGTTGTCGAAACGCCCACCAGGCCAATCCGATAAAGGGAACCCATATCAACTCTTTTTTTCCCAGAGCCATACCCGCCGTAGGAAAGCATGCCCCTAGTATGAGCAGATCCAGTGTGCTCGAATGATTGGCGACCAAAATCTTGGCAGAACGATCATCCAGAACCTCTTGCCCATCGATTTCAAGCCGGATTCCGAGCAACCATAACGCGAACTTACCGTAGACCCGAACACAGGGAGCCACGGAAGCGTTCGCAAAGAGCCTGAAGGTCAAGAACTGAAGCAAAACAACGGGAAATAAGTAGAGCGCAGTGAATATCCATATCGCCGCAATCCGGACAAAGGCCGAAAGCCTAGAATGTTGAGCAAAACCTTGAGCTACCATCGAACTCGCTACCCTTTCTTTCCAGAACCACGGTCTGTCTCTTGCTCTTCGGAAAAATTATGCCATCTTGGACCCCTAATTCGCATCCCCTTAATGACTAAAAGGACGGAGATCTTGTCATGAAAACCGGTTCCCACGTCGCTGGAAAATGGTTTCATCCCCAATCCGATCGCATCACCAAAAATATCAACCCCGCCCAACTGGACGAGGTCATCGCCGAGTTCCCCGCCGCCACTGCCGAGGATACCGATCGAGCCATCGATGCCGCATCCCAAGCTTATCTCTCCTGGAGCAAAACCCCAGCTCCCGAACGCGGACGGATCCTCTGGCGCGCAGCCGAGATCGCCCGGAGCAGACACGAAGAAATCTCCAACCTGATGACTCGCGAGGAAGGCAAGATCATCCAGGAAGCCCGAGGTGAGACATCCAAAGGAATCAATGTACTCGAGTTTTATGCCGGAGAGGGTTTTCGGATCGAAGGAAAAACACTGCCCTCCGAAGTCCGGGACACGTTCACTTGCACCATTCGGCGCCCCTTAGGAGTCGTCGGACTCATCACTCCGTGGAACTTTCCCTGGGCGATTCCGGTCTGGAAAATTGCTCCTGCCCTGGTAGCCGGTAACTCTGTCGTCTTCAAGCCCGCGGAACTGACCCCCGGGTCCGCCTCTTTGCTCGTAGAGATCTTTCAGGAAGCGGGCCTGCCCGACGGTGTGCTTAACATGGTAGTCGGTCCTGGGTCCCAAGTCGGTGACAGGATCGTCAACCACCCCGCCATTCGAGCCATCAGCTTTACCGGCTCCAACGCCGTCGGCGGCGCGCTCTATACTCAAGCTGCCCAACGTGGTGCCAAGGTCACCTGTGAAATGGGGGGCAAAAACGCGGTTCTCGTCCTTCCGGATGCGGACCTCGAAAAAGCCGCTGTGGCGATTCACGCCGGCGCTTTCGGCTCGACCGGACAACGCTGCACAGCGACTAGTCGGGTGGTCGTCTTCCCGGAAGTGAAAGACGCCCTTCTGGAAGCGCTGGTTGAAAAGGCTCGTTCCATCAAGGTAGGAAACGGCCTCGACGAGAGCGTGACCATGGGTCCCGCTGTCGATGAGAAACAGTATAAGACCGATCTCGATTATCTTGACATCGCTCAAAATGACGGCGCAAAACTTATTTTCGGTGGAGGCAAAGACGAAGAGGCCGGCAACGGATACTTTGTCAAACCCACCATTTTTGATGATGTCACTCCGAATATGCGCATTTTTCAAGAAGAGGTCTTCGGACCGATCCTCTCCGTCAGTACAGCCCAATCGATCGATGAAGCTATTTCCATCGGTAACGCTGTGGAATACGGTCTCACTTCCTCCATATTCACCCAAGATATCGATGCCGCCATGCAATTCGTCGAAGGGGTCGAAACCGGGATGGTTCACATCAACGAACCGACCATCGGCGGTGAAGCGCAACTCCCCTTCGGCGGGACCAAGTCAACCGGTGTCGGTGAACGAGAAATGGCCCAGGAAGGCCTCAATTTCTTTACCGAACTCAAAACGGTTTTCATCAATTTCAGCGGCAATGCCGATCGGGCCATGATCCGCTGATTCACTCCGAAGAACCGGGTGAATACTCGGTTCTTCGGGACAAAACCTGTTAGCGTCGCTTCCTGGGCAATTTGGGCGCTCCCCGATCGGGTCGCTTCTCGAACTTCATTTTTCGGGGTTTACGTTTGGGAAGTTGATTCAAAACCTCCTTGATCGCGCAGTCCAGTTGGGGATCTTTCCCCGCGACATGATCTTGAGGAAGTGTTTCCACTTCGATATCCGGTTCGGTGCCGTAGTTTTCGACCCCCCAACCGACATCCTCGAACCAGAAAGAAAATTCAGGTTGCGTTGTCACCGTTCCGTCCACAAGTGAGTGACGGGGGAAAATCCCGATCACACCGCCCCAAGTTCGCTTCCCGATGAGTGGCCCTAGTCCGTAGAGCTTGAAGCAATGACTGAAAATATCTCCGTCCGAACCAGCGAATTCGTTGGTCAAAGCGGCCATCGGGCCGCTAGGCGACTCCAGCGGATAGGGGTCCGGAGAACTCCATCGAGAAATATCGTATCCCACCCGCCGACGGAGAAGTTTTTCCAACAAGAGAGGACTGACGTGCCCTCCGCCGTTCCAGCGAACATCGACAATGAGTCCTTCGTGATCCATTTCAGACGGGAAATACCGATGAAATTCGGAATATCCGCGCGGACCCATATCCGGTATGTGTAGATACCCCACCCTTCCCTGGCTGACCTGATGAACATACTGGCGATTCGTTTCGACCCATTCCCGGTAGCGAAGAGTAAATTCACCGCGAAGAGTCTTGACCACTACTCGTCGCTTTTTCCCTCGCGATCCGGTACGAACCACGATCTCGATCTCCTGACCCGCCATATGCAGCAAGCATTCCCGAGGTGAGACCTTGCGACTCGTTTTTCGACCGGCCACCTCGAGAATCTGATCCCCGTCGCGGACTCCGAGTCCGGGAGCCAACAGAGAAGAAGACGCCATGTTGTTCCAGGCGTCCCCCCGAATCATCCGTTCCACGATCCAAGCTTTGGCCTTGGGCTCATACTTGAAATTCGCCCCGAGGAACCCATGAAAATAGCCGGGCGTAGGACGATAGTCGCCACCCAGTTCATAGGCGTGACTGGTCCCGAGTTCACCCTGCATCTCCCAGAGAAGATCGGAAAATTCCGCCCGGGTAGCCACTCGGTCCACCAGGGGAGCATAAAGATCTCGAACTCGATCCCAGTCCACACCCGACATGTTCTCCGTCCAGAACTGATCTCTCTGAAGTCTCCACGCTTCGGCGAACATCTGCTTCCATTCAACGACGGGATCGATCGGAATCCGAAGCCTGGTAAGATCGATCCACCCACTAACTCGTCCGGCCTTGGCCGATGATTTGTCGGGCTTGCGGCCGGCACCGAGAACCCGGATTCGACGCCCACATCCAACCGCCATGGTCTTGGCATCGGCCGAGATCCGAACCGAACTCAGATCACGCATCAGAACTTCGGACTTCTGTTCTCCGAAGTTGTAGAGAAACAGCGAAGCCCGAGGAGGGGCGAAGGAGCCTAACTCTTTGCCCTTGAGAGCTCCGTCTATGGGAAAAATGGTATACATCATCTTTCCTGAAATCCCGATCACCTGCGCATAGCGACCATCGGCAATCGGAAAGGCCAGAATACGGTCCTGAATCCCATCGAGGTCGATTTTGACGATCTTCTTTTTCTTCTCCTTCGAGGGTATTTTCGAAGGCAAGAGCGAAGGAGAGGGTGGTAGCGGACTCTGAGGGGCACGAGAAACCGGAAGAAAAGGGGACGCAAGATTTTTCTGTAACAAAATAACGTGAGGACGAGCGCCGCGAGGAAAACCGAGATCGAACACCTGGTGATCGTAGACCGGATCGAATTGCCGAAAGGAGTTGAAGAAAAGATACTTCCCACTCGGATCGAACGAGGGCGCACAATCCCGAAAATCTCCGGTCGTGAGCTCGACCTTCTTGCCGCTGGAAACCGAAAAGAGCTTGAGACAGCAGCTTCGTGACGTTTTTCGGAATCCGTAAGCGATCCAGCGGGAATCCGGCGACCAGGCCACCCCGATCATTGCCCCGTGTTCGCTTTTATCAATTTGACGAGTTTTCTGCGTTTTCAGATCGATTAACAGCAATTCATTTCTGTGGTTTGTCAAAGCGACCAGGTTTTTCTGCAAACTAGGCGCCACCCAGAGTCCGGTGGCCCGGCCGATCGACTTTCGAAGCCGGATCCGACTCTCCGGCCCCCCGCTGGGCATCTGAATGAGCGACTCCTCTCCGTATCGATCTGTGACCGCAATCACTGTTTTTCCATCGCTCAACCATCGGCCCAGTCGGCAGCGCCCACTGCCCGGCTCCAAGGAAGAGCGAATCACCGAAGGCCCTTCCCAGAGACCCATGGTTGCGATACGACCGCGCATCGTCACACAAATCGAATGTCCCTCCGGGTGAAGATCAAAATCTTCGAGATGTCTTCCACCGCTGATAAATCTCCTGCGGGTCTGGGTTCGAGGGCCGGTGACCTCGATGGAAACACGCCGTGAACGGCCCTTGGCGCCCCCTTCTGGATCAAAGAGATAAATGTCCGCGCCAGCGTGATAGACGATCCGAGACCCATCCGTCGAGGGGAAGCGAGCGTAAAAGTCCTGGTGATCCGTGTGGCGACACAAATCTTTTCCGCTGGTGAGGCATGAGTAGAGATTCCCAAACCCCTCATGGTCGGAAAGAAAGTAGATTCGTCGACCGATCCACATCGGTGCGGCCAGGTTGCCTGGAAGTTCGATCAAAGGTTTCCAGCGCCCTTTTCCGGTCGGGTCGATCCACAAATTCCCCGCGGTGCCTCCTCGATACCGCTTCCATCGCGCAAGGTCTTGAGAATTCCTGGCGATGACAACACCGGACCCACGAGGAGCCTTGGCAACCTCTCGAGCCGGACCCAGGGGAAGCTGTCGAAACGGTGTCCCATTCCGGGGCACTTCATAAATATGGTGATTCTGAGGAAAGGGTTGACCCACATTGCTGGTCACCAGCACGGCTCGACTTCCCCCTACCCAGCCGGAGGGATAACTCACCGTACCAAAGTGGGTGAGACATTCCGGCGTTCCGCCACCGGAAGGAATGATGTAAATCTCCTGGTTTCCCTCCTCGCGCCCGGCAAACGCGATCCACTTCCCATCGGGCGAAAAACGAGGATAGATGGAGGGACCCCGGCCGTTAGTCAGCCGCTCTGCTCGACCCCCCTCAAGGGAAACCGTCCAGAGGTCGTCATCGGCAACAAAGACGAGCCTATTTTCGTGCAAAGTCGGAAATCTGTAGTATCCAAGATCTTGTGACATGCAGAGATTGTCCGACGAGAACTCTCGATTGACAAGAGTTCATCGGGAGATTCACACGAAGACCTGAAAAGTCACCTTGGACGAATCGCTTCAAAGTATCTTCGGATAATTTCCTTCTCTTCTTGCCCGAGACGATCCGAGCGGAGTGTTTCTTCGGCCATTTTTTGAAAATGTCGATGAAGTTCCTTCGCCTCACTCGTACCGAACCCCGGCGCCGTGCCGGGTCCGGACCGACTCTCCCGTACCCGAGCGCGTATGCGCGCAGCCTCTCCCGGTCCCAGAAGCGAAGAAAGCGACACCTGGAACAGTTCGGATCGATGTCGCGTCGGATCTTCGAAAAGGTGTTCTCCCACTCTTCGAGCCGGGTGATCTCTTCCGCCTGAAGGAGGCTGATTGGGTGTCGAATTTTTTGGGGGGGAAGGCTTCTTTTGAGGTGAATTTGAGGAAGATTCTGACGGATTATTTCCTGCAGATTTCTGTGGAGGCGAAGTCCGCGGTGGCTGTTGGTTCACCCGTTTTTCGTCCTTGGGTTTGGAAAGAGAACCCGACGAATTCAGCGAGACGACACTATTTTTACCTGGCGGAATTGCAAGCGAATGAGACTCTTGAACCGATTCGATCACTGGTCGAGGTTCTCCGAAAATGGATCCAACCCCTACTAGTAACGCCAATCCCAAAAACCCGAACCAAGGGCGCGGAGCGCGTCGCCAGGCAAGATGACCTTTTTGTTGAAGAACCCCGACGGCCCCCTTTTCAAGAGCAGAAACAGCGGCATCAGACGCGGAATAGAGAGTCGAGACTTCGAGTGCCGTCACCACTTTCTCCTGGGATCCCAGGCGCTGATCGATCACCAGAGCACACTCTTCCCTCCCCGGCGAGCGGACCACCAGCCAGAAAATCCATATCAACCCCGCCCCACCGAGAGAAAGCCAAATCGAAAAATGAAACTGGGCTCCGAAAACGGTCATCAAAAGAGAGGTAACTGCCCAGAAACCCACCATCCGATCTATCCCCTCGAAAAACCGATACCATCTTTCTCGTCGGACGAACTGTTCGACCCGGTCTGCCAGATTGAATCTATTTTTCTCCATCCCTCTCTAATCCTGAATCAAAACGTCTTTTCTCTGGATGAGGACCAGTATAATGCCGTCTCCAAGGAAACCCCATGACTAGCCTGTCCCCACAAACACTGATTGTCGCCACTCGCAATCCCCACAAGATCTCCGAGATCCGCGACATACTGGAACCGTTAGGGTATCGGGTTCAAAGTGCCGCCGAAGCGGGCTACGACCGAGAAATCGAGGAAACAGGGTCTACCTTCGCGGAAAACGCGGCCCTCAAGGCGAGTTCGGTTTCTCGCTCACTCGGTCTGGCAGTCTTGGCCGATGACAGCGGCCTCGAGGTCGATGCTCTCCAAGGAGCGCCCGGGGTTCTCTCCGCGCGTTATGCCGGGGTCGAAGCTGACGATGCGGCGAATAACCGCCTACTTCTGGAAAATCTCGGGAATCTATCGGAAGAAAAACGGTCAGCCCGTTTTCATTGTTCCATGGTTTTGACCCGACCCGATGGAAGCATCCACGCCTCGGTCTCCGGCACTCACGAAGGAGTCGTTCTGAGGGAAGCTCGAGGTTCGAGCGGCTTCGGCTACGACCCCCTCTTTTACAGCCCCGAACTGGGGAAAACCTTTGCCGAGGCGACCCCCGAAGAAAAAAACCGTCTAAGCCACCGATCTCGAGCCCTTCAAAGCCTTTCTTCTCAGCTTTCTTCCCGAGTCCTCCCGTTCTCGGATCGTCTGACTCACACCCTCTCCCGCACAAAATCACCCATCCTTCTGGGACTGGACCCTCATCCGGAACTGCTTCCAAGCCCGTTTGCGAATGGAGGAGCCTCTTCCCTGCTTGACTGGGGAAAAGCGGTCATCGGGGTGGCCAAAAACCTCGTCCCCGCGATCAAAATCCAGATGGCTCACTATGAATGCTGGGGAGGAGCGGGACTCGATGCCTGCATCGAAACCGCCCTCTTTGCCCAGGAGCAAGGCCTTCTGGTGATCGCCGATGGAAAGCGAGGGGATATCGGAGCCACCGCTCGCTCGTACGCTCAGCACCTTGAATGGGCGGACGCGTTGACTGTCCACCCCTATCTCGGAACCGACTCCATGACTCCGTTCATCGATCGATGTCGTAATTCCGGGTCGGGCCTATTCGTGCTGGTAAGAACCAGCAACCCTTCAGCGTCAGAAATCCAGGATTGCCTCACCGAGTCAGGAAGCCCGGTCTATGAAACCGCCGCGGGTCTTGTGAAGCGGTGGGGTTCTGATCTCATCGGAAAATCGGGCTACAGTTCCATCGGCGCGGTGGCGGGAGCAACCCAACCCGAACATCTTGCACGAATCCGCTCTCTTCTTCCCCAGTCCCCGCTTCTCGTACCGGGATACGGTGCCCAGGGAGGCTCGGCACGAGATGTACTCCCCGCCTTCGACTCTTCCGGCGGTGGCGCGCTCATCGCGGCCAGTCGCTCGCTCACCTTTGCCTATAAGTCAGACCATTCCTCAACTTCCGATTCCGGATGGGAACTCGCTCTCGAGTCCGCCATTCGTAGCATGTCCGAGGATCTGGCCTGTATTCTTTCGTCGAAGAAATCGTCATGAAACGGCGACTTGTTCTCCCAACTTACGACGAAGCCAACAACCTCCCCCTCGTCGTTGATCGAGTGCTTGCCCTCCCCGAGGAATTCGAGATTCTCGTCGTCGATGACGATTCACCCGATGGAACTGGACGTGTCGCCAATCAACTCCAAAATCGGTATCCCCAGAGAGTCCAAGTGCTTCACCGAAAGAACCGTCGTGGACTGGGAACAGCCTATGTAGAGGGTTTTCTCCTCTCGCTCCAGGAGGGATACGACCAACTCTTTCAGATGGACTGCGACCTTTCCCATCGCCCCGAAGACCTCTCTCGGTTGGCCAGCAAATTGGACACCTTCGACGTGGTTCTTGGAAGCCGATATATTCCTGGTGGATCGGTCCAAGGATGGGCTTATCCGCGACGGATCATTTCTCGATTCGGTTCTCTTTATGCCCGAACCCTACTCAAACTTTCCGTTCACGACGCAACAGGAGGGTTTCGCGCGTTTCGACGAAACGCCCTCGAAACGATCGACCTGAAACAGATCGTCAGCCAGGGTTATGCGTTCCAGGTGGAAATCGCCTATCGAGCCCAGAGACGACAACTGGCGCTCACAGAAATCCCGATATGCTTCATCGAGCGAGAATCAGGCCAGAGCAAGATGAACTTCGCGATCGCTCTCGAGGCGGCCTGGAAAATCCCCCTTCTGCCAAGAATCCTCCGTCAACAAAAGTGATTTTCTCGAGTCTCTATCGATCGATATCCAACAGGGCGCCTAAAATCTCGTCCCCGATTTTCAGAGAAATCAGATTCACTCGAAAATAGTTTGCATCCTCCAGAAGGCCCACATGCTCTTCGACCCAGTCCACATTGGATCCTTCCAGAAAACCTGACACCAACGTTCCCAGGCCGTTCTGTCCGGGAGTCCCCTGCACCGTCTGACCTGTCGATGGGCCAGGCACGAGACGATTTCCTCCTTCCTGAACCAATCCCTGTGGATTCTCAACCGAAACCAGTTCTATGCGACCCACCTCTTGTTCGGTCCCGCCCGCTCCCAGAGCCGTCACTCTTCCGTCCCCTCCGATGGCAAGCGTCGAAGTTCCCTCCGGAACCTGAACCAAAGGCGTCAGAGAAGCCCCCTGCGCGTCCACCAACGTACCTTCGGAATCGACGGAAAAGGATCCGGTTCGGGTCAACCGAACACCCTCCGGTGTCTGAAGTCGAAAAAAACCGTCTCCCCGGATCGCCAGGTCGATTGTTGAATTCGTTTTTTGAAAAAGCCCCTCGCGAGGGTTACCACGCGTAGCTGCCACCCGAGTACCGCCACCGGCGACTGTTCCCTGTTCGACACGTTGGGCGCGAAACCCCGGAGTCAAAGCGTTCGCCAAATTGTTTGAACGAACCCCCATTCGTTGACCGGCAGCACGAAGAGCGCTCGTTGAGGTCGAAAGTTCCGTCACTCTGCATCCTCTGACATTGACATACCGTTTTTAGTAGCACCTTTTCTCGACGTACCCATTTTATGATACCTTCATTCATACCCATTCGACCAATTCTTGAAACAAACTCATCATGATCCAGCAGGAAGAAGAACGATTTCTCGCCATGGGACGAAGACTCGGCTTCCTCTCAGAAGCCCAGATCGCGCAGGCTCGCAGTCTTTCTCTTCAGAGTTCTCGCAAACAAAAGACCCCCATGCCCTTTCTGCTCTTGGAAATGGGCCATCTGGATACCGAGCAGATCGATCGTATTCTGGAGGAACTCATCCGATGGGTCGATGCCACCGTAGAGCGAGCGGATCAGCTTCGGACCGACCGACAATACACCCGAGCCATCAAAAAGTACTCCAAGGTTCTCCAAGCCCAGCCCGAACGAGAACATGCCTACTGGCACCGAGCCCATGCCTGTGTCCAGATCAAGCACTTCGAAGAAGCGCTTGCGGATTACAATCGGCTCCTTGAAATCTCCGACAAACAAGCGCTGGCATTCAATCGGCGAGGTCTCGTTCTGTTCTGCCTTGGACGGGTCGATGAAGCCATCGATTCTCAAAACCAGGCGATCGAACTCAACTCCAAGATGGCCCAGGCCTACTTTGACCGGGGCACGTGTTTTCATCGAAAAAAATCGTTTCAGAATGCGATTCAGGATTACACCGAAGCGATTCAACTCGATGACCAATACATAGAAGCCTTCAACAACCGGGCCATTGCATACCTGATGTGTCGCCAGACTGAAAACTCTCGCAACGACTGGAATAAAGCCATCGAAATCGATAACCGACGCAGCACTATTCGTCATAACCTAACGGTCCTTTTGAAGAAACTTGGCGGCAAAGGACCGGGCGACAGTCCGGGCTGAGATCCGTTGGATCAACACTCGACTCCACCGGATCGTCGTATCGATCAGTTCCTTCAACCGGTTCTCTGGGCGCATGCTCGACGGGTCATGCGTTTTCGTTTCTGGATCCTTGTACTGACCGCCTTGTTGGCCCTTCCCGCTTTGCTTGCAACCGTTGGGTGGATCCGATTCGAAAACAGTCTTGAAGTCTGGTTTTCACCCGATGATCCAGCGATGGTTCGCTACAAAGAATTCATCGACTGTTTCGGTGGAGATGAGTTCTACGGAGTCGCATTCGAGCACCCCGAACCCCTCAGCCTCTCTGCGCTCCTCCTGGTCGACGAGCTTTCAAAAACGCTCGAACAGATACCCCATACCACAGGAGTCCTTTCACCTACTTCGATCGCCCGAAAAATGGCCAAACAAGGTCTCTCGCTGCCGTTCGATCTAGATTCCGTCCTCTCCAAAAAGCAACCGATCGAACCTTTGAGTCACTGGATTCGAACCTACCCTCCCGCAGGAAAGATCTTCGTGAATGAAACCGAAGGTTCCCTCCTGGTAGTCGGTGGACTCCCCAAGTTATCCATCCAAGAGAAGCATGAGGTTGCCACCGAAATTGAAACCGCCCTGGAATCCCTGGGGAATCGCAATCATACCCGTTTCTACAGCGCGGGAACCCCGCTACTCGATACTGCTTTCGACCTTCGTACCCAACGGGATACTTTTATTTTTCTGCCCGCGATCACTTTTGTGATCATCTGTTTCCTCCTGGGAATCTTTCGTCGACTCAGCCTCGTCTTTCTTGGATTACTCGTCATCGGTATTTCTTTTTGTATCTCCGTCGGTCTCTATAACTTTCAAGGCAACACATTCAACGTATCAACGGGCATACTTCCACCGCTTATTCTCGCCATCACTGTGGCCTATTCGGTTCACATCATGGTTCATTACCAGGAAGAACTTTCTCGGGGTCTTTCCCAAAGGAAAGCCCTAGAAGCCACGATTGTTCACATGTGGGAACCGTGTCTATTTACCAGCCTGACCACCATGGCTGGATTTCTTTCCTTCATCTTCATGGACGTATCCGCCATCCGGTCGGTCGGAATCTATACCGCGGTCGGGATCGGATCCGCTTTCGTTCTCTCGACCACATTTTTGCCCGCCGCTCTTAGCTACTTGAAGCCTCCCAAAATTCCGGAGCCGGGAAATTCCTTACTGCAATCCGCTGATTTTTTCCTGGGAGGCCTCCTCGAACATCTCGCTCGATGGAATCAACGATTTCGCTGGCCACTTTTCCTGGGAATGTTTCCGGTGGCAATTCTCAGTTTCCTGGGAATACTTCGACTCGATTCCCAAACGTACGGACTCGAGTTCTTCAAGCACTCCGATCCCATCCACCAGGGATATACATTCATCGAAAAAAACTTTGGCGGAATCACGGCGCTCGAATTCGTGGCCCATGGGCCCCCAGGAACCTTCTATCGTCTCGACACCATCGAAACAATCGACGCCTGGTGCCAGAACAGCCTTGAAAACTACAAGGAAGTTACCGACGCCAGATCGATGAGCGACCTCGTGAAAGGGGCTCACCAAGCTGCCTCCAACTGGAACCCGGACCGCTACCTTCTTCCCGAAAACCCCTTCGTTTTCCAGGGCACCATGGCCTCGCTCAAGTCCCTGGCAGGAAAAGAGCTTACGCAATATCTGGGTCCTCGAGGCGAGCGGACCCGAGCCACTCTGATCATCAAAGCTTCGGGAACCCAGCGGGTAACCCAAATCATACACGAGGTCCAAGAAGACCTTCAAAAACGGCTTGGGCCTGACATCGAAGTTTCTCGAACCGGAATCGTCCCTCTGTATATTTCGATGGATGTTCGGCTTCTGCGCAGTC
This sequence comes from Planctomycetota bacterium, assembly GCA_030748635.1. GTDB lineage: Bacteria > Planctomycetota > JACQVV01 > JACQVV01 > JASMLP01 > JASMLP01. The sequence goes on from JASMLP010000208.1 coordinate 17,272, forward strand.
AGATGATCAGTTTTTCGATCGCGTTCGGAGTTGTCTTCGTTCTCATGGCCTTACTCCTGAGAGATTTCAAACTCGCAACCATTTCCATGATCCCCAATCTTCTGCCGATCGTTGTCACACTAGGGCTGATGGGGTGGGTAGGCATTCCGTTGGATGTAGCTACCATCATGATCGCTGGCGCAGCCTTAGGAATTTGTGTCGATGACACCATTCACTACCTGGCTCGTTACGCGCGTGAACTGAAGAAAGACCTCGATCCTGTAGGAGCCATGCATCGCACCCATCGAACCGTAGGTCGCGCGCTGACATTTACCAGTCTGATTCTGTTCGCTGGATTTGGAACTCTGTGCTTAGGAAGTTTTATTCCCACGATCGCCTTGGGCTCTCTCACCGCGCTCACCATGGTTTTGGCTGTTCTAGGAGACCTGGTACTTCTTCCCGTCGTTCTCCTGATTCTCCGTCCATTCCGGTCCTCGCAACCGGATTCTCCCCAGACAAAAGAAATACCCCAGTGAGTACCCGTTCGACCGATTGCTACCCGCTCCACCATGGCGCTCGCACTTCTTATCGATTTCTTGCTGTATTGCTACTGCTTACTGTGATTTTCAGTCCGTTCTTTTTCTGGCCACTGATTCTTTCTTTCCGAGGTCGCATCGAATACGAAAACGATAAGATTCGGATTGTCGGACTGCGAACCCGAACCCTTCGATTTAGCGAATGGACTTCACTGGCTATCGTCCATTTTCCGGTCCAGTCCAGAGGGCTCGGCGGTCTGTTGCTGAACCTTCAAATAGCGGGATCTCAGGCCCTCCACCTCATGATTCGAGGTCCGGAATCGAAGACCTCTAGCATTTATCTATCCAGCTACGAACGTCATGAGGAGTTGCTGAAGCGTATTCGAGAACAAAACTCACACCTGGAATGCCCTCTTTTTGATGCCGATACGTATCGAACCGGTCGGAAGGGAACGGATGAAAACAACCCGCATGCCTCCGCCTGATGATTTCTCTCGGCAGAATGTGTCGAGCCTTCTTTCAGACTGGCAACCGAATGCCGGTCAGAAAACGCTTCTCGTAGGAACCACACTCCCTCTTGAGGCTCACCAACAACTTTTCTAGCGGACCGATCAGGTGTTCCGGTTCGAGATCCTTTCCAAATCCCTTGGTCGGACGAAACCGAATCCCTCGACTCGTCACCTCGAACTCACCCTCGGGAAATGGATAAATCTTTCTCGATTTTTTCCCTGGCGCTCCTTCTTCGGACTCTCTGCGTTGAGCAACCAGTCGCCGAAGAAACCCAACGGTCAACTTCTCTTCACAAGTTCGCCGAAACAGCGCCATCTGTTCGGCCCTTGGCTTGATTTTTAACAACTCTTCCAGATGACCTTCTCGAACACTTTCTGGCCGATCCCGCCGAACTTCGCGAATGATTTCCGGATGTAGACTGCAAAGTTGAATCTTCCGGTTGACTCGAGTTCGACTTACACCCATCAGGCTCGCGATTTCGCCCTGGCTCTTCACATAACCCTTGCGAATGAGATCCCGGTAAGCAAAAGCTTCATCTACCGGGTGAAGATCTTCGCGAATGACATTCTCCGCCACCATGACCAGGTGCGCCTGATCATCATCGAGCTCCCGAACCACGCAAGGAACGGGAGAACTCCCGGCGTGAGTCGCCGCATCGAGGCGACGATGACCCGCCACCACTTCATACGGCTTGTCGCCTCCGACAACCGGACGCAGTATCAGCGGCTGAAGCACTCCGTTCCGAGCCACAGATTCTCGTAGCGACTCGGTCTCTTCCGGGCTGGAAAAGGTTCGGGCCTGAACATTTCCGGGGTCGATATCTTCGACAGAAACCCATTCTAGGCGAGGGTTTACAGAGGAAGTCCCCCCAGAAACCGGTTCCGCACCGTGCTGTTCACGTAAATCGCTGACAAATGCCTTCAGAAGATCGCTCATCGTCGGTATCCACCGGAGTTTTCAGGATAAAAAGACACCATGTCCTGGGATCGAACCTCCAGAACGCTGGGGGAGTATACCCCACGAATCCAGGAGGCGGGTACCTGGACGCAGAAGGAACCTCACGAACCTTTTTCCAGCTGGAATCTCCCCTTGCATCCCTGTCAGATCGGGATGCGCCCTCATTCACTTTAATGATGAATTCAGGGATTTTTCGATCTGAGGAACATCCGTATGTGCTTTCTGGCTTCGCAAACTTATAATTAAGTTCTTCTTGCCTGAAACCCTAAAATCAAACTTGTCCCCCCAACCGATGAGATATCTGGGATGAACATCTTTTCACGTGCCGATCAACAGTTAGGCAAACTGGCGATGGAACGCGGATATTGCACTTCAAAAAACCTCGAAAGCGCGGCTCGTCAAATTCAGCAGTTTCGTCGAGAAGGACATTCCGAGCACTCACTGGCTGATATCCTCATCGATCAAAAACTATTAACTCCAGCCGACGTGCAACTTCTGTCTCAACTTCAATTTTTTACCAATTCTCGTTCCGAGGACAAAGATCTAGCCCAACGACTGGTGGATCAGGGTCTGTTGACCCAGATCCAGATGGATGAGTGCCTAGAAGAACAGCGTGACCTGTACAACCAAGGAGTTGGAATCCGTCGACTCAACAGCCTGGTAATCTCCAAGGGCTATCTGAGCTCGGAGGATCTACTTCGGGCCGAATCGGGATCTTCGTCTCCCGCTCAACGAGAAGTTCTACCCAGTCCAAAAAGGTCTTCCGCTCCCCCGCCTCGGCGAAGAGGTCGAAGCGAAATTCGTTCTCGAAAAGAAAGTCAAGAGCAACTGGCAGCCAAGCCACGGTTCCATTCGGGCGCCACTTTCTTAGGCAGCTTTGTCGTCGCATTTCTGGTCTTGTACGTATTTGTTCTCTCGGGAGAACCGGAATCCGAGCCGATCGAAGATCTTCCTCCTACGCCCACCGCCCGAAAACCGTTAGCGAATCGATCTATTCTGGATGATTCCTCCACTTCCGGTTCTCACGGCTTCTCTACCCACAAAAAGAATTACACCTCTAGGCCCCCCCGCACTCGACCCGATCCGCCCAACACTTCTGGCATGAAACCCGCTCCGCGGCCGAAACCTCGACCCGAGTCGAAACCTCGACCCGATCCGAAACCTCGACCTGAACCGGAACCCCGACCCGATCCGGAACCTCGACCTGAACCGGAACCTCGACCCGAACCTACGGAGTTGACCGACCGCGCGCGCGATCTCTTTCAGCAAGCCCAAAAATACGCCAGAGTAAAAAATTACAATGAGGCCCTCTCCACCCTGGCTTATGTCTTGAAACTCGTGGGAAACGACCCCGCAGTTCGATCAGAAATCGACCGAATCCAAGACCTTCGACGACTGGAAGTCGCCCGATATATGGAAAAAGCTCATCAACTTCTCACGAAAGGTGATCGGCGAGGGGCCATGAGAAAGGTCGATGTGGTCCTTTTCATGTATCCGAGTCATTCCGAGGCTCGAGCTTTGAAAAATCGGATCGAGAAATCCCGATGAGAAGTATTACCCGCATTCAGAGGATTCCTTGGGTCTTTGTGATTTTCGGTTTCCTGGCGTCTTTCTGCGCTCAGGGACAGGAAAAACCGAGTCCTTCACAGGACCAACTTTTTGAGTGGGCACAAAAATATCGGCTCAAAAAGCAGTATGGAAAATCGATCTCCTTCCTCTTTCGCGCTCTGGACCAACCGGAGATCACACCCAAAAACCGCGCCTTGGTACTGAACAAAATTGTCACCAACTTCCGGATCTGGGACACGGATCGACAGGACAAACAAAAGGCGAGAGAAAAACTTTGGAGTTGTACCAAGTGCCTGGGCATGGTTTTCCGAGTCTGCGACCGATGCACAGGAACCGGAAAGGAAACCGTTAAAACCCGGGCGCGAATCATCGCAGATCGCGGATTCCAGCCAGGAACCACCAAGCAAATCACTTGCCGAACTTGCAAGGGAAAGGGCCAGATTTTCTGTAGCCCTTGTCGAGGAACCACCTTCGACCTCTCTACCATGACCGGTTCGGATCGGTCCAGTTGGCGCAAATTTTCCGAAACTCTCCAAAACAAAAAAAAACTTCTCAAGGAAGAAGATGGAGCGGACGTTTTAAACCAACTGCTTCGCCTCAGCCATTCCCTGCGACCCCTTCCCGGCATGGAGGTCAAGCTTTCTGAATACGGAAAATTCCACCAGACACTAGATGACCAGGATCCCACTCGCTACCCTCACGAGTCCCTCCTCCTTCCCTTCGATGAAATGTGGAAAAAGACGGATGATCCTGCGCAGAGAATGGGATTCCTTGTGCATCTTGCTCTCCTTTGGTCTCAGTATCGGCACACGCTCCAGTCCCTGATTCCCACCGTGGGCAGTCCCGCTTCTCGTGAAACCGAGACCACTTACACCACCTCAGAAGTCGCGACCTTGTTACGCGACCCTGGCGTTCATTGGATTCGGGTTCGAGGCACCTTGACTGAAATCACCGACTGGGATCCTTTCTCTTTCGCGCGCGAAATCCATTTCAAAGAAAACACTCCTTTCCGCTCGGTACTCTATCGGCCCGAAGGTTTGGAACGATTGAGTCAGAGTCGCGGACTTCTTCCTGGCAATTTCATGCGGCGCATGAAACCTCTCTCCGGTTATCCCTCGGCGGCACTTGCCGAAGTTTTGTCTAGCAATCGAAAGGGACGACTGATCCAAGCCGAAGGAAGGCTTGTTTATCACCCCCAAGCCAAAACCGTTGTTCTCTTTGAAATCTGGAAAATCACCGTTCTCGATCGACGCAAGGCCACTTCAAAAACCGAAAAGCCCAAAACGCCTCCAGCCCAACCGATCAAAAAGGACCCTGAAATCCCACCACTTCCTCCCAGGATCCCTCTGAAAATCGACCCATCACTCGATGTCGAAGAGTTGATCCGAAGAGGCCGACATGCCTACGATCAGGCCCTTTCGCATCTCGAAAACATGAGTCCTGAAAACCGCATCCAAGCGATAAATGAACTTCAGAAAGCGGAAGATTATTTCCAGGCCGCCCTGAAGCGGGACTCCAACAATCTCTTCATTCAGGATCTGTATGAAGATACCCGTGATCGACTCCGCTCCCTGAGAAAGTAGAACTCTTCGGATTTCGTCGCTTCCCGGAAAGGGTCATTCCAGGGCACTCCTTACCGAATGGAGTTCCTCTACTTTGAGGCCGTGAGTTCTTCGTCCGGACGGGTATTTTCTCTCCGGTTGCGGACCACATCCCGAACCGAAGGGATTCCAAACCAGAAGATCTCGATCAAAGGAGGAAGCAGGACTGTCGATGCGAGAAAGCAGAGAAACACACCGAGAGTCAGAAGGAATCCGAGACTGAAGAACCCTCGGTGAACCGATGCCATCAAACTTCCAAACCCAAGCATCGTGGTCAACGTAGTCATCAAAATGGCCTTGCCGGTAGACATCAGGGCCTCGGAAATTCGATCCCGGCCTTCATAAACAATTCGATGAAAAATATGAACGCCATAATCGATTCCAGTACCGATGATAAGCGGCAAAGCCATGATGCTTACAATATTGAGTTTGATCCCTAACAAAGTGAGAAGTCCCAAGGACCAGGTCATCGCAACAACTAGGGGCGCAAGCACTACCACCACACCCTTGAGGCTGAGAAGATCGAGAAAAAGAATCAACGTCACCAGGGCCCCCGCGGTCGCCAAAGCGGTGGGAACGTTGCGTAAAATCTTGTTCAACATGTGCTGCCAAACGGGGACGATACCTGAGTAATAGGCGTCCACTGTCTCGAGGTCCTCCGAATGGCGACGCAGAAAAGTCTCTTCCCAAGCGTAGGAGGAGGGATAGGCCACAACCATATAACTCCCGTCCCGCCCTTGAAAACGATCGACGATATCTCGGGGAAGATCTTCCACAGAGATTCCCCGCTTGCTAGCCATCAGCCGAGACTGAAGAAAGAACTTGAGCAAAACCCAACGGATTTCGGCATCCAGCAGTCGAAGCTCACTCCGATGCGCTTGGGCGAGTGAATTATCGATCACGTTGATCGAATCACGTAGGCGGCCCAACAGTTTTCTCGATCTCTCTCCATAAAAGGTTTTCCCCATGACCGAGAGTTCGAGCGCGAAGAGCTTGATCCGAGCCATGGCCCGTCGCATCTCCTTGATCTCTTCTTCATCGTAGGTACTCGGCACCGGTTCAGGAATCATATCCCGGATCCGATCCATCATCTGATCCATATGGGCCCCATTCATCGCACCCGGATCCTCGATCAGCGTCCGAATCAGTTCGATCGTTACCTGGCTGAGGGGAGCCACACTTCGGGCTTTGACCTGATCGATAACCGCATCGAAGGCTTCCTTTTTTTCCTCCGGTGTTCCGTTCGCGGATTTTTCTACCGACTTGATGGCCTGAACCATGTGATGGATGATCGTCCCCACTTCCACCGGCAGATCTTCCACAACCCGATCCAGTCCCGCATCGATTTTCTCTACCCAAGGCCGGGCTTCCTTCTGTCGACTCGGTATCAGATCGGTTATCGAAAGTATCTTGCCCACGGTATCTCGAACCGCCAACGCGTCTCGAATCCGTCTCGCATCCTCGATATCTGTCGCCTTGAAAATCGAGTACTCCGTTGAAAGACCAAATCCGTTCAACACTTTCTTATGCAGTTGATGAACAGGAAGATCTTTGGGCCCGATTTGCAAGGCGTCTCGATCGAGATCGATTTTCCGGGCCCCGGCGCTTGCAAGAATCGTAATTCCCAGGAAAAGGATGAAGACGATATAACGATAACGGATCGAAAAATCGCCAATCCGCCGCAGGATCTCGAATTCAACATATGGAACGGATTCGCTCTGATCGGAACGTCTACGGTCGTACCAGAGGATTAAAACGGGAAGTACTACGAACATCGAAATGAGCGCGTTGATTATTCCGATTCCCGAAATGAATCCGAGACTACGAATCCCTTTATAGTCAGCGGCCATCATGGCGAAAAACGCGGCAGCGGTAGTCAAAGCGCCGGTAAGGATTCCCCCCCCCATGGTGTCGAAAGTCCGCTCGAGAGCCTCTTCCGGGTGAAGGCCTGAGCTCCGATTTTCAGCAAAACCGCTGACGATATGAATGGCGAAGTCGATGCCAATTCCGGCCAGCAAAACCGGAAACATGAGGCTGATCATGTTGAGTTCGCCGACAAAAAGAGTTTGCACTCCAAAGGTCCATGAGATTCCCATCAGTAGCGGAATCATGGAAAGACTCGGCAGTCCCCCCTTGCCGAAGCCGAGAATGAAGATCATGGCGACTCCGAGCAAAGACAGGATCAGGACAACGGCAAAATTGTCCATCACCGCTTCTTCTTCGTCGCTGAAAATAACCGGAAAACCGGTTAAGCCGGCCTTCACATCGGGAAATCGATCATTCACGGAAGAGAGTTCTTTTCGGATCGCTTCGATAAAAGGACGGGCATATTTCAAATCGTAAATATCCGCGACCCCGGCCACCTCCATGAGGAGCAAATCTCCATCCTTGCTGAATCGGTACACCTCAGGAGCCTCGCCGAGTTCCCCATACTGATTCTTTTCGATATCAGCGAGCATTTCATCGACTCGACCGTGCGAAAGGGCTTTCCCCTCCGTGAGTATTCTTCCGGCCAGCTCCGTTCCGGCCAAAACAGGTTCCAGCCAGTTGACAAAATCCTTTTCGGACGGAGGGAGCGGATTCTTTTCCAGCAACGGAAAAAGCCGCTCGCTCATCTCTCGTCCCAGTTCTCCGGGTTCGAGGTGAGTTTGAACGCGAAACTCCTTGATCTGGGGAGGCCACTCATCCTCGAGAATAAGGTTTCCTGTGAATCGCTGACGTATCGCCAAAGCCGCCCTGTTTCCCGCGACGCCCTCCTCCACCATCCCGCTGATCTGTTTCAGAATACCGCGCAAGGAAGGATCGCCCATCACTCCTGAAATCGTTCGAGTCCGATCTTCGAGCAACCGATAGAGTCGAGCCAGCTGTTCGGGCGAGAAATAATAGAGGCCGTTCTTCTTGAAGAAGTTGAGATCCAACTCCAGATAAACCGCCTTGACCAGGTCTTTGCGTTCTTCGAGGCGAGCTTTGAGTGCCCGCGCCATCTCGACCATTCGGTCTCGTTCCACCCCTTCGAACACCACCCAGATGATCGACGCGGCAGGAAAATTCTGTGAAAGTTCGTTGGCCGCCTTGACCTTTTCGACCTTTTCCTGATCGAGGGTGTATTTGAAGTTGGTCTTGATCTCGAGGTAGGAAAAACTGATCGAAATCGAAAAGATCGTGGCCACCAATGCCGCAATCATCACCCACCGCCCCCTCCTCAGAGCCAGGTGTAGAAAAAACCGAAAAAGAAGTTCCTTGAGCATCAGTGAAGAAACCTTGATCTATTCACGATCATTTTCCGTCGGATTCACACCCCGTGAATCACTGTTTTTGAATTGCACTGATGTAAAGAGGAGCCTCGCTAGCTTTTCGTTCCCTTCCAGAAATCGCTTCTCCGCTCCTAGATTCATCACCACAAATCGCCCCGCATCGATCTTCACGGGAACAAACCAGTACAGAACTTCGAACTCACGGACTTCGCCTTTCACCTCTTTCTTGAGGCGCTGCCGATAAAACAACATCAAAGTCTTTGAATTACAAACCGTGATGTCTTCCGCCGAGCGATACGGTCGTAAACCGCCCTTCTCGAGTTGCTTGGTGAACATCCCTATCCAGTAACGAACCGTCAACTTGGAGGAAATGTCCGGGTCATCGTAGGCATAAACCTGAAATTTGGCATGAGCCAGAGGGCCTTTTTCGGGAGCGATGAAGTCGACCCCGGACTTGTCCTTGTGGGCAAAGCAGGAGCCTTTCCAGGTCGCTGGAGCCAAAACCTCGAACCGACGCTTTTCATCGGCCACGGAACGCCATTTCGCTACCTTCGAGTTTTCGCTTTCCTGAGATTCAGCCGAAACTCCACTCAGTGAGCAGAGCGAGAGCGCAAAAACAGAAATGAGAGCACGATGTTGCATGGGAGGTCTTCATTGTAGGGACGAGATCCAGGATCGCAAAGATTTCCAGTTGAAGACCTCCACCGATCTCTCCAAAATCGAACTTCTTGCGATCAAAACCTCCTCTTACTATACTTTTTCGCCCACGACCGGAAACTGACGCTTTTCTGCCCTTTTCCTAATCGGATAGGCTCCATGAATTCGACTCATCTGGCCAGCACCCCCACCACCACGATTCCGGAAATCGAAGAGTTCGATCAGATACGCGAACGACTTCTTTCACATCTCGATGGAATCGTGCCTCGTTTCGAAATCGAACTACACGTTCCGAAAATTCGCCGGATTCAGGAACTCAAGGTAGCCCAAAACGCAATCATCCTTGGGCACAACTACCAGGTCCCCGAAATTTTCCACGGAATCGCCGATATAACCGGCGACAGTCTCGCACTAGCTCGCGAAGCCGCTCGGGCCGAAACGGAGCGGATCGTCTTCTGCGGGGTCCACTTCATGGCCGAAACGGCGAAAATTCTGAATCCTGAAAAACGAGTCCTCCTCTCAAATCTCGAAGCCGGCTGTTCCCTCGCTGAAAGCATCACCGCGGAGGATGTTCGTCAACTCAAAGCTCAATACCCCGGTGTTCCGGTGGTGAACTACGTCAACACCTCCGCAGCAGTCAAAGCGGAATCCGATTACTGTTGCACCTCGTCTAACGCGCTACAAGTCGTGGAAGCGATTGATAGCGACCGGATTCTCTTTCTTCCCGATGAGTACCTGACCCGAAACACTCAGGCGCTGACGAAAAAAGAACTGATCCCGTGGCCTGGGCGCTGCATGGTTCATGAAGTATTTCAGGCCTCCACCCTGGAAGCTCATCGTCAGCAATTTCCGGGCATCGAAATCCTCGCCCACCCGGAATGTTCGCCCGAAGTGGTAGCCGAAGCCGATTTCACGGGATCCACCTCCGCAATGATCGATCGAGTTGCCGACTCTTCGGCCGACAGAGTCATGCTCGTTACAGAATGCGGAATGAGCGACAATATTCGCAACCGATTTCCTGAAAAGGAGTTCACCACTCCCTGCACGGTCTGTCCCCACATGAAACGTATCGACCTCGATAACATCATCGAGGCCCTCGAAAAGGATCAATATCCCATCGAAGTGAACCCGGAGATTGCTCAAAGGGCTCGCCTCGCCCTGGAGCGAATGCTCGAAATCGGCTGAGGGGTTTTCAAGCGAAAATCGCTTTCGCACACCTTTCCCGACTATCGTTTCTTAATTCACAACGAAAAAGCTCCCGCCCTATCCTGTGTTGCGCAGATTTCTCTGGTTTCGTAGGATCGACCCTTAGTATGGATCCGGGTAAGTTCACGTGTCTATTTCTCCTTTTTGCCAGCATCGTGCTGATGGTCGGAGAGTGGATCTCCATCGATTTGGTTGCGATGGGAGTGATGATCCTGCTGGTGGTGACTGGCGTCCTGTCTCCCGAAACCGCTGTGGTCGGCTTTGCGAACCCGGCCATCATCACCATCGCCGCTCTTTTCATCGTCAGCGAAGGTTTGGTCAAGACGGGTACCATTGCCTGGATTGGACAACGCATCTCCAAAATCGCCAAGGGCAGTGAAACCCGCGTCGTTCTTTTCGGGATGATCGTCGTCGCTATCGCTAGCGCCTTCATCAACAACACTCCGGTCGTTGTCATGTTCGTTCCTGTCATGCTCGGAATCTGTGGCAAATTCGGCATCGCCCCTTCACGAGTGCTCATTCCGATCTCTTTTGCTTCGATTCTCGGAGGGAATCTGACCCTGATCGGCACCTCGTCCAATATCCTGATCAGTCAACAAGCCGTCGAAGTCGGACTTCCCGCCTTCAGCATGTTCACGTTCACTCCGGTTGGGCTTATCTACGCAGGAACCGGACTGCTCTTTCTGATCCTGCTCTCCCGGTTTCTATTGCCAGCACGGCAAACCTTTACCTCCATGATGGGTCAGGGGAACATCAACGAATACCTGACCCAGATCCAGATAAATCCCGGCGCCCGCTGGGTCGGGCGATCCCTCGGAGAAACCGTTTTCGCTCGCCACCCCGGTCTCCGGGTTCTTCAGATCGTCAGACAGGAATCCATTCTTTGGCCTCCGCTCGATCAGATCACGCTCCGAGCTGAAGACGTATTGATGGTCAAGGCCTCGGTCAATGATGTCGTCGAATTGCTGCGTAGTGGGGAGGTGAGTCTCCAGGCCGAAATCCAGGAAAACTATCAGGCCAGCGCGCATGAAATGACTTTCGCTGAAATTGTCATTACACCCACTTCTGGCCTGATCGATCGCAACATTGAAGAGGTCGCTTTCAGTCGACGATACCGAGCTTTTGTGCTGGCCATTCTGCGCCGCGGTGAACATCTCAGAGAGAAAATATCAGGGCTGCGCCTTCGGATTGGTGATGTACTACTCATTCAAGGTGATCATTCGGCCATCCACGCTCTTCGGGAGGAAGACGACATCATGCTCCTGGAAAACGTGGAGGAAACCGTTCTTGTTCGTCACAAAGCTCCCATTGCCGTCTGTGTATTCCTGGCCATCATCACTCTGGCCATCTTTCACTTCGAAAGGTTGCCGATCATGATTCTCGCTCTGGCCGGAGCGGGTATCCTGGTAGGAACCGGCTGTCTCTCCCCCAAACAAGCCTATCGAGCTGTCAGTTGGCAACTGATCGTCTTGATGTCCGGAATGCTCGCTTTGGGCACTGCAATGGAGAAAACCGGTACCGCGGAATGGATCGCCCAGGGGATGGTAAAAGTCCTTCAACCGCTAGGTCCCTACGCTCTTCTCTCGGGAATCGCCTTTGTATCGAGCCTGCTGGCCTCGCTGATGAGCGCCAACGCAATTGCCGTACTCATGGTCCCGATTGCCGCTGGAGTGGCAGAACAGGTTGGAATTCAAGCGATGCCGTTGGTCATGGGAGTTCTTTTCGGTGTCCACGCCTGTTTCGCCACCCCATTCGGTTACCAAACCAACACCTTCATCTACGGTCCCGGTGGCTACAAATATCTCGACTTCGTCAAAATAGGCCTTCCATTGAACCTTTTACTCTGCACTGTCACTACGATAGCGGTCCCCTGGTACTGGCCTTTCTAGTGTCTTTCATTTCTATCGATTGAACGCTTCTCTCCTCCCCTGAAAAACAGACGAAACCGTGTCCTCACAAGAAGAACCCTCCACGCCCAGCCCCACTCCGATTCGGGCTGAAATTCCGGACGCGCTTCTCGAAGCGGGTGGCCTGAAACCCGGAGCATCTCGTGCGGTTTCCAGTCAAACCGGAATACCCGAAGCCGACATTTTTGGAGTGGGCTCCTTCTTCCACCTCCTCGCAGAACCTCACATCAAAGTTCGGATCTGCCAGGGACTTTCTTGTCAGATGGCCGGCTCCGACAAATTGCTCCAACAAGCCAAAGCAACTGGACTGCCTGCCGCCGGCTGTTCTTGCCTGGCCGCTTGCGACCGACCGGTTGCAGCTCTTCGAGATCGAACGATTCTCCCCGACCTGACCGGAACCGATCTCGAACGGGCCGGAGGAGACTGGAAATCGCTCCAAAGTGAAGCGCTGGGAACATCCGAAAACTGGAAAGGGGTGGTCGGCCCGGCCGACACCCCGACGGAACAGCTGGTCATCGATCTCTCGAGTGACACCGATTTTTCGGGTCACGCCCTCTCTCGGGCTCAGGAATTAGGACCCGATGGGGTGATAGAAGCGATCGAAACGTCCGGACTTCAAGGACGCGGAGGGGCCGGATTTCCGGCCGGATTCAAGTGGAAAGCGGTACGAAGCGAGGCTCGAACCCCCCGATATCTCGTCCTCAACGCCGATGAGGGAGAACCCGGCACATTCAAGGATCGAGAGGTGCTCTTGCGTCGCCCCGACCGTGTAGTCGAAGGTCTTTTGGTCGCAGCCCGAACCGTCGGCGCACAAGCCATCTATTGCTATCTCCGCGGAGAGTTTGGGGGGCCCTGGCGCGCCCTCGAAACCGCCTTCGATCGCTTCGAACAAGCGGGGCTCTGCGACGGAATCTCCTGGCACCTTCACGCCGGGCACGGAGCCTACATCTGCGGAGAAGAGACCGCCCTTCTGGAGGCGCTCGAAGGCAAACGCGGCATGCCACGACTGAAACCTCCCTTCCCAACCCAAGTCGGTCTCTGGGGACAACCGACCCTCATTCACAATGTCGAAACGATCGCCTGCGTACCCGAAATCGTCCTTCGCGGGGGAGAGTGGTTCGACAATCTCGGCCGGACCGGACCGGGAACCAAACTCTACTGTGTAAGTGGCGATGTCGAGCAACCCGGAACGTACGAACTTCCTCTGGGCATCTCCCTCGACGACCTCCTTCAGGTCGCTGGCGGCATGCGAGGCACTCTGAAAGCCTTCAGTCCCGGCGGTGCCAGTTCCGGTTTTCTGCCCGCCTCGGAGCGTCACCGGCCTTTGGATTTTCAGTCCCTGAAGGAGGTCGACACCATGCTCGGATCGGCCGGAGTGGTGGTGCTGAACAAACAGGCCGACCTCGCACAGGCGGTCCGCGCCCAGCTGGAATTCTTTGCTCAGGAAAGCTGTGGTCAGTGTGCGCCGTGTCGCATCGGAACCCGCTTCCAAGCCCGCAATCTCGAGACCTTGCTCGCGAGCACGAGAGCGGGTACAACTCGAGAACAGATCCAGGAGGTTGCCTGGGAGATGAACGAGGGATCGATCTGCGGCCTGGGCCAGATCGCCTCTCTCCCCCTGACCAGCGCCCTGCGTTGGTTTCCGGAGATCTTCGAGCCATGATCGAATCCCCATCTATTCTCCTCGACGGCAACCCGGTTCCATACCGACCGGGGGAGACCCTTCTCGAAGTGGCTACCCGTGCCGGACAAGACATCCCCACCCTCTGTCACGATCCCCGACTCGAACCGATGGGTAGTTGCCGCACCTGTCTAGTGGAAATCGAAGGCTGGCCACGCCTGGCCCCATCCTGCGCCACTTTAGCGGAACCCGATATGCAGGTCACCACAGCCAATCCTCGGATCCAGAGGCATCGACGTCTTCTCTTCTCCCTCTACCTCGCCGATCATCCCACCGAGCACGAAGCCTGTGAGGATGGGGCCCCGTGCGAACTACACCATCTGGCTCATCGACACAACGCCGACCCCAACTGGCCCCACATGGAGCCTCTACGAGCCGATCGCCCCGGGGATCGCAACCCGTACGTGGAATTTCGCGCCGACCGCTGTATCCTCTGCGCCCGATGCACTCGCTACTGCGACGAGGTCGAAGGGGTCAACGCCATCACGCTCACCGGTCGCGGATCGGAGACCACGATTTCTACCTCCGACCAGATCTCGCTCATGGATTCTTCCTGCGAGCTCTGTGGCGGATGCATCGCCGTCTGCCCGACCGGAGCCATGGCCGAGAAAATGCCGCTAGTAGCCGGCGCGCCCCCAGAGAGAGAACTCCAAAAAGTGCGTACCACCTGCAATTACTGCGGGGTCGGCTGCCAACTCGACCTGAACGTGGATCCCTCTGCCGACGAGGGAAGAGGACGCATCGTCAAGGTCACCAGTCCGCCACCCGGGACGATCACCGGAGACGGCAATCTGTGCGTCAAAGGACGTTTTGCGTACGACTTCGTCCATCACCCCGACCGTCTCACCACCCCCTTGGTCCGCCAACCCGATGGCTCTCTTGCTGAAGCCACCTGGGAGGAAGCGATTGCACGGGCCGCTGCAGGATTGATGGGAGTTCGGGAACGTCACGGTTCAGATGCCCTCGGATTCGTCTCTTCTTCGCGATGCACGGGGGAAGAAAATTATTTGATCCAGAAGCTCGCACGGGCCGTTTTCGGAACCAACAATGTCCATTCGTGCGCGGCCACCTGACACGCCCCCACGGTGGCGGGTCTCGTCACCACCTTTGGCGCCGGCGCCATGACCAACTCCATCCAGGAAATCCGTGAGGCCGACTTTCTTTTCGTCACCGGCAGCAATACTACCGAGGCGCATCCGATCATCGCGATGGAGATGAAACGCGCCGTCCGACGTGGAGCCCGCCTGGTGGTTGCCGACCCCCGGGCTATCTGGCTGACCACCATCGCCGATCGCCACCTCGCTCTCCAGCCGGGAACCGATGTCTGGCTCCTCAATGCGATGGCTCATGTGATCGTGACCGAAAACCTCGTCGATCACGACTTTGTGGCCAATCACACCGAGGGATTCGAGACCGTCCGAGATGCCGTCCAAGAGTACACCCCCGAAAAAGCGGAAGCGATCACCGGAGTGCGAGCGGAAGACATCCGAAAAACCGCGCGAGAGTACGCCACGACCCGCAAGGCCGGTATCTACTACACGCTGGGAATTACCGAACACACTCACGGTACCGACAACGTGTATTGCCTGGCCAATCTCGTCCTCATGACCGGTCACCTCGGTCACGCCTCCACCGGAATGAACCCGTTGCGGGGTCAGAACAATGTTCAAGGAGCCAACGACGCAGGAGCCACGCCGGTTTTCTACCCCGGTTACCAACGCGTCGATGACCCCGAAGTCCATGCTCGCTACGAAGCCTCCTGGGGAGTCCCACTCGACCCCAAACCGGGACTGAACCTGAACCAGATCATCAAGGAGGTCGGAAAAACGATTCACGGCCTTTTCGTGATGGGCGAGGATATCGTCATCTCCGAACCCAATGTCTCGAAGCTCGAGGAAGGCCTCAATCAGATCGAGTTCCTCGTCATCCAGGAAATCTTTTTGAATGAGACGGCTCGTTTTGCCGATGTCATCCTTCCTGGAGCCTGCTTTGCGGAAAAAGAAGGGGTGTTCACCAATAGCGAACGTCGAGTCCAACGCGTCCGGAAAGCGGTCGATCCTCCCGGTCAAGCGCGTGCGGACTGGGAAATCCTGACCGCAATCGCCCGCGCCGCAGGAGCCGACTGGAAGACCTCGACTCCGGAGGCGATCTACGACGAATATGTGGCGGATGCCCCAAAACTCAGAGGCATCAGCCACGCGCGTATCGAGAAGGAGGGAGGATTGCAGTGGCCCTGTCCCGATCCGGGCCATCCAGGAACGGTATATCTTCACGAGGGGGGAATCCTTCGTGGCAAGGGGCTTTTTACACCCGTCGAGTACCGTCCGTCTCACGAATCCAGCACCGAAACCCATCCGCTGGTTCTCTCTACCGGTCGCACGCTCTACCACTACAACGCGGCCACCCAAACCCGCCGCGCCCCGGGACCGGCGGCCAAACAACCCGAAGCGTTTGTGGAAATCCACCCAGCCGACGCCCGTTCCCGTGAAATCACCGACGGCGACCGAGTCGCCGTAACCTCCAAGCGGGGTCGGATCGAATGTCGGGCCATGGTTTCACGTCAGGTGCGTCGAGGGTGCATCTGGATGCCCTTCCACTTCGCCGAGGCACGCGCGAATCTCCTCACGGTGGATGTCGGCGACACGGTGACAGGAACCGCGGAATACAAAGTTTGCGCCGCTGAAGTCACTCTCGTCCAAGCATTGGAAAACCCCGTAGCCTTCCCGGGTTCTTTCGCAAGCGTCCAACAGGACCGCTAGTCTCTCAGCCGACGACCCAGTAGAGAAAAATCGCCGAAACGACCAGTAAAACGATCGCTACCCAAAGCCATAGATTCCCCGGTGCGGTGTTTTTGGCCCGCTGACGGGCAGAACCACGAGTCGGGGGTCGACGCCGACGCGTGGTAGACGAAGAAAAGCTACTCCCACACGTACCGCAGGAGTTTTCGCCCGGAACCCGAATCGTCTGGCACCCAGGGCACAGTTCCGCATTACACCCTTCGCATCGAGAACTTCCACTGGCGACAGGAGCCTCGCACTGACCACATCGGGGATTCTCAGCTTCAGGGTCTTCCAGTAACTCAAGCTTTGAAGAGGCGGCCGGAATCTTGCCGGAGGTTTTTTTCTGAATGGGGTTTTTATCGGTAACCCGACGTTTACGAGCCGATTCTTGAATACGTTGCATAGCCCGAGATACCGCTCGATCCTCTTCGTCGGACAACAATCCTTTTTCGATCAAAAGATCGCCTAGCCTATAATCTTTCCCGCTCCGCTTCCGAAGATTCTTTTTGAGTTGGAAACATTTCTCCATTTCCTTCTCGGAAACGAAGTTGTTTTTGACCGCTATACGGCCGTACTCCAGGTCTGCAGTATCGGACATGATCCGCCTGTACTAGAAATGAGAAAATGTTTCTCCTGATTCGAATTATTCCCAAGAAGCGCAGAGGGATCAACCTGCACCCCGATAAACCTTCTCAGGCTACAATGGTTACGATTTCCCATGAGGATCCCCCATGCTCTCCAAGCGAATCATTCCCTGTCTCGATGTTCACGAAGGACGTGTCGTCAAAGGAGTCCAGTTCGAAAACCTTTCTGACGCGGGGGATCCGGTTGAAATCGCCGCTCATTACGACCAGGGTGGCGCCGATGAACTGGTATTTCTCGACATTTCCGCCAGTCACGAAGAACGCGACACCCTACTGGATACGGTCCGACAAACAGCCCTGCGCATCGCCATGCCTCTCGCGGTCGGGGGGGGTGTACGAAATCTCGATGATTTCACCCGATTGCTTCGAGCAGGGGCGGATAAAATCTGTGTCAATACCGCCGCGTTTCGAACCCCTGGAATCATCTCAGAAGCCAGTCATCGATTCGGACAACAATGTGTCGTGATCGCCATCGATGCCCGATCGAAATCGGATAACTCCGGTTGGGAAGTCGTGATTCGAGGCGGCCGCGAACCGACAGGAGTCGATGTTTTGGAGTGGGCGAAAGAAGTCGAACGATTGGGGGCCGGTGAGATTTTACTCACCTCCATGGATCGTGACGGGACCCGCATGGGTTACGATTTGGAATTGACACGGTCGGTATCTCAAGCGCTTTCGATACCGATAATCGCTTCGGGAGGAGCTGGCAATCTCGATCACCTCTTCGAGGTTCTTTCCAGCGGTGAAGCCGATGCCGCTTTGGCTGCAAGCATCTTTCACTTCGGAGATCACGCCGTTCGTGCGGCCAAGGAGTTCCTGGCCGCGCAAGGAATTGCCATTCGCCCGGTTCCGCCGTTACCATAAACGGTACCAAGGATCTATCCGAAGCCGGAGTATTCATGCCGATCGAAAACAAAGATGTCGACAAACTCTTTGAGATGATGTCGAAACACGATGCCAGCGACCTCCACCTCAAAGCCGGCGCCTCTCCGATTTTAAGAATTCACGGCTCCATCCGTGAGGTGGACGCCAAGCCGCTCAAGGCGAGGGACTTGCAATCAATCCTTTTTTCCATGCTCGACGCAGACCAGAGACAGCGTTTCGATAAAAACGGGGATATCGATTTCGCCCACGGTATCCCGGGGTTAGGTCGTTTTCGAATCAACGGCTTCCGTCAGCGAGGGAGTATTTCCATCGCTGCCCGTCGAGTCAATGTTTCGATACCCAGCTTTCAAGAACTTCACCTTCCGGTCGAATCGCTCCGAAGGATTGCCTCCCTGAAACAAGGTCTGGTCCTCGTCGCGGGAGCGACCGGAAGTGGAAAATCGACCACTCTGGCCAGCATTATCGAAACGATCAACAGTCATCGCCGATGCCACGTGGTCACCATAGAAGATCCCATTGAATATCTCTTCACAGACAAGAAAAGTTTTATCAATCAGCGTGAAGTCGGTATCGACGTAAAAGATTTTGATTCCGCTCTCAAAACCGTGGTTCGTCAGGATCCCGACATCATTTTGATTGGCGAAATGCGTGACGCAGAAACCTTTTTCACCGCGTTGACTGCCGCCGAAACGGGTCACCTTGTCTTGTCAACAATCCACTCATCCTCTGTTCCCCAAACCATAGGCAGGATTCTGGATCTTTTTCCTTCCGATCAGCACGATCAGATCCGGAAGGGACTCGTTTTCAATCTCAAGGCTGTTCTCTGCCAGAAAATACTTCCCTCCATTCACGAAAGTTCCGCTCGCATCCCAGCCACTGAGATTCTTTTCAGCACCCCTTCCGTTCAGAAGTTGATCGCGAAAAAGCTAGACGAAAAGCTCTCCGACGCCGTTCGAACAGGAACTGAAGATGGAATGATGGACTTCAATCAAAGCATCTTCAAGCTGGTTCAGGATGGGTATATTTCCAAGAAAATTGCCCTCTCGAACTCCCCCAATCCGGATCAACTCAAGATGAACCTGCAGGGGATTTTTCTGGACGATCAGCGACGCATCCTGGGATCGTGATCGCCCGGAAAATTTTTACGGTCAGGAATTCTTGACCAGTTTCAACAATTCACCCTGATTGGTTAACGGTTGAAGCTCGACCCGGTCTAGCTTTCCCGCCGCAATTCGAAGTCGCGGATGTCCGGCCCCATTCTCTCCCGCAAAGATGGAGCGACTGGAAACAATGCCCAGCGCTAGCTTCCCTGGATCGGCAACGATCGATGCCTGAATAAAATCCTGTGGGTTGCCTTCTTCTTCCATGATGGCGCAAATTTCCGCCAGACTTTCTTCGAGTTCCTTTCGATTGGTGTCACCCAGAGAGGCTTCTGTCGCCAACTGTGAAATAATCGAACGAAGATGGGGAAGAAATGAAGGTTCACACGGAATTTTCAATTCGATCAATCGCCCACGGTTTTGATTAAAGTCTTCGACCGAACCGTCAGCAAGAACCACAAAATAGTTCGAACAGCGAGGGCAACGAAATTTTCCTTCACACGGGAATTCGATCGTGCCGCAACCTGCGCACTCATAATCCATCGGAAAAGTTTCTGTAACCACAGACCGTTCCTCGATTTCCACCGGAACGCCTGTATCGTCGAGAATCTCTTCCCTCCCCAGGTCAAACGGTTCATCGACCGTCTCGGCGGTTACATCGATATCCTCAGCAGGCAGCTCCGCCTGCGCCGATTCATCCGCGGTTTCGGCGGTCACATCGATACTCTGATGAGACGGATCTTCCGCCACCATCGGTGTCTCCACCTCAATCGCCTCCATCGCCGGGTCCGAACCTGCCTCCTCGGCTAGGGCGATTTCATCGAAATCGATCAGTTCTGACTCGGGTTCCTCGACCTGAACTGCTTCGGCCACCCCGACTTCTTCCGGTACCGCCGCGACAGGGGACTCTGCCCCCACACCAAGTTCTTTCCCTAAAGCGTCTTTGGCTCGTTCGGCATCCGGAAAAATCTGGAAAATCGATAGCAGACCCAACATATCGAACAGATCAGAAATTTTTGGACTCACATTGGCAAGACGAACCGAACCGCCGCCATCTGAATACTTATCCGTAATTTTGACCAAAAGCCCCATGCCGGTACTGTTGATGTATTTAAGTCCCCCAAAATCGAGAACCAGTTGCCGTAGGCCTGAGTCGAAATGTTTGTTCAACTCCTCCTCGAAATGCCGAACTGTTGTTCCGTCAATCGCACCAAAAATTCCGCAAAACATAACCTTATGTGAGGCACCGAGATTTTCCTCTCGATTCTCGAATTCAAGCGTTGCCAAACTCTACCTCCATGGAGTCCGGTGAGGACTCAATTACTTTGCAGTCTAAATTTGTTCGATAGATAGAATCATTGCATTCTACGGATACAACCAATATATAGTCAACCTTGGCAACATATGACATGATAGTATGTTATCAATTATTATTGGATCGCCGTTTTCGACCTCGACATTTCGACCTCGACAATGATTCCTCCTAACGAACCCATTCTCACAAGACCCTCCGATGCACCGTTTTCGGACGAGCAGGATGCAGCCCTCCATCCGGCTGCGGATCATTTCCCCGCCTCGGAGAACTCCACCCCACCCTCGGTCCCTTTGGATGAGTCCTTTCAAATCGAAGGGTCTGTCGACCCCGACCATCTCGAACTTCCTCCCGAAGTACCCGAACCGGAACCAGAGGTCACCGCTTCGCAGCCCAACGCGACTGCTCTTTCCTCAGAAACCCTTGCAGTCGAAGAAGATGTGGCATGCAAGGTTCCATCCATTCAGGCGACACCGATCGAAAGTAGTGAGTTTCAACTGCTCCAGAGCAAGCGTCCTGATCCCTGCATGATTCTGGAACGATTACTTCATTCTTTTCGAATACCCACCTCACTTCCCGCAGAACCACTCTCTGATGAGGCTTTTCCGTTCGATTGATATCGAACGAACTGGACCGCTTTGATTCAACCCGAGCTTGTTCCTGTGCTTCTGCTTTTTGCGATCATGATCGTGATCAATCTTGTTGGAATTCGTGCGGTACGAAACCGTTCTGCGCAACGCAAAGAGCGTGTTCCTTTTGAACAGACATCCGAGGCTCTCCGGCACCGATCGGATCAAGTGATGCTGCAAATTGAAGAATTCTCTCGAGATGTTTCTGGTCGAGTCGACAACAAAATTCAGTATCTTGAGGTACTTCTCGCCGAAGCTGACCGTAAAATTGAGCATTTGAAGCATCTCGATAATCAGGATCATTGAGTTCGCTTTCTGTTCTCTTTCGATGTCAGCTAGATCTGGAGTCGTCCTTCGATGCTAAGCGGTTCTCTCCTCGATGGAGTCAATACACAGCAAGCTGCGGCCATTACCCATTTCGAGGGTCCCGCGCTCGTAGCCGCCGGCGCCGGAACCGGTAAAACCAGGGTCATCACCCACCGGATTGCCAATCTTCTGAGCCAGGGGGTTCCCCCACACCAGATCCTTGCAATCACTTTCACCAATAAAGCCGCTGGGGAAATGAAATCCCGGGTTCTCGGACTGACGGGAGAGCAAGGAATTTTCGTCAGCACATTCCACTCTTTTTGTGCCTACCTGCTCCGGCGAGAAATTCAGCATCTCGACCGCGATCCCCGGTTTACGATTTACGACGACAAAGACCAACGAAGTCTCATGCGGCGGGTATTTCGAGAAATAGGTATTTCACCTCAGGGTGACCTGACGGTTCCGATGGCCGCTCGCTATATTTCTGAAATCAAAAACGACCTTCTCGATCCAGAGGAAATGGTGGATTCGGGAGAACATCCCGCCTGGTGTGATGGTCTTCTTTTGCAAATCTACCAGAGGTATGAAAACGCGTTAACCGAGTGCGGAGGACTCGACTTTGATGACCTCCTGCAAAAGTCTGCTCGACTGCTGGAGCAACAAGAGTCTGTCCGGCTCCGTTATCAATCTCGTTTCCAGTTTCTTCTGATCGACGAGTATCAAGACACCAACACCGCACAGTATTCTCTAGCGCGTTCTCTTGCTCTGGAGCATGAAAACATTTTCGTTGCGGGGGATCCGGATCAGTCCATTTACTCCTGGAGAGGTGCGCGCCCACATAACCTGCTGCGGTTTGAAGAGGATTTTCACAACCCAACCCTTTATCCCCTCGAACAGAATTACCGATCGACACAGACAATTCTTCGGGCCGCAAACGAACTCGTTACCCACAACAGTTTGCGTAAAGAATTGACTCTGTGGACAGAAAACCCTACGGGTTCAGCTATCGAACATCTCATCAATGACGACGATTATGAGGAAGCTCGACTGATCGCGCGCCGCATATCAAGCCAGATCGACGAAGGGATCTATCCCGGCGACATCGCCGTTTTTTACCGAATCAACTCTCTCTCACGAAAAATCGAAGAAGCTCTCGCTCGAGCGGGTATTCCACACGCAGTCATCGGATCTATCGGTTTCTATCATCGCCGAGAAATCAAAGACTTAATGGCCTATCTTCACATCAAGCATAATCCCTACGATTGGGAAAACTTCGAGCGAGCTGCCACGACTCCCAAACGCGGAATAGGACCCAAGGCGCTCTCCACCATTCATCGGCTATCTCGGGAGCAGATGGTCTCACCGATTCAGTTGGTTCTGGAAGCCTCTCACTCCGGGAGCCTACCGGGCGTTCAGCGTAAAGCATTGAAGGAACTGGCAAAAATCCTTGAATGGGTTTCTCTCACCCCCGCCGAACCGATTGCTCCCTGGATTGAAGAACTCCTAGAAAAAACCGACTACCTGACTTACCTCGATCGCACCGCGGCGCATAGTGAAGATCAGATCCAACGACGTGCGAATGTGGCAGAACTTCTTGACGCGGCCAATCAGCACGATGCGGATCCGACTCAAGGCAAAAAAATCGATCTGTTTCTAGAGCGAGCAAGTCTTGCATCGGCCAATGATCGATCCACTTCTACAGGAATTGTTTCCCTCATGTCCTTGCACGCGGCCAAAGGACTAGAATTTCCGCATGTCACGATCTGCGCGCTGGAAGACGGAATTCTTCCCATATCCGGGCGTGAGGACTCTCCGGATGAATACGAAGAAGAAAGACGGCTTTTCTATGTGGGCATTACCCGGGCGCAAAAAACATTGACCCTTACATCCGCCCGATCACGAACCCGGGCTGGCTCCTTTCGCACATCTTTCGAATCCCCATTTTTGGACGAATTACCAGCGGAAACGCTTGGTCGACAAGATTCAAACCCGGATCGACCTCACTGGGATGTCACCGATGACATTATCGATGACCTCGATCTCCCGGTTTTCGAGCCCGGCGACCGTGTACGCCACCCTAGCCTGGGATCTGGAGAAATTTTATCCATATCCCGCTTTGGGCACCGAACCCATGTTCGCGTAGCTTTCGATCAGGAGGGAATCAAAAAGATTCTTCTGGAATATGCCACGCTGGAGCATTCGACATGACGGCTTTTCTGATCCTCAAAAACGGTGAGGAAGAAACGCAAACTCTTCAAATAGCCGAAGAAATCACCACTGTCGGACGGGGCGAAGAAAATCACCTACAGATTCATGATATCAAAAGCTCTCGCAACCACTGTCACTTGGAGCGCCACAACCAAAAATACAAACTAGTCGATCTTGAAAGTCAAAATGGGACTCGGGTTAACGGTCTGCGGGTCAATAAAAAGATGCTTGATGATGGCGACGAAATACAGATCGGCAAGACCGTCATCTTTTTCGAACTACGACCCGATCCCCAACCAGGAAAAGGCTCCGGCATCGTCCGAAGAAAACGCCCTCGATCCACTTCCCCCAGCACTAAAAAGCGAAAGAAGTCGATCCCCAAACCGCCCACAATACGAGAAGAATCGAGTTCCCCAACAGATTTTCAAGAAATCGAAACTCGAATCGACTCGATCGAAGCGAAAGAAGGTTATCAAGGCGTTCTAGTCGTCGACGAATTGCTGGAACATCGACTGAAACGGGGTTCTTCTAGCCTCAAGCAGTTATCAAATCGACACAATCTGCTTCTGTCACTTCAAGAGGTGAATAAAGCTCTCAACAGTGAACGTTCGCAAAAAAAACTTCTCGATCTCATGATCGATAGCACCCTCGAATTGACAGGAGCTGAACGAGGTTTACTCATTCTTCAAGAAGGGGACGAACTTCAAATATCTGCCGCCCGAAACATCGATCACACCGATCTGAAAAATCCGGAACTAGAATTTTCTCGATCGATCGCCCGTGAGGTCATTCAGCATGGCCACCCACTCATATCTCCAGACGCGCAAACCGATGATCGATTGGCCGAGAATCTCAGCGTATGTAATCTCAAGTTACGTTCGGTGATGTGTATTCCCTTGATCCGACACGATCGAACACTGGGAGCGGTTTATATCGACAACCGGCAGCAAGTGGAATTATTTAACGAAGACGATCTCGATATTCTGGAAACTTTCGCCGATCAAGCGGCCATTGCCCTCGAAAACGCTCGGTTGAATGAAGAAAACAGCAAGAAACAGATCGCTCTGGAGAATAGCAGACAAGAGGTGGTTCAACTCAATGAACTTCTTCGGCAAAAAGTTCAATCCCAGTCTATCCAGCTAGACGAAGCCAAGGAGAACCTCGAGGCTCAGCAAGCCCAACTCGAACTTAAATACAATTACGACCGAATCATCGGCTCCTCCAAAGCGATGCAAAATATTTTTCTCCTACTCGACAAAATCACCGACAGTCAGGTCTCTGTTTTCATTCAAGGAGAAAGTGGAACTGGAAAAGAACTCGTCGCTCGATCCATTCACTTCAACGGACCTCGCAAAGAATCCCGATTTGTGAGTGAAAACTGCGCCGCGATCAGCGAAACACTGCTAGAAAGTGAACTTTTCGGTTATGTCAAAGGCGCCTTTACCGGCGCGGATGAGGACAAAAAGGGTCTTTTCGAAATTTCCAGCGGGGGAACCCTCTTTCTGGACGAAATTGGTGATATGAGTTCGAACATGCAGACAAAACTGCTTCGAGTTCTACAGGAAAATGAGATACGCAGGGTCGGTAGCACGGAACCGATTGCCATCGATGTGCGAGTCATCAGCGCCAGCAATAAAAATTTGCGACAACTCGTCCATGAGGGGACATTCCGAGAAGATCTTTACTACCGGGTGAATGTGATTGCACTCACCTTACCCCCCCTGAGAGATCGACGTGAAGACATCCATGCTCTCTGGGAACATTTCGTTTCACTCCATTGTGAAAACAAAGAGAAATTACCTCAAATCGACCGCGGAGCATTGCGACTCCTTCTCAATTACGAC
>JASMLP010000209.1 GCA_030748635.1 Planctomycetota bacterium
GCAGCTGTTGGAAAGCGAACTCTTCGGCCACGAAAAGGGAGCGTTTACCGGTGCCCAAGAAATGCGTAAAGGACGATTTGAACTGGCACATGGGGGAACTTTACTTCTGGATGAAATCAGCGAAATGGATCTCGGACTGCAATCCAAGTTACTAAGAGTTCTTCAGGAAATGGCGTTCGAACGTGTCGGCTCTAGCGTGACTCGCAAAGTGGATGTTCGAGTGGTGGCAACCACCAATCGTAATCTCAAAGAAGAAGCGTCAGCGGGCAGATTTCGGCAGGACCTCTACTTCCGTCTGGCCGTGATTCCCATTCAGGTTCCCGCTCTCCGTGAACGAAAGCAGGATATCCCTGAACTCGCTGCTCACTACCTCGAAAAGCTTCAAACCAAGCTCGGCCGACCCCACAAACTCCTCCCACAAGCTCACGACCTTCTCGTCAAGTACAGTTGGCCGGGAAATGTTCGCGAACTTTTCAACGTGCTTGAGCGAGCGGCCATCCTCAACCCGGACGAAAATATCGGACCGGAACAGTTGGCACCGATGCTCGAAATGTCACCCTCTCCAAACCTGGAGAGCGGTACACCGATTGATCAGGAAATCACGATCGAAGAGATGGAGCAGCAGTTGATCCTTTCCACCCTGGATCGACTTCATGGACATAAAACCAATGCTGCCAAATCGTTAGGAATAACCGTCAAAACACTCAGAAACAAACTTGGGCGATGGGGTATCGACCGTTGACCGGCCGTAGGGAAAAGTTTTCCCCATCTTCTACGCATCGCCCCACCCGCCAAACGCTCGCAAGCCTTTGTTATAAAATAGCTTGCATCACATTTATTCAAATTCGTCTCTTTGGCACTGAGTTTGCTTATAACCGTGGCATCCCCTTCACAACCGATTTTAACCCTTACGTAAAGGCTTGCGCTTCATGATCGAGAGGCTCTTCCACAAAGGTACGATCCCTTTACTGGAAAAGAACTTATCGTTTGCCGAACAACGTCATCGTGTTCTTGCGAACAACGTCGCGAATGTCGACACGCCACTTTTCAAGGCGAAAGATTTACCCGTTGACTCCTTCCGAGATCTGCTCGATCGTAGTCTTCGGGATCAGAAAAGGCATCCTGTGGGTGTTTTCCGGTTTCGTGGCAATGGACGAATCGAATCCAACGCCCTGGGCGGCATTTCTGCTCCCATCATCGAGGAGCAAGACAAAACGATTCTGCGTCACGACAAAAACCGGATGAGCATGGAAATCCAGATGAGCAAGATGAACAAGAACATGCTCCGCTACAATGTCCTGCTCGATTTGCTGCGGAGCTCTTATCGTGGTCTCAATACCGCTATCAGCGAACGGCCGTCGGGCGGCTAGGCTTAGGTCAGGAGTAAATCAATGTTTGGAACCTTAGATGTCAGCGCCAGCGCCCTCAGGGCTGAACGGGTGCGCATGCACACAATTGCTAACAACCTGGCGAATCTGCACACCACCCGTGACGAAAGTGGTGAAATCAATCCGTATCGGCGTCGTACCGTCCGTTTTCAGGTCGGTTTGCCTGGAGTACGCGGCAGTCGTCAAGGCGTTCACGTCGAACAGGTTGTTCACGACTCTTCGCCTTTTCCCAAAATCTACGATCCGGGCCATCCGGAAGCTGATGAAGAAGGCTATCGTTTGACCCCCAATGTTCACCCGGTAGTCGAAATGGTTGACATGCTCGAGACTACTCGCGCCTACGAAGCCAACCTAACCGCAATGGAAGCCACCAAAGGAATGATCACCCGAGCCCTGGGACTGTTGGTATAACGAGGACATCATGAACGACTTCACAGGCGGAATCAGCCCAATTCAAGGTCCCGGATCCGGGGGTCCTAACAAGATTACCGATGGCGGATCGATTGGCGAAACCGATAAAAGTTTCAACGATCTACTGAAAGAACAGATCGGTAAAGTGGATCAACTCCAGAAGGAAGCCGGACTGGCCGTTGAAAGTCTGGCCATGGGAAATACGGATAATGTCACAGAAGTGATGGCCGCAGTCGAAAAGGCGGGTATCGCCTTTAAGATGCTTATGCAAATCCGAAATAAATTGATGGACGCGTATAGAGAGGTTTCCCGGATGCAGGTATAAATCCGCATTCGCTAGGGATTGAAGAGAGGGGAACTCATTCATGGATTTTTTGAAACAGTTATGGAGTCAGGTGGTCGAGCTTTGGGACGAAATGTCTCGGCCTCAACGACTCTCGTTAGGTGCACTGACCGCAACTCTTGTTGTATCGATGAGCATGCTGGTTGCCTGGGGGCTTCAGAGTGATCTGGTTCCGGTTTTTTACGCCGGCTATACCGAGATCGACGCTGAAAGTCGTGGGCGGATCGAGGCCAAGCTCAAGGAAATGCAGATTCCGTTCCAGTACCAGAACGGAATTCTTCACGTTCCGACTCAAAACAAGGAGTCTGTGGTAGCCGCTTTCTATGCGGAGCCAGGAGTTCTGCCGGACTCCAGCGATCTTTGGAATTGGATCTGGGAACCCGACTGGACAGGCACCGAACGCAAGACCCAGATGAAATGGACCGTAAGCCTTCAGCGAAAGCTGCAGCGAATGATCGGAACCTACGGAATCATCCGTTCGAGTTATGTTCAGATTACTCCAGGAGATGTAAACCGGGTTTTCAAGGATGAAAAGCCGGCCAAAGCCAGCGTTGTCGTCAAGCTTCGCAGCGGAACCAAATCGCTTCAAAAACGGCACATTTTGGCCATCAGTCAGATGGTTGCGAGCGCCGTACGAGGTCTGGATCCCACGGCGATTTCCATTACCGACACCAACGGCACCCCTTACCGAGTTCCTGATGCAGGCGAATACGGCTCCATGCCCATCGAACAGCTCGAGATCAAGGAAAGGTTCGACCAGTATTACGCCATGCGGGCACGAGAAGCCCTCGGCCCAGCCGGGGAGCGTGCCTACGTTACCGCCAACATCGAAATCAACATGAATCGCCTCAAACGGCGCACCGAAAGGGTTCCGGATGACAAGCTCAAGGTGAGCGGTCGAACCCGCGAAACCGAACGAAAGGTTTCCGGCCCCGATCGGCCGACAGTAGGAACCCGGGTCAACACCGATGTGCCCGGCCCTTCCGCGGGAGGAGAATCGAGCGAGGAATCCACCTCTGAAGACGAATTCAGCATGGTCTATACCAAGATCTTCGAGGATGAAGTCGTACCTCCCGGCAAAGTCACCAGCAAAACGATCGTTGCGTATATACCCGAAGAATTCAAAACGCGACTGACCGACTACCAGGGAGCCATTTCAACCCAACTCAAGCTCAAGCCAACAGAATTCAAGGTCATTGCTCATCCGTTTCCAAAGCCCCCTTCGATTCCGGAACCCACTCTTCAAGAGCGACTTATCGAAGGCGCCATGGATAACATGAGTGAAATCGCCTTGGGATTTTTCGCGTTTATTGCACTGATCTTTTTGGCTCGATCTCTCAAGAAAAGCATTCCGCAGGCCCCAGAAGACCTGGCGATGGGTGCCGAAGCCCTCGAAGCTCAACTCGAAGAGTTGGCCCGGACCAAAGCCCCTTCACCCATGGACCAACGTGGACTGGAACTGCGAGCCAAGGTCCAGAACATCATCGAAGACAATCCCCAGGGAGTGGCGCTCCTTCTGAAAAACTGGGGAAAGGAGGAGGGTTAGGCCTTGGCAGACCCCATCGGAATCCGCAAAACCGCCGTGATGCTCGTTTCGCTTGAACCGGATTATGCCGCTCGAGTAATGAGCAAAATGGAGCCCCATACCGTCGAACGAATCTCGATCGAGATTGCCCGCCTAGAAGGCATATCCCGTGACGAACGTGACCAGGTACTCGAAGAGTTTATTCAGCTTCATCAAGCGGAGCAGTTTGTCGTAATGGGCGATCTTGCTACCGCGAGAGCCCTGCTCGAAAAAGCGTATCCTCCCGAAGAGGTGGAACGCATCATGGCGAGTCTTTCGCAATCCATGCAGAGCCAGCCATTTGAGTTCCTGGAACACGCTGATAGCGAAAATTTGATTACGTTCATTCAGGATGAACATCCCCAGATGATCTCGCTCATCCTCTGTCACATGGGACCCACCCAAGCCGCCGAAGTGCTTCGGGGGCTTCCCAAGCAGAAACAAATCGAAGTCATCAAGAGAATCAGTCGCATGGAGCGAACAGACCCGGAAATTGTCACCCAGGTCGAACAAACTCTCCAGCGACGACTCTCGAATGTCGTTACCCAGGAATTCAAGAAAACCGGCGGTATCGAAGCTGTGGCCGAAGTCCTCAACTTCTGCGACCGGCAAACCGAAAAATCCATCCTCGAAACTATCGAAGAAGATGATCCCAATCTGGTCGAAGAAATTCGAAAACTGCTCTTTGTCTTCGAAGATCTCCTCCTGGTCAACGACAAGGGAATTCAGTCGGTACTCAAAGAAATCGACAACCAAGAGCTGGCCCTCGCCCTCAAAACCTCTTCCGACGAGCTCAAGGACAAGATTTTCAACAACATGTCCAAACGAGCCGCCGATCTGGTGAAAGAAGAAATGGAATACATGGGGCCGGTTCGACTCGCCGATGTAGAAATGGCCCAGCAGACCATTGTCGAAGTGGTCCGGCGCCTCGAAGACTCGGGCGATGTCATCATCTCTGGACGCGGGGGTGAAGAGGAGATCGTTTCATGAGTTCTGGCTCTTCCAGCGGCGCATCCTTTCGTCTCGACGACTTTGCCGAAGAAGCCCAAGAAACTCTTGACGCTGCTCGACAACAAGCCGGGCAGATCCTCGAGGACGCTCGACGGCAGGTCGAGTCCGCTCTTCAGGGGGCCAAAAAACAAGGCTATGAAAAGGGCTATGCGGAAGGTCTCGAGGCCGGACGAGTGGATGGAAATGATCGGGCCTATCAGGAGGCGATCCAGCAGTTCACCCAAAAATGCGAACAAACAGTCGCACTTTTCGAACAGATGGTTGTTCAGATTCAAGCTCGCCACGAAGAACTCGAAACGAACACTCATTCTGAAATGATGAAGTTGGCTCTTCGAATTGGTGAACGCCTCTTTCGTTCCTCTTTGAAATCTCAACCCGAATCGATTCAAACCATCGCCTCGGATTGTATTCAGGCTCTTTCTGCTGAAGAAGAAATCTCGCTTCGCGTCCACCCGGATGATTTCGCTCTTTTGATGGATTTCTTGCCTCGGATAGTCGAAACGATGAATGAATCTCCAAAACTCAGAATCCTCCCCGACTCCAAGCTCGAGAGAGGAGATCTTCTCGCTCAGGGCCAGTGGGGCAGGGTCGATGCCACACTTCACACCCAGCTGAAGCGTTTTGAGGAAGCTCTCGGACTCTTGCCATGACCCCCCCATCCCTCTTTCAACACGAAAACGACATTCTCGAGCAATGCGAGCCTTTTCTGGTCACGGGACAGGTAACTCAAGTCGTCGGTCTCATTGTCGAATCTCTTGGACTCCGGGCTCCTGTCGGCGCTTTGTGCCAGATCGACACCGCAGACGGACCCGCCGAGGCCGAGGTGGTCGGATTCCGAGATGGTCGGATGCTACTTATTCCCTACAAGCCGGTTCGCGGCCTCGAGCCGGGCGCGCGTGTTCAAGTTCTGGAGACGAAACAAACAGTCGGCGTCTGCAACGAAATGTTAGGGCGCGTTTTGAATGGATCCGGAACCCCTATCGATAATGGGCCCGATCTGGTCCCTGCTCATCGCCTTCCCCTTTTTGCTTCGGCCCCACCCGCGTTATCGCGCTCCAAAATCCATGAACCTCTGTCTACCGGCATCCGCGCTATCGATGCCTTTCTCACATGTGGTCGCGGACAACGACTGGGTATTTTCGCTGGAAGCGGGGTCGGAAAAAGCGTTTTGCTCGGCATGATGTGCAGACACACTTCCGCTCCTATCGTTGTCGTTGGCCTGGTAGGCGAACGAGGACGTGAAGTTCGCGAATTCATCGAACGCGATCTCGGCGACGAAGGGATGGCACGAGCAGTCATCGTTGTAGCTACAGCGGATGAAAGTCCCATGGAAAGAGTCAAAGCCGCTTTTTGTGCCACCACCATCGCCGAGTATTTCCGGAATCAAGGAGAAGACGTACTTCTGCTAATCGATTCCATCACCCGAATCGCTTTTGCCCAGAGAGAAATCGGCCTTTCTGCTGGCGAGCCTCCTGCGACTCGGGGTTATCCCCCTTCGGTCTTCAACCTGTTTCCTCAACTTCTAGAACGCTCGGGTCGAGGAGCGATCGGGTCGATTACCGCCTTTTACACCGTCTTGGTAGAAGGTGATGATATTGCCGATCCGATTGCCGATACCACAAGGTCAATTCTGGACGGTCACATCTGGCTTTCTCGAAAACTAGCCAGTCGTTCGCACTATCCAGCAATCGACCCCCTCGGGTCGATCAGTCGTTCGATGATTGACGTGGTGGATGATTCTCACCTGAACGCATCGAGAGCGCTCATTCAGCTTCTCTCTCAATATCAGGAATCTGAAGATCTCGTTTCTGTGGGAGCCTATGTACGGGGAACGAACCCCCTGCTCGACAAAGCCCTCGAACTCCGTCCAGAAATTCTCGAGTTTCTTCAACAAGACCGATTTGAGAAAAGTACTTTTGAAGACACCCAAACCTGGCTTGATGGGCTTCACCAGAAAACTCTTCCGACGCAACCTCAGCGACCCGGAGGAGGATCATGAGCAAGGTTTTTCGGTTTTCTCTCCAGTCGATCCTCGAGTACCGACAGGGTCTTCTCGATACCAAAGCACGAGAACTTGCTGAAGCCCAACGCACTGTACAGAGTCTCCTTCATCGAAGCCGTGATCTCGAAACCAACATCCTTTCGAGTCAGCGCGAAGCCCTCGGAGAACGGACCGGAGCGATCGATATCCTGCGCGCCAAACAACATGAAAGACACCGCCTAAGCCTCGCCGGCGCTCTTGTCGCACTGGAAACCGAAATTCACAAAGCGCGAGAAATTCTAACCGTACGTCAAGATTCTTGGATGCAGGCCAAGAAAGAGGTCCGAATTCTGGAAAAGCTTCGAGAGCGACTCTTCGAAAACTGGAAAACCGCAGAAAAGCGATCCGATCAAAAACTCACCGACGAAATAGGGAACCGCGCCGCCGCCCGACAACTTCGTAGTGTGACACCCAACCTTCCCGGAGCAACGGAGGTTCAAGATGTCTAAATCCAAAACGTTGGCTTCGGTCTTCTCCTTTTACACCTACTTCACCGCTCTCACGTTCGCCATCATGGTGTTGCTGGGGATCATCATGTTCGCCACCGGAACCGTTTCCGGCCCTAAACTCCGCCACATGTTCCAGGCCTTGCGAACTGCTCCGGCAGAACCCGAAGCTCAGGCTCAGCCTGACCAAGAAGCCTTCGAGGCTCTCCGCAACAACGAAGAGAGGCTTGCCTATCTGCAAGATCGGTTCGCTGATTTGGGACGTCAACGATCCGAACTCGAGCGCCGCCAAGCTTCCGTTTTGACCCGACAAGAAGAACAACGCTCAGAAATCGACCGTAAAAAAGCCGAACTCGAGGCCCTTTTGGCCTCTCATAAAGAAAAAGTCGAGACCTTTAAAAATGAGGTCGAAACCTATGCTCAGGTTGCTTCGTCCAACGGATTCAAAACCAATCTCGAAGGCTATGCCAGCCTGAAGGGCGAAGAGTTGGCCGAACTCCTCCTTGCCCGCCAGGGACCCGATACAGATATCTACATCGGAAAAGTGCTCAGTGCACTGGACTCCAAGCCGAGAGCCAAATTCATCACCGCCATGATGGCCAACGAACGTGGCGGTAAAGAACGCGTAAATCGAATTCTCGAACGGATCGAGGTTCGAAGATAACCATGTCCCATGTCTACTCTTCTAAAGAAGGAGGTACTGCGATGAATCCATCCCCGGTTCGCGCCGCACCCCCGGATACACCGATTCCAACGCCCCTGGCGAATCTGGGATCGACAGAATCCGGGAATGTCGCCGCGACCCCCTTTGCCGGCCTTCTGGAGAAGCTCTTCGTAGCGACGAAAGCGGATAGCGATCGGGAAGGCCCAAGCCGACCTGAAGCCCGTGTCGATTCGTCCCGCGATGTAGCAAAACCTGAACGGAACAACACCGTGAAGGAGTCTTCTCCAGACAAGGAATATTCCCCCAGCAGGGAATTTTCCGAGGCCCCAACCAAGCTGCATCAGGAGCTAACCCACGAACCCGAAACCGTTTCTCATGATTCTTTCGAACAGGATCGGACTTCTTCCACTTCGGATGTCCAGCCCGATTCTTCTCACTCGAATGAGTCCACAAAATCTGATCCTAAAGCAGCATCAGACTCTGAATCTGATGCTATTTCGGATTCAGGCCAGCAAGAAACTGACGACGAAACAGCATCGACAGAATTAACAGATGTTGCGGAAGTCGTGCCGATAGCTCCGCCCACCGCATCGGTGGAAATGACTGCTACACCTTCAGTCGATTTATTCAAAACGGGAGGGACTCCATCCATCTCGTCTGTTTCGACTGCTTCCATGACCACTTCGGGTGGTATGGAAAATTCACTGTCTGGTAACGGAACCCCCACTCCTTCCGGAAACACGACACCTATCAATGCCGTGCCTAACCAGCCAGTAACCTCCGATCCAAAAACTCCGGTGATTCTCGCGCCAGCGACAGGACTCACCTCGACGGCTGAAGCCGTAACCTTGCCATCAGACGTTTCAATCGAAACGAACGGTGCGGTTACTGCCGAAACCGACACCCGAGGGTCCAAACCGATTTTTGGTGAGTTTCTTTCCGTCTCCACTCCGCTTCCCACCGATGAGGAGACACTTCTGCAACCCACTGGATTGCGACCGATTCCGGTCATCCAACCGACGACAGCCGAAACGAATTCCCAGAATTCACTCGTCTCCTCAACCCTTCGGGGTACTGAAGCGATCCGTTCGGGTCTCGACAGTATGGGCGCGCGCGGCGGAGGAATGGACCAACCAGGAACCGGTGTTCAGGAAGGACAACGTCTCGATTCGGTTCGTCATGCGAATAGCAACGAGGCCCCTCAACGGGTCGCTAATCAGCAGGAGATTTTCGACCGGATCGTGAAAATGGCACGTTTTGCCCGCGCGGGTGACCGTCAATCTGCTCGACTGTGGCTCCAGCCACCAGCTCTTGGCAGTGTGCGCATCCACCTC
Source organism: Planctomycetota bacterium (assembly GCA_030748635.1). Classification (GTDB taxonomy): domain Bacteria; phylum Planctomycetota; class JACQVV01; order JACQVV01; family JASMLP01; genus JASMLP01. The sequence goes on from JASMLP010000209.1 coordinate 9,203, forward strand.
ACAGTGGAAAAAGGCGTGGTCGAAGCTCAGGTTCTAACCGAAACCCCGGCAGCTCGCACCAGCCTGTCGTCGGGACTCGCAGAACTTCGAGAAGCGTTAGAAAAACATGGTCTCGAAATTGGAGGCTTCCAGGTCTCCGTGGGTGGTGAACAAGGAGAAAACTCCACCGGTGAAAACCGAGAGGCAAACTCCTTGAACGAAACTCAAAACGAGACAGATGCCCCGATTACAACGGGCGACGAGGTGCCGGACGGTCCGTCACTTCGATCCGGACTTGGACTCATCGATCTCACCATCTGAAAGAATAGGAGGTAAATCCGATGAATTTTACACCGGTCAAAGGCCCCCAGCTTTCGACACCGTCGAGTCTTCTGGGTACCAATTCTGCTTCCGAGCGGGCCAAGTTCAACCAGGAGGATTTCCTGAAAATGCTCACAGCCGAGCTGACCAATCAGGATCCTCTCGAACCCATGTCCAATCATGAATTCTTAGGGCAACTGGCATCACTTCAGTCCCTGGAATCCACGGCGGCGCTTACTGACGGCATTGAGTCGTTACGCAAGTTCCAGCAGATGGCTTCGGCCAGCAATATGATTGGCAAATTCGTTCGTGGCGTCACCGCTGAAGGTGAAACCGTCACCGGAATGGTCGAACGGGTCATCTTGGATCCCAAACAGGGAATTCAACTCATGGTTGGTGGACACTCTTTGCCCATTGACGCGATCCGTGAACTTCGAGCCGAAGAAGGCTCGGATCCCGTGGATCGTTTCCTTGATAAGCAGGAGGACGCATAAAACCATGATCCCTGGACCTCTTTTTGGACCGATCGAACCCACTGGGCCTATCCAGAGGACCGATTCAACCCGTCCGGCCCCTGGCCAAAAGACGGGAAAATCGGGAGGTTTCGATCAGGTTCTGGCCCGTGAAGTTGCCCGACGAGGCACCTCCACGGAACCGACTTCGCCTCTGCGTGAAGTACCACAAGCGGTCCAAGTATCCGCACACGCACAGCAACGCCTCCTCCAGCAGGGCATCCCGCTGGAACAGGACTGGCTGGCAAAAGTTGGCGCTGCCATCGATCGCGCCCAGGCAAAAGGCTCTCGTGACACTCTCATCGTGTCCGGGAACGTTGGACTCATAGTCAATGTCCACAACCGAACCGTGGTTACCGCCATCGATCGTGAACGCATGGTCGAAGGAATGATCACCGGTATCGACAGCACTTTGTTTCTTGATCCTTTGCAATGAACCTAACTACTAAAAACTCGAAACCGGACTGGACCCGCACCTGTGCGGGAGGTCTTCTGACCGTGGAACGATCGAAACGGTCAGCGAGCAAGAAAGGAGAGTGACCCTTGGCTCTCGTACGAGCAATGAACTCTGCTATCAGCGGTTTGCAAGCACAGCAAACTAAGCTGGACTCCATCGGCGACAACCTCGCCAATGTCAATACAATTGCATTCAAACAAACCCGTGTCCAATTCGAAACGCTGCTCAGTCAGACGTTGACTCGAGGTCAAGCCCCTCAGGGCACCCTCGGAGGTATCGATCCCAAACAGATCGGCCTGGGAACCAATGTTGCTAAAGCCCAACATATTTTTTCCCAGGGGAACCTCAAAGGAACCGGCCTGGTGACCGACATGGCCATCGAAGGCGACGGGTTTTTCATCTTCAACGATGAAAACGGAAATGAGGTCTATTCAAGAGACGGTAGTCTCTCACTCAACCCTGAACAAAAGTTTCACAACGCCTCCAACGGTTATGTGATACAGGGAACGGTAGATACGACCGATTTCAATCCGCTTACACCCAACAGCGGTAATGTTTCCGATATCACCTTGCCGATCGGCACGCTCACCATCGCCAAAGAAACAACGGCGGCAACGTTTCAAGGCAATCTCAATGGTGGAGGCGATATTGCCGATGAAGGCTCGGTTCTCGAAAGTGAAGTCCTTCAGGACAACATTACTGGTACGCCAGCCGTCTCGACTCTCAATACACTTTTGACGAACCTTGGCAAAGATAACGGAAGTGGAAGTTTCATCGATTTTGGTTTGGTTACCGGAGATATTCTGACCATCGAGGGAAAAAAGGGTGGTGTATCCATCTCGAGTCAAACCTTCGAGATCGGTCAGCCACCTCCGGTCGGTGGTACCACCCTGCAGGATCTGGTCGAATTTATCGAAGGATTCCTGGCCATTCATAAAGGCAATACCGAAGGAGATGAACAGCATTCGGCCATGGTCCGCGATACCGCTGGCAGCACATTGGCCGATACCCTGGACACCACCGCGGGTGATAGTGTCACTCGAGTGGGTACGACCGTTACCATGGTCGACGCCAACATCGACTTTTCCACTGAAAATGTCGATGTGGGTGATTTCATCCGTTTTAACACTGGAGATGCTGCCGGAACCGTCGGCCGGATCTTGAGTGTAGCGGTAGGAAGCAACAACGAGATCACCTTTGAACACGAGGCTGCCAATTCGCTTCCCGACACCGGAAGCACCTGGTATATCCATGAGCCTGCGGGTGTTCGTCTCAATTCCGCTGCCGGTGTCGACGCTAATTTCGAGACCGACAAAAGCGGAACAACCGCCTCCAATTCCGTCATCCGGGTCAGTTCCAATGTGGGCGCCTTCAACGCGATCGACCCCACATCCCTTACGATCAAAAAATCCGATGGCACATCGCTTTTCGGGTTCAATCAATCGATCGCCGCAACCGGAGAAAGCAGTTACAACGCCTTTTCCGTCTTCAACACCCTGGGTGACCCACACACCGTGGAAATGCGTTTTGCCCTCATCGGGAAATCCAACTCAGGGAACACGTACCGATTCTGGGCCGAATCCGATCGGAACGATCCCGGTGTCGGTGTTGATGTCGACCGCCGCCTCTCTCAATCGGGCAGCGGTAGCGGTAGTGGAACGATCTCCTTTAGCACCGCAGGTCAATTTTCTGCCCAGACGAACAATTCCCTTGTTCTGAGCCGTCAATCGACCGGAGCCGATCCAACGATCGACTTCTCTGTAAGTTTTTCCGATGTTACCGGTCTCGCTAGCGATCTCGATGGCAACGGAAATTCGACCAACAACTCCAGTGTTGAACTCAGTTCTCAGGACGGATACGCCCAGGGAACTCTTGATGATGTTTCCATTGCCTCGGACGGACTCGTTCAAGGTACCTTCACTAACGGGCTCACCAAAAGTATCGCCCGTATCGCGATGGGGAACTTCAAAAACAACAATGGCCTCATCGATATCGGCGATAACTTCTTCAAAGTCGGAGTCAACTCTGGCACCGTCAGCATCGGCGAAGGAGGAGAATTCGGTCGAGGCAACATTCGCCAAGGATTCCTCGAGGAATCCAACGTCGAACTCTCAGAACAGTTCACCGACCTGATCGTGGCGCAAAGAGCCTTCCAGGCCAACTCGCGAACGATTTCGGTCACCAACGAACTGCTCCGAGATCTCGTCAATATTGTCTAATCCATCACCTTGGGGGCTCGCATTCGCGGGTCCCCAACTTTTCCGTACAATGATTCAAACACCATGATTCGATTGACCCGACTAAACAAACAGCCGTTTGTTCTCAATGCCGAATTGATGCAAATGATTGAGGAAGCTCCCGATACAATCATCACACTGGTCAACAACGAAAAATTCTTAGTTCTAGAGTCGGCTGAAGAAGTCATTCAACGTATCATCGACTATCATCGATCCATCCGATTATTCAAAATGGATTGATTTTCGTCCCAGCATTTCTACCTACAAATAAGGCACGAGGACAGCATGGATCTTTCCACCAGCGGCGGCCTGATCGTCGGCGTTTTACTGATCGCCATGGCCATCGCGCTCGCCAGCAACACACCTTTGATCTTTGTGGACCCTGTTTCCCTCATCATTGTTCTCGGGGGAACCTTTTCGGCGGCATTCATCAGCCTACCCGCCTCTCTGGTCAAGAGTTTCAGCAAAATCAGCAAAAACGCTTTCCAGTCCCAGGAGGAAAATCCGGCTCAATTGATTGAAACCCTTGTCAGCTACGCCGAAATCGCCCGACGGGACGGAATCCTGGCCCTGGAAGCCCATACTGGAGACATCGAAGATGACTTTCTCCTGAAGGGAATTCAGTTAGCAGTCGACGGTACCGATCCCGAAATCATCCAGCAAACTCTGACCACCGAACTCGAATATATCGAAACCCGACACGAAAACGGCAAGTTGATCTACGATATCCTAGGCAAATACGCGCCTGCGTTCGGTCTGATCGGTACACTCATCGGACTGGTGGCTATGTTAGCGCAGCTTGACGATCCCAGCACGATCGGCGCCGGTATGGCCGTCGCCCTGATCACCACCTTGTATGGCGCGATTCTGGCCAACCTCGTCTTCATGCCCCTGGCCGATAAACTCGATGCGAAATCCAAAACGGAATCCCTACAGAAGGAGATCGTGATCCGCGGAGTCATGAGTATCCAGTCCGGCGACAACCCCCGGATCGTGGCTCAGAAACTCCAGATTTTCCTACCTCCAAGCGCTCGAGCCGAGCAAGAAGCCCCCGCCTGAGGAAAGGAACCCTTAAAGTCCATTTTCTCCTGTATTCACAATGTGTTAGGATTCCAGTTCCAATAATTCAATGGGTAAAAAAGAGGAAAAAAAGGCCTATCTTCAAGGGGCCGCATCGGGTGCTCCTGCGTGGATGACTACGTTCGGAGACCTGATGACTCTATTGATGACTTTTTTCGTTCTTCTTTTCTCCATGAGTGTCATCAGCGAAGAAAAATTCGCCAAGATTTTGGGATCTATCGAAAGTTATTTCGGCATCGGTGAAAGCGTGATAACCAAACAAGAAGACGTCAAACCAGAAGATATTCTCGTTCGTATCATGCGAGAACTCTCGGAAGAATCGGAGTTTGGCACCCTGACCGAAAACCTAGAGGGCTTTGAAGCGCGTGTAACCACCATCCGAGATGGATTGCGAATCACGATCGGAGGCAAGCCAGGATTCGACCGGTATGAGGTAGAACTACCCAAAGAGTTGCACCCGGTTCTTTTTGAAATCGCAGATCTTGTTCGGGGATATCCCAATCGAGTTCGAGTTGTGGGTCACGCGTCCCCCGATGAGATACCGACCGTCGAAATGTCTTTCGAGAAGCGAGATGACCTTGCCTTTGCACGAGCCAAGAATGTTTCCAAATTCCTGATCGAGAATGCCAAAATCAACCCTGTTCGACTCGAAATTGCCTCGCGAGGAGCACGAGATCCAATCGCCCGCAACGACCGATTTGGAAAGGTCGAAAAAGATTCCGAGGGGAAATTGATTCTTCTCGGTCGAGAGTTCAACCGTCGAGTTGAAATCATTGTCAGCGAAGAACTCGTTCCCTGGGATCGTTTCAACTAGTCCGTATTCATAACCGCTACGCCGCGCAGCATCAAGGATGGCAGCTATGGCTGAAGAAGAAGAAGTAGAAACCGAAGAAACCGCAGAGAAAACCGCTCTTTTGAGTGGGAAGGGCATAGCCATTATCGCCGCTCTTCTTGTTCTCGAAGCAGTTCTTTTCGCCGGCCTCTACATGGTCTACCAGAGTGTTTCTGGTGCACCCGAAGAAGAGCCGACCATTCCAATCATTTCGATGCTCGAGATGAAACAGATTCGAACTTCGCTCAAAATTGGTGTCTCCGGCAAGAAGGCCTTTATTGAACTGAATCTCAATTTCGAAATAGATCCAGACCACCGAGAAATCATCACGAGCAACTACGATCCGCTCAAAACCATCATCCGGGCCGAAATTTTAGAGCAGGTCATCTATCCCATTCGATACGAAGAACTTGGAACGCCTGCCCTCACCAAAAAAATTAAATCCCAGATTAAAAAAGTCACCAATGAAATCATGCGAGATCGAGGATCGAAAAGTCTCCCCAAAGAACCTGTCCTCGACGTGCACATCACGGACATGAGGTACTAAGCCATGTCAGAAACAGAAGAAACCCCAGGCGACGAACAGGTCGATCCCTCCACCCAACCGGAACCTACTCCGACCGTAGAGGATGCGCCAGCCCAAGAGGAAGCTGCGCCCGAAACGGATCCGGGCCTGATCAGTCAGGATGAAATCGATCAACTGCTTTCCCAAGCGGGGCTGGATGTTACCGAATCGGCAGCCCCAACTTCTTCTCTTCCCGGAGTTGGAAGCGCCCAACCGTTCCAGCTCGACACTTTCCAGCCGTCTTCTGTCGCGGTTCCCGACGGAAAGATGGATCTCCTCATGGATGTCAATTTGCAAGTCGAGGTGATCCTGGGTACCAGTACCTTACCGATTGAACAGGTCATTCAACTTCGGGAAGGATCCGTCGTAACTTTGGATCGACTCGCGGGTGACCCACTTACCATCATGGTCAACGACCGCCCAATAGCTAAGGGTGAAGTCCTAGTTCTTGACGACAACTTCTGCATCCGAATCACCGAGATTCGGTCACCAGATGAAAGGCAACCCTCCAGTTCCTAATGCCAAGCATTCAGTCAGTCGCCTCTTATCTTCCTCGGATCCTCAAACACCCTTTTACCAGAACGCTAGCTCTCGGCATCCTGTTTATCTGGATCCTAAACGCTCCCCTTTCTGCTCAGGAGGAGCCCAAGGAGTCGTCTGCTCCGAGCGCATCAGACACGCCGATTACTGAAAAGTTTTCGCTCGAAGAAGATGAAGATTCTGCCGCTACTTCCCGCTCTCAACGCCCGGCCGACCCTTCTGCCAAAGACCTTCTTATTCGCGTAGGTTTGACCCTTACCTGCCTTATCCTCGTTCTTCTGGGGATTGCCTGGATCGCCCGTCGGTTCTGGCCTGGCGGTATACATATCGGTCGCGGCACCGGCCCCATTCGAATCTTGGCTCGTACTGGCCTTCCTCCTCGGCATACGCTTTATCTGATTCGAGTAGGACGCCGTATTTTGCTTGTTGGGGTCACTGGCGAGAGTATTTCCACCCTGAGTGAAATTACGGACGCAGAAGAAGTCGATCGACTGGAAGTCTCTGCATCAGGTTCCTCAAACGATTCTCTTCCACCTGGATTTGAGAAGGTTCTTTCTGGCGCGATAGATCAGTACGAAGACGATTCTCCACCCACTATTCCGGAAAATTTGCGTGAACTCTAAAATCGGCAGCCAGCGGTTCTGGAAAACCCTCTTTCTATGGGCTGGCTTCCTACTTTTTTTCGGAAACCAGGGTCTTGCCCAGTCCGTTCCATATTTCGATGGAATCAGGCAGGCGGAAAACCCTCAGGAAGTAGCGACTGTCCTCGAGATTCTGATTCTCCTCACTGTCTTAACGCTCGTTCCTTCATTTCTTGTACTAACGACCGCCTTCACTCGCATCGTAATTGTTCTGGGCTTCCTCCGCCGAGCACTTGCCACCCAGACCTTGCCCCCCAACCAGGTGATTATTGGACTTTCCCTGATTCTTACTTTTTTTGTCATGTACCCCACTTTTTCTCGAATCAAGGATCAAGCCCTCGTCCCGTACATGGACGAAGAAATTACCCAGAAAGAGATGTTTTTGCGTTCGGAAGGACACATGCGGGAATTCATGTTTGTTCATACCCGAAAAAAAGACGTCAAACTTTTCCTCGAACTCACCGACTTCAAAATCGACAAACCTCCAGGGGAGGTCCTCAAAAGCGATATCGGAACACATATCCTGGTTCCCGCCTTTGTTCTTTCTGAACTCCGACGAGCTTTCGAAATGGGCTTCGCTCTGTTCCTTCCTTTTCTAGTCATCGACCTGGTCGTAGCAGCCATTCTGATTTCCATGGGCATGCTAGTGCTTCCACCCATTCTTATTTCACTTCCCTTCAAAATACTGCTTTTCGTTCTAGTAGACGGCTGGTATCTGGTCGTTGGCAGTTTGATGCGCAGCTTCGGATGAACTGGCCATGGACGATATACAAATAGCCGTAGACATCGGTCGAGAAGCGCTGATCCTGGCCATGGCTCTTTCCGCGCCTCTTCTTTTGGTCGGCCTGGTAATCGGAGTCTCAATCAGCGTTGTTCAAGCCGCTACCTCCATTCAAGAACAGACCCTTACCTTTGTTCCTAAAATTATAGGCGTGGTGGTTCTCACTGCGATCATTCTTCCGTGGATGGTTACACGGTTGGTGGAATACACCACCAATCTTTTCATCGCTCTCCCCGACCTTTTCGGATAATCCGTGAACGACTTTATTCTTTTCACCATCGAACAGTGGAAAGTCTTTATCCTCGTTCTACTACGAGTCTCGGGCCTTCTTTTCCTGATGCCTTTTCTGGGCGCTCGCACCATTCCGAGACAGGTTCAAGTCGCCTTCGCATTGATCATTTCCATTCTTCTCTTTCCTGTTCTTCCCCAGAAAATATTCCAGATTCCGGACACTCTCGGGGGATACTTTGTGGGAGCGTTCATGGAATTTTCTTTAGGCGTTCTCATGGGCGCAGCTCTTTTCGTCTATTTCACCGCCTTTCAGATGGCCGGTTATCTCATCGGCACCTCGATCGGATTTGCTCTGGCTAACGTCATCGACCCACTCACTCAGCAGCAATCTTCCATCTTCGGCCAGCTCTTCTTTCTCTTTGCCACTCTCATCTTCTTGATGGTGGATGGTCATCACATCATGATCCGATCACTTGCCCAGACTTTTGACCTTATTCCCTTGGGGGCCATGGTGTTTCGTAAATCCGTCGTCGACATGTTCAGTGCCCATTTTTTCGGTACGATCTTTATTGTCGGGCTTCGAATTTCGGCCCCCGTATTAGTGGCATTATTGCTCGCCTCGATTGCCATGGGTTTCATGGCCCGTACGGTTCCCGAAATGAATATCTTCATCATTGGGTTCGCACTTCGTATCTTTGTAGGTTTCTTTCTTGTCATCTATCTGGTTCCCCACCTTGCGCGAATCATGGGGACACTCACCGAACAGATGGACCGAGATCTCTCCACCCTTTTACGACTGTTGAGTCCAACTTAAATCGATGGCTGAAGATCAAGCCGGCGAACGCACGCAACCAGCAACCCCTCGAAAGCGATCTAAAGCTCGCGAGGACGGAAATGTTGCCAGATCTCAAGATCTCTCGAGTAGTTTTTTGCTCTTGGCGGCCGTTTTGTGTTTCTATTTTTATGGTGCCTCTTTTCTCAAAAAACTCGCCGATTTCACAGTTCTCGTCCTTTCCAACATTCATGGATTTAATGTCAGCGACCAAAACACAACCGCGTTCAGTCTCAAGGGCGGTATTTTCACTCTGAATCTTATGGCCCCAATATTGATTGCTATCGTTTTCGCCGCCCTCGCCGCCAGTTTGATTCAAGTTGGGTTTCTTTTGACAGCCAAACCCTTAACCCCCGACTTGAATCGCCTCAACCCGATCAACGGCTTAAAAAAACTTGTTGGCCTTCGCAGTTTGGCCAAATTGGCCGCTTCCTTGTTCAAGCTTTCCGTCATAGGTATCGTCTTGTACTTTGTTCTGATCGGTGAAATCGATCACTTTTTCTTGCTCCTCGATGTCAATATTCACCAGACTTTCGCCTATCTTGGACTGATTCTCTTTCGTCTTTCTCTCGCCACAGCACTTTCTCTTTTCATTCTGGCTCTTTTCGATTACGCCTACCAACGGTGGCAACACGAAAAGGATTTGCGAATGAGTCGCCAGGAAATCAAAGATGAGATGAAAATGATGGAAGGAGATCCTCACGTCCGTGCCCGTCGTCGACAGGTCCAGATGCAGTTGGCTCGACAGCGAATGATGCGGGATGTTCCCAAGGCCGATGTTGTCGTCACCAACCCAACTCACCTGGCGATAGCCATCCAGTACAACGGAAATATGGAGGCTCCCAAAGTCGTTGCCAAAGGAGCCGATTTTCTGGCGCAAAAAATCAGATCAATCGCCAAGGACGAAAAGATACCTGTCGTCGAGAAAAAGAGTCTGGCCCAAGCGCTCTATAGAACGGTTGAGGTTGGAGAAGAAATCCCAGAATCTTTCTGGGAAGCGGTGGCTGAAATTCTGGCCTATGTTTATCGCATCCAGAACCGGGCGGTGCCCGCATGATTTCAATCAACAATCTGAACAATTTTATTACCCGTTATCGGGGTTTGTTCATGGCGGTGGCCATCGTATCCCTACCGCTCATCATCATCATTCCGATCCCGACCGTCCTTATCGACTTACTTCTAGCGATCAATCTGACCATCGCATTCATCATCATCCTCACCACGATCTATATTAATCAACCCCTCCAGTTCTCCGTATTTCCTTCTCTGCTGTTGATCATGACCTTGTACCGACTGGTACTCAATATCGCCACAACACGCCTTATACTCGGTGAATCGGCTCCCAACGTGGACCAACCGGCCGGAAAAGTAATCGAAGCCTTCGGGACTTTCGTCGCGGGTAATGACGCGCTCATCGGTTTCATCATGTTCGTCATTCTGGTGATCATTCAATTTGTTGTTATTACAAAAGGTGCCACCCGAATTTCGGAAGTCGCGGCCCGATTTACACTCGACGGTATGCCTGGCAAACAGATGGCCATCGACGCCGACCTCAATGCGGGCCTCATCGACGAAAATGAAGCCCGTACTCGGCGTGACACCATCATGCGCGAAGCCGATTTTTATGGAGCGATGGATGGTGCTAGCAAGTTTGTCCGTGGGGATGCGATCGCCGGAATCATCATCACCGTCATCAACCTTATAGGTGGATTTGTCATCGGATATTTCCAAAGGGGTTATCAACTTTCAGAATCCCTTGAGGTTTTCTCCAAGTTGACGGTTGGTGATGGCCTCATCACACAAATTCCAGCTTTTATTATCAGCATAGCGGCCGGTCTGATTATCACCCGAGATACATCGGATATGAGTCTCGGTGAAGAAATGGTCGGTCAATTATTGACCAACCCCAAACCCCTTGGAATTTCCAGCGGGTTTCTTTTCCTGCTTGCCTGGACCCCACTGCCCTTTATCCCAATGGTTGGACTCTCTGCGGTTTGCGGCGGTGGCGCCTTCTTGTTGCATCAAATCCAAGCCGATCGTTCGGTCCGAGAAAAAGAAAAGGTCCGTCGCCAAACGCCCGAAACGCAGCATAAAGTTGAATCTCTGCTCCGAGTCGATCCCATGGAAATGGAGGTCGGTTACGGACTATTGCGTCTAGTCGATACCTCTCAGGGAGGTGATCTTCTCGAACGAATAACCATGATTCGGCGTCAAACGGCCCTCGAACTCGGCATTGTCATTCCCCCGGTTCGTATCCGTGACAACATGCAACTCGAACCGAATCGCTACATTATCAAAATTCACGGCGAAGAAATTGCGCGTGGCGATTCCATGCCCGATCAATTTCTGGCCATGGACGCTGGTGTCGCAACCGGTAAAGTCGATGGCATCCCCACCCAGGAACCCGCCTTCGGTTTGCCAGCGCTATGGATTTCAGAGTCAAATCGGGAGCGCGCCTCCGCGCTTGGTTATACCGTCGTAGACTCCACAACCGTGATTGCGACCCACCTTACCGAATTGATCAAATCTTATTCGTTCGACCTCTTAACTCGTGAAGAAGTTGTCAACTTGCTGGAAAATCTCAAAGAAAGTAACCCCAAGATCGTTGAGGAAGTTGTTCCCGATGTTCTCAAATACGCCGATATCCAAAAAGTATTGCAAAACCTACTCCGAGAAAATGTTTCTATCCGCAATTTGGCCTCCATTCTTGAAACCCTTGCCGATTATGGCCGTCGAATCCAAGATCCCTCGCTTTTAACCGAATACGTTCGAAGCAGTCTGGCCCGAAATATTTCCCGACAATATCAAGATGATGAGGGCAGACTGACTTGCATCACCCTGGATCCCAGCCTCGAAGAGTTAGTCTCCGGCTCATTGCAACATACTGAAAATGGCAGTTTTTTGTCCATGTCTCCTTCTTTGATGAAAGACATCATGGATGCGATGGGTCCCCATCTGGAAAATCTTGTACAAAGCGGTCACACCGCAATACTTCTCACATCACCCCAAATTCGACCCCACATCAAACGAATCGTGGATGGAATTCAGCCCGGAATCGTTGTCATCAGTTACAATGAAGTGGTTGCAGATGTACAGGTTGAGTCAGTCGCGGTAGTCACTCTCGCAACCACCTAAACGGTTTGTCGGTATACCCTGATAACCCGTTCAGGATTTCTCTCGAACGAACGATCCATTTCGAATGAGTCTTATAGGTTGTAATCCTGCCGACATGAGCATTAAAAAATTTCTAGCCCCCACCATGGAAGAAGCTTTGACGGATCTTCGCCGTAATTTAGGCGAACACGCCGTTATTTTGCGCACCCGAACCGTAGCAGCGCGCGGTTTCCTGGGACGCTTTTCCCGTTCCATGGTCGAAATTACCGCAACCCGGGATGAGCAAGCCCAGCAAGAGGCAAAAAAGCGGACAGAATCTCGCCTTATTCAATCTCGACCCAAATCTTCTACCGCACCCGGTTCTCGGGCCAATAGCGCCTACACAAAACAAAATCTTCTTTCGAATGAAAATGGGGATGATCTTGAATCCATACGGCACGAAATCTCTTCGTTGCATAGCATGTTCAGAGATCTCGTACGGGAAACAAGATATCCAGGACTGGCGTCCCTTCCTGAATCGTTTCTGGTCGCCTACCATCAATTACTCGAACTTGAAATTGATGAGGTGGTTGCCACCCGCTTAATCCTTCACCTTCATAATAAGCTCTCTTCTTCCTCGCCCACCCAAACCTCGCGCGTTTTCGAGCATTTGGAAAAATTGGTGCGAGGACTTATACCCGTCACTGGACCCGTAGGCGTTTCTGAAGGCAAACCCCGTTTAATTGCCATGGTGGGCCCAACTGGAGTAGGTAAAACCACCACCATCGCCAAACTTGCCTCTATTTTCCGTCGAAAAAACAATCTCAAAGTTGCCCTGATATCCATCGATACCTACCGAATCGCCGCCTCCGAACAGATCGGTCGATACGGTGAAATGTTAGGCATTCCAGTTGAAGTGGTCACTCAACCTGATCAGATCCATTCGGTTTTGCATCGGCTTTCGGATTTTGATCTGATCTTTTTGGATACCGCTGGTCGAAGCCAAAGAGATCGGATCAAGATGGCCGAGTTAGAAGATTATCTTGAGATTGCTCAACCAGATGAAACCCATCTCGTGCTTGCCGCCTCTTCTCACCCGAGCGGAATGACTGATATTGCAAAGCGCTTTTTACCGCTAGGTATCGACCGTTTGTTGATATCAAAAATAGATGAAAGTCCCTCACTAGGCTTTCTACTTCAGGTCATTCTTCAGATCGGAAAACCGATCTCTTATCTCACAAATGGAAGAAATGTACCCGAGGATATCCAGGTTGCATCGTCCCAACTCGTAGCCAATTTATGTTTAGGTCGTGAATCAGCAGATTTTCCATCCGTTGAGCTAGCCACATGAACGATCAAGCTGAAACACTCCGAAATATGGTTGAGGACCAACCTGCTTCGCTACCCAAGCAAACTCGTGTTATCTCCATTATGAGCGGCAAAGGAGGAGTCGGAAAAACCAACTTTGCCATCGCCCTGGCAATCGCTTTTGCTCAGCAAGGGAAAAAACCCATTTTGATCGATGTCGATATGGGATTGGCCAACGTAGATATCATTCTCAATCTCCATTGCCAACATAACATCAAACATCTGGTGGAAGGCAGATGTTCTCTTTCCGAATTAATCTATCCCGGGCCCGAAGGTATTCGAATCATTCCTGGTGCCAGCGGTTCAGCAAGCATGGCCGACCTTTCTCGTGGCCAATATGAACATCTTTTGGATGAATTTAGCAAACTTGAACAACTGGGTGATGTTTTGATCTTCGACACGGGAACCGGAATCGGTAATCAGGCCATTCGGTTTGCGACCGCGTCCGACGAAGCCATCTGCCTCGCCCTCCCTGAACCACCCTCCATCACCGACTCCTATGCGATGATGAAGCGACTACATCGTGAACAATTTCAGGGCCGATTAAGTTTTGTTTTGAACATGGTTGAAAATGTGGTGGAGGCAAGAAAAGTTTCTTCCCGTTTTCTTGAAATCCCTCGCGATCACCTATCGCGACAGATTCACTACTGGGGTCATATTTTTCACGATGATCACGTACCCTTGGCGGTGAAAAGACAGTTACCTTTTTTACTCGCCTTTCCAAAATGCCACGCTAGCATTTGTGTGCAGGAAATTGCTTATAAAATACTTCAAGGGGATATGCCCCCTCCTCGATTTCCAGAAAGAGGTTTTTTTCAGCGACTGTCTCGTCTTTTTAGATGACTCTTTGCTCTTGTTCTTAGGTGTTTTCTGACTACTTCACAAGCAACCCTGACCCATCCAGAACTCTGGGGAATCTTTCTAGAAAATGGTGACCCGGAAGCCAGAAAAAGTCTGATTGAGGCCTATCTGCCCGAAGTGCGTTATGCGGCTGGACGACTGCGAGCGCGTCTTCCCAGGCACGTCGATCAAGATGATCTCTTCCAGCAAGGGGTTTTCGGGTTGATGGATGCCGTTGAAAAATTCGACCCTGAAAAAGGGGTTAAATTCGAAACTTACTGTCAAATGCGAATCGTGGGCTCGATGTTAGACGGCATTCGAGCCGCCGATTGGGTGCCTCGCCTTGTACGCAGCAATTCGACCCGCCTCGAAAAAACCTGGATTCAGCTGGAAGGAGCCTTGGGACGAGAACCCACCGATTTTGAAATGGCCGAGGCCCTAGAAATGGAGCTCACCGAGTACGATCGCCTTCTTCGCGAGATAAGCGCCGCTTCTATTTTCAGTTATCACCGATCGTTTCAAGCCGAGGAAAACGGCAATGCTCAACGAGGACTGGATCTTCTCGAGGACAGGAAAGCCCGAGGGCCCCTGACTGCTCTCCAAAAAAAGGAGGTTCTCGAGAAAGTCAGTGAAACTCTGAATGAAAAGGAACGTATTGTGATCGTTCTCTATTACTTTGAGCGGTTAACTTTTCGTGAGATCGGAGAAGTTCTCGAACTTACCGAAAGCCGAGTGTGTCAAATTCACTCCAAGGTTATTGCCAAACTGAAAGTCAAACTGCGCCGAATTCAGGACGATCTCATTCCCGATCCGGAGTGATTCATGCCTGTTCAGTCCTACAATCTACAATTTACCTTGGCCAAGGCAGAAAATGCGCAAGCGTTTCAAAACCAGTATTTGATTCAAGATCGTTTGCTGCTTCTTCATGCCCAAGAAGCCCATCGAGATGATGTGGTCCTTTCTGGTCAACAGATACGTGAAACACCGACCCTCGAAAACCGTACGGTCGATCCAGATAAAAAAAGAGAGTCAACCCAGTCGTTCCGACGTCGAGATCGGCGAGATTCCAACCCGTTTGAGCGCGATACCGTTCGGCCTCCGCTTGGCGATGGAAGTCTTCTCGATATAACCATTTAAACAGCTTTTATCAAACCCACTTTGATCCCTCGATCCCTTTCCAAATTGTCGGCAAAATATTTTTGCGCAGCCTTTCTTCTGGTTAGTTTTTCAATCCTAACCGTGTACCTTTCGGGCTCTGATCCAGAGGTACAATCCGAAATGGATCGGCGCAAAAAAAACCGATACTGTCGCCTAGCGCTTGGGCAGGCCGCAATCGCTTTACACCAAATTTCTTGGGTGGAAAAGAAGAGAATACCCAAAGAACTCTCTTTCTTGCCGCTTCCTATGCAACAGTCTCTCCGCTGCTTTTCCAACACTTCAAAGGAGTATCATCGCCCAATCATTTGCGCCGGACTCTATGTAGATATGCCACCAGAAATGATATTGCTATACGAGCCTAACGCGTCCCATAAACACCGGGTAGCGGGTCTACCTGGGTCGGAACCCACGACCGTGAGTTCACGTTACTACGTGCGCCTCGATCTCAATGTTGAAGCGACAACAAGAAACATAGATTCGCTTGTTCAGTATCAACATCAGATCCTCATGCAAGTATACGAATGTCCTTCCAAGGATTTTTCTAGGGAGCTACTTTCTAGCCAAAGAAGCACTCTTTTCAGAGCACTTCTTTCCTGGAGAATCGGTCACGAAGAACATTTTTCTCAGCGCCAAACCCTGATACGACTTACCAGCGATTCCTCCGCATCCGTCCGATTTCAAGCAGCGATAGCTCTTGCAAAGATGGGATCCAACCAGGGAGAACATGTATTCAAGAGCTTCTGGCCGGATGTTAATTTTATTACCAAAAAGATCATTCTTCAGTATCTGCCATCATTGGCCCACCAATAAGACCTCTTCGATTATCGCGGATACCCTTCTGTACATCTCGGTAGATAGATCTGAATATTTCAAATGGGGCTGATCGATCGTCTTTTTTCAATCTCTTGAACATCGAGGATTGGAGAGCGACCGACGCCGGAACCTGGACATTCCTCACAGACCTGTTTCCAGGCCCTGCGGCTTTTGAGACTTTTTTTCCAGAATGGGTAGCTCTTACATTGTCTGGGACGGGATTCATAAATTGAACAGCCCTTCTCTCCATAAAAGATGCAATCTCCATTGCTTTTTTCGATCAGGCTGTAGTAATTCCCAACTTGGCGTAAATATTTCTTCCCGAATAAATCTTGATCAATACCCACCTCGGCAGCCATACGAGCGATTTCAGCCCTATTCACGAATACATATCCCGAGGTTCCGGTGCAGCACTGTCCGCAGCGCACACACTCGAAGCGTAGCCCGTCTTGGTACCAAAGTGAACGATAACCTCGTTCATCCCCGTAACCGGGAGTTTGGGTCACTTCACACTCATTGCGTTAGTGAGTTGAGAGCGTCTTCCTCGGTCGAATACATGTTATATACGTCATCGAGGCCGAGCATTTCTATGATCTGTTCGATCCTGCTTTCCATACCGTGCAAAAGAAGAGAACCCCCTTTTTGGGAGAGGCGATCCCCAATCGACACCAGATAGGAAAGTCCACTAGAACTTACATGCCCAATACCCTGAAGTCCTAGACAGACTTTGAGTGTGGGGCCGGCAAGGAGCGCTTCCATTTCTTCCCTGAAAACCGAAAGAGAGTTTTCCTCGAGTTTACTCGAACCGCAAAGTTCCGCGAGATGGAGAATGACCGTTTCTTCACTATCCGAATCAGAATTCGTCAAAGATGAAGCAGACTCCAACGTCGAATTTCCTAATAACTCCAAATCCTTGAGTAGACTTATGGCGTTCCGATAACGTTTATCGAGTTCGGTACAGCAGCGAGCATAGACCCTATCAAAAGATGAATCTATTTCCTTGCAGACCTGACTCGGCAATTCGCCAGGTCTAGGAAAACGTCCCGCCAGCATTTCGAAGAAAACTAATCCGAGAGCGAAGATGTCTTCGCGTTCATCTACGTTTTCCGATTTCCTTTGACGGTGGGTCTTGTACCGCATTCCGGAGAGATATTCTCGATCCAACTCGGTACGGTCGCCTGGAAAGTATTTGGCTCCCGCTCTCGCAAGTGACCCACCAACAATCAAACCGTGGAAAAGAATATCCCCAGACTCTGTAATAAAAATCGTTTCGGGATGCAGGTTTTGATGGATTAGACCTTTTTGATGAGCGATGCCTATTCGATGAACCAACGTTTTCATCCAAATCATGGCCTGATTGAGTGGAGGAACTCCCTCTGCATCTAACCGTTTCCGCAAAGATTGTCCATTCACCCAATCCGTTACCATATAAGGGACTTGTGACGCGAAATGGCAATCCCTGATGCGTAACGTACCTTCGATACCTGCGCAATCGTCGATGGACCCTACACTCTTGAGATACTGGCAAACATTGGGATCTTCGAAGAGGTGTAAGGTGGCCTCGGACTGGTGGAGATGACGGTGTCGAACTCGATATAGCGTACCGTACGATTCTTTTTGGACCTCTTCCAGAATTTCATACGGGATCGCATCTGTAACGCTCATTTTTTGTTCCGTTGAAACAGTTGCACGATGAATCAAACGATTTTCAGCTCTCTAAAATAACCTAATATTCGTTTCATTTTTGAAAAATGGGAAGATATTGGGCTTCGATCTGGAGAATCATAAGGGCGATGGCCGTGGAGTATGTATTGCCATAACGTTGATGAACCCAGTACCCCTGCTGTCCACCTTTCACGAATCGTCGCTGCACCAACTCGCGTGAAATTTCGGGGTACCAACGTTTCCAGTACGCATTTTCCCGAGCCTGATACATAGCCTGCGCAGCGTAGTAATGCCCATAATAGAAGAAATTTTTGTAGGTACGATCTTGAATACCGTGAGGGGGCAAATACTTCATCATGAAGGTCATTCCCCGCTCAACAATGCCGTACAGTTCTTTATTTTCACGATCGACACCCCGTGCGTTCAGCGCGCTAATCCCCGCTGCGGTTAACGGAAACCGATGCCCAGCCGACGACATGCCTAACCTGTACTTGAACGATCCATTTGGATTGGCCGATTTCATGAGATATTGCGTGGCCATTCGAATCGTTTGAATCGGCACCTTGAATCCACCATTACGAGCAGCTCGTAAAAACTGTAACTGGCAAACCGTAATCGAACCTTCGTGATCTTGTTGGGCTTTGGGTTCATACCCCCACCCACCTTCACGGGTTTGGGAAGCGATCGTACATTGAATGGCGTTTTCAATCGATTCGCGCAATTTCAGCTGCATAGAAGGCGGACTCATACCGTGAGCTTGGGCTAGCATCAATCCCGCATACCCATGACCGTGCATCCTGCTTCGATCTCCCGGCAGGGTAAAATAGCCCGAGGGTTGCTGGCACCTCAAAATGTACTCGATCCCCTGTCGAACCGAATCCCCATAACGGCCCCGCCCAGGAACGTTGCCTCCCGCCATAAGGGCGAGACAACTCAAACTGGTCACTGCGACCGAAAAATCTTTTCTAACACCAAACGCACCATCGGATTTCTGTTGCGAAACCAGATACGCAAGGCCCAACTCAACCGCTTGTTGAATTTTCTCCTCGACCTCAACAGATCCAGGTTTTCCCCACTTGTCAGCTGCAAAGGCGGTAGAGAGTCCTGAAACTCCGGTAACCCACACCAGGAAAATTCCGATCCAACTTGTCTTCATTACCAAACCTTTTGATGCGGACTTGGGCCCCATTTTCCGGTACTGAAAATCTCCGCCGTTCAGGAAGAGTTGATTATCGATCTTCTTCTTGATCTGAATACATTTCGGAGAGAATCTTTGAATACATTTCCGCTAGTCGACCATACTTAGGAAGCGATCCTCCTCGAGATGCCGACATGATCAATTCGTGCAACGACCCACTGAGATTACCCCAACGATCTGTATCATCCGAGGTTTTTTTGCCTGCGTGTTTTGAGTTGTCATTGTGCGGGTCGTACGGATTTTTAGCCCCCTGATCCTTATTCTTTTTTTCTGAATTCTTGGGATTCTTGGCTCGCTGCTTCTCTTCCTCTTTTTCCCCGGGCTTTTTTTTCTCCGGTTTACCCTGCCCTTGACCCTGGCTTTTATGTCGCTTGGCCTGCCTTATCAAGCGATCAATGTCAGCAAGTACTTTTTCTTGACCTGAAGCGCTCTTTTTAAAAACCTTCTCGATTTTTTCTATCGCTGACTGCTGCGATTGGGACTGCTTCATCAATTTTTGAATACGTTCCATAACCTCGGTGCGATCTTTTGCGCTATCCATCAATCGTTTGACTTCATCCAAAACCTTTTGTTCTTTGATTCCGGATTCATCAAACAACTGCTGGATTTTGCGAACCGCTTCTTCCTGAGAAACGCCCGACTTCATCATTTCTTGGATCTTTTTCCGAACCTTTTCTTGATCACGGCTGGTTTTCTTGGATCCCGCTTTGACTAAATCCGCCTCGATCTGTTCCATCAGTTTCTGAATCTTTTTGAGTTGTTCGATCGGATCTTCCTGAGGGGGTTTTGGAGGTTCCACCTGTCCCCACGCGGATCCATGAAAAAGCGTCATTATTATTGCCGAACATATGATTCGTCCCATCAGACTTCTCCTTTGGAATTTTCATCCGAGGAAATAGTTATTATTGAAATCATCGCTGTCCTTCTATCGCTTCGATAAATTTTCGGGTGAGGTCAGCGATTTTTCCTTGCCGATGCCCGACCTGGATAATTGTCTTCCGTAGCGTATCGCGCATCGACTCCTTGCGGGCTTCAGAAAGCGAAGAATCTTCGATTCTTTGGTATAGCTCCTGGAGACCTTGGGTCTTGTTTTGCAATTCGACTTCCATATCTCGAAGAGCTCTGAGCTCAGCGATTCTAGGAAGAATTTGAGGTTTCATCGACCCGCCTCCTTCGCCTGGAGGGGGTTGCTGCTGATCCTCTTTTTGTCTCTTCTGTCTTTCGTCCTTCAAGGCCTTGATCAAAGAGACTAATTTGGTTTCGACCGAGGATTGTAACTGTTGGGTGCCTTCGCCCAAATCGACCTGTTTGAGGCGCCGCGCAATTTCCTCCATATCTCCGCTGGCAAATTCCATCTGCTCTGAAAAAACGACGGAACCCTCTTTGGAGAGAACGGTTCGAATTTTGTCCGCTTCACCGACCAATTTTTTCTGACCCGCGGCCACTTTGAAAAGTCGACGCATCTGCAAACCTGCAAGCCGACCGGTTTTACCTTTTGCAGACTCCAATTCCGTAGTCTGAGACCGTACTTTCTTTTGCTCTTCAAGAACGTTTCTCAGTTCATGAATCAGATTAAAGATCACTCGATCTTGTCGCATCTGTTCGTACTTGTTTCGCTCTTTATCTAATTCCCGTTTTGCTTGATCCAACTGTTTTTGAGCCCGATCTTGGTCTTCTTCTGCATCTTCCGGATTTTCCATCGACATGTTTTGGCTTGCATTTGACATGCTTTTCGACGCGTTGCTCGTAGATTCGCTAGCCTTCTTCTTCTTGGCTTCCTCCATTTTTTTGGCCAAATCCCTGGCTTTCTTTTCCATCTCTTTCTGCTTTTTACGGATCCGCTCGAGGTTCTGCTTCTCCTTTTCCGTCAAACCCTCTTTCCGCATCTGCTCCAATTCATTTTTGGCCTTCTGCAAAGCTTTCAAGGCCTCTTCTTGTTGATTGCGACTTTGTGCCATTTCTCCCTGTTTCATCTGATTCTGACTCGACTGCATGGCCTTGGAGGCCGACTGAGACTGCTTCCCGGCCGATTGCATTGCCTGAGAACTTGATGAGTTTTGCTGACTCTGCTCTTGCATCTTTTGGGCCAACGATTCGGCCTGTTTTTGCAACGCTTCCTGTTGCTTTGCCATCGATTCCTTTAACCCTTTTTGTTCCTCCTGAAGCTGTTTTTGCAGGGAGGACAGTTCGCGAATCGCCTTTTCAAGATCTTCGGACGCCTGTTTTTGGTTTCCTAACGATTTGTTTTGTTCTCCCGCTAGAATTTGGTCCGCCGCTCGGTCCATTGTTTTTCTGGCATCCTCTACACGTTCAGCCGAATTGTTGAGCCCTTCTCGGCGGTTCTCGGTCTCTGCATTCTTGGCAAGATCCTTTAACTTTTGGGCCAGTTCGTTCGCCTGACTCGCTCGGTCGTGTTGACGATCTCCCGACCGGCCGAGTTGATCCTCCTTGGATTCCAAAAGCTGTTTCAATTCCTCCTTCGCCTTTTCCAGATTCGATAAAGCTTCCGAACGTTTTGCGTTCGATACCGATTTTTGTTCTGGTAATTGATCTGATGCCTTTTTCAGCTGGGATGAGGCTTTATCCATCGACTGAGCCGCCTTTTCTAAACGCTTATCCTTGGACGAATCGACTTTCATTCCCTTCATCTGGTTTGCCATTTGTCCGGCATCTTTCGACCGCTTCATCAAGTCTTGTTTCAACTGATCGGACGAATTCTCTTTCTGTTTTCCAGCCAGCGCTTTCAGGGCATCCTCGAGCATTTCTTGGGCTTTGTTTTGCGATTCTGACGAAGAAAGCTTATTGCTCATTTGATTTCCCGATTTTTCCATCGCCTTCTGCGCATGGGTCATCGGCTGAATCGCCCCGGCCAATTTTTGAGCCTCCTCCTTTTCCGTTTTCGAAGACTTTGCGGCACCTTCAATCTGATCTTTGAGCCCTTGCGCCTCTTGAGCCAGTCGCTTCTGCGCCTTGGCGAGTTTCTGCCGAACCTCCTCATCGTTCGACCCAAGTGCTTCCGCTGCCGAATCGAGCGCCTTTTGTAAGGAGTCTTTGCTTTCTTTTTCTCTCGCAGCGTCGACCTTTGGATTTTGATCATGGCCTTTCATCGCTTCTCGAAGCGATTTCAGCGCTTTGGCTATTTCTTCCATTTCGGAATCGATCAGAGGGTTTTGGTCCATTTCTTCCCGAATTTTGGATTCAAGCGCCTCGAATCGATCCTTTTGATCGGTTCGATTTCTTTGACCTTCATTTTTTAAAGCGTGTAGACGTTTGTCCTGAATCGACTTCGCTTCCTCTAGCTGTCGGAGACCACGCTCCAGGCGGTCTTTCATTTCACTGGACGCGGGACCGTTACGAGCCTCTTTTTCTTTGATCAATTTGGCCATCTGTTCTAGTTCTCGGGCGGCCGCGGCGATCCTTTCCGCTTGAGCTTGTCGCTCAGCCTTCGTTTTAGCGTCTGTCGGATCTGTCTTGGACTCTTCAAGGGTTGAGGACATCTGTTTCTGTCGGCGCGCCATCGCTTCGAGGCGAGTGGCCATTCTTTTTCGGTCCCGATCGGACGATTTGGGGTCGGAATGCAACTCTTGAGCCTTTTTTCCCAGGTCGCGCATTCGTTCGCTGGACCGATTCAGCTGATCCCGTCTCTGCTCTTCAGAATCTTTGAGTGCACCGGATTCCTTCGTCTGCGAAGGTGAATCCATCATCTCTTTGGATATCTGGTCCAGGACCTCCTGACTCCTCGCTTTCAATGAATCGGTATCCCCAAGCGCTTTTTGCTTTTCCAGAAGCTCTTGCACATCTTTTTTCGCGTTGTCAGATAGCGTGGAATTTCCAGAAGACTGCCCTTGGTTGTCCTTTTCTGCCCGCATCAGATCGTCGATCTTTTTGAGCATCGATTTGAGGGCCTCCACCTCGTTGCTCAATTTTTCGTGTGATTCCGTTTTTGCTTTTTGTTCTTTGGCTAACTGTTTTAACTGTTTGAGGTTCTCTTTGATCGACTCGGACATATCCCACTTGGGATCTTGGGTTGAACGCAGAAGATCGTTTTGCTTTTGAATGACCTGATCCAACTCTTTACGCATCTGCTGAACATGTTCAGGTGCCTGTTCGCTCAACTCCTTTTGAAAAGCTTTGAGGTCTTTCCTGACCTGTTTCTGTTCGTTGGATAGCGATTCCAGGTTCTTCTGTATTTTTTTGATCGCCTCGATTTTTTCGTCGACCTTTTCGGATTGAGTGCGATCTTCAAGGATCAGCAGAACCTGATTCATCTTTTTCGAAATTTCAGCCTGTTTTTTGATCAGATCGTATTTCGGAATAGGCTTTCTATTGATGATTTCGGTGATTTCCTCGAAATCTTTCTCGAGCACCTGGGTGCGGATGAAATCGAACGCCTGTTGAATTCTTTGAGCGTGATATTGGTCTCCCTTTTTTTGGTAGACCTCTTTGACTCGTCTCATCATCAACTCGATGTGACGGAATTTTTCTCGTATTCTCGTCTGCTCTCTTTGAATCTCCTTGCGAATCATCTGATCGGTATCGACCTGAGACGATACTGGCGAAGCGATAACTCCAAGCCAGGTCATTACGAGGGTAACTGTAATGAGAACGGAATATTTTGGGTTCGTCATCTTCTCAATCCTCACCGGAAGCTCTTGGAAGTTTTATCCTTGATCTTTTCTTGCCGCGTCTTCAGTTCGCGCCAAGCGCGAATGATTTCGTTGTAATTTTCCCACTCTTCAAGCAGTCCCAACAACTTGTCGAGATTTTGAACGATGGTTCCTTCGATTTCGGCGCTCGAAACGGTGAAATCGGCTGAATTTCTGGGGTCTTTCGATTCGCGGGCCTGTCGTAGCTTCGATTCAACCGCAGGAGATAGATTTTCGGAGACTTCCTGCAGGATTTCTCGAATTTCATCCAGATTTCTCGGTTTGTCCTCAAGAATATTATTGAGACGAAAGTCATCCAGAATACGTTCAAATCCGTTTCCGATCGTGATCGCTTCGGCTGTGATTCGACGGTTTTGCTCGAGCTCCAGTTTTTGGATTTCCTTTCGGTCCCCTTCGCTCAACGAACTCAACTTTTGCAGGGAATCGACCAGATCTTTCGTGTTTCCGTGAATCTCTTTTTGAGAATCGCGCAGAAGTCGAATTTTTTCTTTCAAATTATGAATCAACCGATTCGCACGATCGACAATTTCGGACTTATCAATAATCAGAATTTCGTAAGGGCCGACCTGGCCGGTTTGAGGTCCCAGCTTCGACTTTCCGATTTCGATCCAGCGACGATCCCGTGCCACGATCAAAAAACGAACCCGATCTCCCGGTTCGAGGGGACGACTCGATTCACTGATACGATTCCGAACCATCATTCGAAGGTTTTCGAGTTCAAGCAGATGCTGAACCTCGACTTCAGCCTGTGAATCCTTGTCGTTCCCCTCAAAAAGAACCACACGTTTTTCATCCTTCTTCCGATCATTGCCTACCCAGTAGATCAATTCAACCTGGCCCACACCGTAATCATCGACCACTCGTACCGAAATTCCAATTCGTGACAAACTCACTCTTCTTAAGGACTTAGACGTTGGAGCTACCTTTTTGAATCGCGGTTTTCGATCAGGAATAATTCGCAAACGATGCAAAACAGGGTCGGTATTTTTCAGCCCATTGCGACCAAACACTTCGAGTCGAAATTGAAGTTCTTCCCGAGCGGCCATTTCATCAACAATCGGAATATTTCCGACGATTTTCCCCAATCCTGGCTTTTCTTCCGACTGCAACTTCATCGTTCGCGTGGGAATCTTTTCTGAACTGAAAACAATTTTTCCGTCTGATTGAAGAGGATGCTTGGATGTGGTTTCGAGATGAACGATGCTCCCGACTGGACATTCGATGGTTCCGCTCGATCGCATCGCTTCGCGGAAACGTTTCAAACCCACTTGAATCTCCTCGATTCTCCCCTTCTCGACCTCACTGGGAGTTCGATTATTGAGACGGGCTTTTTCATCCGTTAGATTCTGGAGAGCTTCGAGATATTGCCTCCTATTCCGGTCAATACGTCCGGTGTAGGCGGGATAGTCCACCCAGATGATCGGATTCGAAACTCTCGGCGGAATTTTCACTCGAATTCTATAGCTGGGTTCTTGATCCCGGTCATCCCCGCCTGTCAGATGCAATACAAAATCACCCTGAAGATTGATCCGGTCGATTTCGGACTGAAATATTCCTGTTTCCACCCAGTCGGATTCTTGGCGTTTTATTCCTATTTCGTGGCAAAACTCTTCGAGTTCGAGAAGTACTTCTTCTTCTAACTGCTCGGCCTTGAGTAGCTTGGGAACCGTTTCTTCGATTCTCTTCCGTTGATCTGGATTCTTGACCTCGGCTAACAGGAGATCGCGTATGCGTTCTGCTCTGGAGTCCCCGTCCCGATGCCTGGCAAAGATCTCTTCAAGTTCGTGAAGGATCTTTTTCAAGCCACGAAAGATCTCTCTCTTCTGAGCCACAAATTGCACCTGTTCGGACCGAAGAGAATCTTCATATTCAATCCAACCCATGACATTTTCCGGCTGAACGCCCTTGACGACCGCGTTCAAAACAAGATTACGATCTGCTGAAGCCAGAATTTCTCGATTCGAAAGATCAATCCCAATGATTTCCGATTGGGTCCCCATTTGAAGTTTGTAATAACCACTTCGTTCGGATTCTTCTTGTTGATCCAGCCAACCCGGATCCCCTTTCGGTCTTGTTTCGATGAAGAAATACTCCCCATCGCGGGGAGAATCGATCGTTCCGATGCGAGTTGAGGGTTTTCCCTGTGGCCCTGGTCGGCTCTGAGTAAGGGTTATGCGCTTCCAAAGCGATCGGTCCTCCTCGAGGAACCCCGAAACAATCGTCACCCTGAAGTCGGGCCTCACCCCGTCAACTTCAATCTTTGGAGCCTTGCCATTTTCAAAGGAGAAGGAATCGACCACAAGATCAACCTGAGTGTTTTGGGGCCAATCGACCTCCCAAAGCAAGAGATTCCGAGCAAACCAGATTTTGAACTCGTTAGGAAACTGCACGGCTCCCATGGCAAGAACCCCGTGCAAAAAGACCGGGATCAATCCCAAAGCGATTACACGCATCGGTTTTAATATTTTGAAATAATCGATGTTACATCCGAGGAGGCGAACCTCACGCATAACCGCCTCGCTCATTGCGGAGCTATCTGCGTAATCCGTTTGACTCATCAACCGCTCGAACTGTAACGCGGAGACCAATCTGTTCTCCAGAAAAGGATTGTGTCGCTCAACCTGCCGAGCCATGTCTTCCGCGCCGATTGACATGCGCAGCGGAAAAAGGATTCGATTGCGAAAAACCATGAAAAGAGCAACCAGAAAACCGAACAGAACCGCCGCTCGGACACCTACCGGAGGCTGGATGAAAAAGTCCAGACCGAAAGAAACGATGGCCAGCCCACCAATCGCTACAAGAAAATTGATTGAACCACTCGCGACGCAAAGTGTTCGAAAAGCGAGCTGAAGACGATCCAGTTTGCGATGGATCTCTTGCAACATCATGGTTGGATCTCCGAGAGTGCCGTTTTGGTTTCGAGCATTAATAAGTGTGGCATCAGTCTGGTATTTCGACATCGATAGGAACCCGGTTGCTTTCGACAAACCCCCTCCATGGAAAGCCTTCGGGCATTTCTATCTTCTCACCATTTTGATACACAACGGAAACATGATATTGCCCCGGATATTGCGGGACTTCCACTCCAAATTCAAACATGTATGAATCGTCAGCCTTCAACGAAACCCAACCGTTTGACGCGTTTGGTCGTACACTCCTGAAATCAACCTGGGTTTGTATCAAGTTGGTAGCTTCTGAAGCGAGACGAACAAAATAATATGGACTGACCGCGTGAAAACTCCGGATCCATAGCGCGTCTGCACCGATATTTTGGATACGCAAGCGAAATCGCCTCACACTACCAGGAAGAACCGCGCTCTCGTTTTCCATAGGTTCCAATGAGGCTCTAAGAACTGGACTGTTAATCCAGGACATGAATCGATTTGAATCTGAAAAGCGCACTTTCCGAAACTCTGATCGATCGGACGCAACCAGCTGTTCGCCCGCCGAGATGGCTGCTTGCCCGTTTTGATGGGTCCACCGTACCGATCCCCGTATCACGGTAATCCGACTGTTCCCGTCCTTCAAATCCACGCAAAACCGTGTTCCAACCACCTCGACCGTACCCAAAGGTGTTCCGACTTGCTTTATACGAGGATCAGAACTCGATCCAGGCTTTATCACCAGGTAGACCCTCCCAGAAAGAAGATCTATCTGACTTTCGTTGACCACACGAATAGAGCTCTTGGAGTCAAGGTAAACGGTTGTGGAGCCGCTCCAGCGGACTATTCCCATTTTCTCATCGGCACGGATGCGATCGCCCTCGCGAATCGACCAACGGGAGGATCGGGTACCCTGGGTTCGGGAATTTCCATCCCGAATATGATAAAGAGACCCTCTCTCCACCTGGATTTCATGTAAAGAATGAACCGTTGGCTCGTTGGACCAGAAAATCAGGGTCAAAGCTGCCACAAGAATCGAGGCGGCCAACGAGAGAAGAACCGGCGCAAACCCCTTTTCATCCTTCACCGTGCTTGGCACGAATGAAGGCAAATTTCCTGTTTCACCGAAAGGTTCCTCGAGCTCGCGAGCTATCTGACTCCAGGTCGTTTGACTCACTTCCTCGGACCAGTCGTTACCCAATCCCCCGAAAGAAGTCAGCACCTGTTCCAAAGAGTTGGAATCGGAGCAACAGTCCACGCAGTGAAGAAGGTGAGCACGAACTGCTTCCTCTTCAGCGACCTCGAGTTCCGATTGCAAAAATTCGACCAGAACCTTCTGGATCTCCTCACAAATCACGGGGGACGATTTCGGGTCTGAATTCATCAAGAAATTCCTTCTTCATCCATCTTGGCCAGGCGAGATCTCAACAAACGAACCGCCTTGCTCATTCGAGACTTCACGGTTCCCACGGGAATTTCCAAGATTTCAGAAATTTCTCGGTATTTGAGACCTTCTATCTGGGAAAGACGAAACACCATCTGAAACATCTCCGGTAATGTGCCAATAGCATCTTCAAGAACTTTCGCCAACTCGCCATGAACCGCTTCCTCATCGGGTGAAAATCCGCTCGACGGGGTCTGGGCGACAAACGTATTCCCGTCTTTTCCGGCAACCGGAACGTCCAAAGAAAATTCTCCGGGACGGCGCATCCGCTTCTCGCGCTCATTGAGAAAGTAGTTTTTGGCGATCTGAAAAATAAATGTCGAGAATTTACCGCTCGCACGATAATTCTTCCGACTTCGCCAGAGACGAAGAAACACTTCCTGAAGGTAATCTTCAACCTTTGCATAATCGAACACGCAGTAATACAAGAACTTACAGAGAGGACCCCGGTAAATGCGGTAAAGTTCTTGAAGAGCATCCGCATCATCATTTTGCGATACCCGAAGCATGAGTTTTATATCGCGTTCGGGATCGTTCAATGTGCCTGTACCTGTACAATCGGTTCTCGGGAAAGCGGTTCACCGAATTTCGTATTTTTTTGGTCTTTTTGTATCTTCCGGACCATTCTGCGGTCTATTTTCAACTAAATGAAACCCTATTCAACATGGATCTACCAGA
Organism: Planctomycetota bacterium; assembly: GCA_030748635.1. GTDB lineage: Bacteria > Planctomycetota > JACQVV01 > JACQVV01 > JASMLP01 > JASMLP01. The sequence goes on from JASMLP010000209.1 coordinate 38,017, forward strand.
CCGAACTCTTTTCATTGTAGGGACTACCGCATCCGGTAAAGATGCAGTCGCTCACTCCTTGGCCTGTCGTCTCGGTGGCGAGATCCTCTGCATGGACTCGATGAAGGTTTACCGTGGTCTCGATGCGGGCACATCCAAACCTGAACCTGAAGATCGGGCCACCTGTACTTATCATCTTCTCGACATCATCGATCCTTGGGAAGAATTTGATGTCGCCAGTTATCTTACGCACGCACTTGAAATATCTATCAAGCTTAACAAACGAAACATTTGGTCGGTCTTTTGCGGTGGGACTTTTCTTTACCTCAAAGCCCTCCTGCGCGGTCTAGTCAAAACTCCTGGTCAGGATCCGACCCTCCGAGAATCACTTGAAGAAGAGGCGCGCGTCCTCGGATCCCCAACTCTTCACCAACGACTCGTAGAACTCGATCCTTTACGAGCCCAACAGATTCATCCCAACGACCTCAAGCGCATTGTTCGGGCCCTCGAAGTCCAGACACTCACGGGGCAACCCATGTCCAGTCATTTCAAGGAGGGGCAACATCACCGTTTTCTCGATCCCTACACCGTCATCGGAATCCGTCGCACTCCCGAAGATCTGGAAAACCGAATACGCTTGCGAACAGCCGAGATGCTCTCCTGCGGTTTAGTCGAAGAAACCCGATCTCTACTCCACCAGGCACCCAAAGGTTTTGGGCCCCGAACCCAACTCGCCCTGGGATACCGTCAGGTGCTGGAGATGCTCAACGAGCAGAAACCACTCACCGATGAAGATCTACTGGAACAGATCATCATTCAAACCAGGCAGCTGGCTCGCAGTCAACGCAAGTGGACCCGTCAATTTCCAGAGATTCTCTGGCTAGACGTCAATCCTGACGAAACGCCCTCGAGGACTGCAGACACAATCCTTGAGCGAATCAAGAAAACACCACCGATCGATCCTTAGGATCGTTCCGATTTAGTGATCGTTTGGGTTGTCCCAATCGTAATTCAGGAAATGACGATCAAAATCCTGATGAAGTCGGACCATGTCGTTGGAAAACGACTTCATGTGGTTACGATTGTGACGAGCGTTCAATGTAAAACACCCTGGCATGATGGCTAAAAGCGCGGCCAAGACGAGAAACGTCGTGAACTTCTTCACGGTCTCTCCCTCCCTTAACTGAGAGATAAATTAATGATCAGAAGTCGAAATGGTATGGTTTGCAACAACATGTGTCAAGCAACCCTTTTCCTTCTTCCGATTTCTGAGGATTCTTTTCTCCGATCATGGCAAATTCGATCGATAGAGTCCTTTTTTCAGAATATGGTCCTCCACCGCGGCGGGGACCTGAAAAGAGATCGATAAACCCCGCCGACATCGCTCCCGTATCTCGCTAGAAGAAAAGCCGATCAGAGGTGTTTTCACCACCGAGTTTTTCAATTTGGTTGCGACATCTGGCCCCATTTGCTTCCGAATACCCTCGATCGACTCGGCTTCTCTGCCCTCGGGTCGGGACCCGATCCGTACCTCGAATTCTTGTAACAATTGATCGATTCCAGCCCAGGCTGGAAGTTGAGCAAGATTGTCGAGTCCCAAAAATAGAATCGGTTCCAGAGGAGATCTCTTTTCCCGGAACACCCGAAGGGTTTCGAGAGTAAACGAGGGTCCACCTCGACGTATCTCCATGTCGCTGACACCAAAATGGGTACGACCCTCAATCGCCGCGCGTACCATCTCGAGGCGATCTGTCTCGGAGGCCAGAGGGCGATTACTCTTGTGCGGTGGCCGACCGGCAGGCACGAAAACAACCTCCTCGATTCCCATCGACTCCCTCAAAGATTCGGCAAGAATCAGGTGGCCCAGATGAATCGGATCAAATGTCCCTCCGAATATTCCCAAATACAAAAGAAAGTTCCTCCACGAAGTTCTATCGACAACAGGAGATCGATAATATCCCATTCCGCTGAAACCGGGGCTTGTCGATCCCTGAATATCGGCTAAGTTTACCTCAGGCTTGGTTTCTCAAAGAGACTCTACTGTTCTTCTCTCTCCAAAAATCTACGAATGAACCGTTATTCTGAAAATATTCTTCTTGTCGATGATGACGACTCTTTACGTGACGTTCTCGAGATCTATCTCGAAAGCGAAGGGTTTACCGTCGTTTCCGCTTCCAGTGCGGCCCTCGCTTTAGAACTTTTCGGAGAAGACCGATTTTCGGCGGTTCTGGCCGATATTCAGATGCCGGAGTGCGATGGTCTTTCCTTGCTCTCCCGACTGAAAGGCATTTCCGCGGAGATTCCCGTCATTTTGATGACTGGATCTCCCAACCTCTCGATAGCCATTCAGGCGGTACGATTGGGCGCCTACGACTTTCTGCTCAAACCGTTTCAAGACATGAACCTGGTTTCTCTCGCTCTCCGTCGCGCCATGGAACACGCTTCTCTAGTCAGAGAAAACCGAAACTATCAAGCCGATCTGGAAACCAAAGTGAAAGAGAGAACGGAGCAGTTGAACCAGGCCTTGAACCAAGTCGCCAGCGTTCTCGAACAGAACAAACGGGCCCATCTGGAAACGATTGTGATTCTTTCCAAGGTAGCAGAACTCAACGATGCCGATACCGGTAATCACATCAAACGAATGAGTCTTTACTGCGAAGAGATCACCCGAGGCCTTCAGCTCGACGATCTGTTTATCGAAGAAATCGCCTATTCCAGCCCCATGCACGATATCGGCAAGATCTCGATTCCCAACACCATCCTTCAGAAACCGGGAAAGCTGACTGAAGACGAATTCGAAGTCATGAAAACTCATACTGTCAAAGGGGAAAAGATTCTCGATGGCATCCCGTTTCTGGAGCGCGCCAAAGAGATCGCTCTGAGCCATCACGAACGCTTTGACGGTTTGGGGTATCCGCACGGACTCCGCGGAGAAGAGATCCCTCTATCCGCCCGAATCGTTTCCCTCGCCGATGTCTTCGACGCGTTAACATCCAAACGTTGTTACAAACCCGCATTTCCTCTCGAGCAAGCGCTCAACATCATCAAGGAGGAAAAGGGAAAACAGTTTGATCCGGACATCCTCGCGGCATTTTTCGATCGACAGGAGTCTATCTTCGAAATTCTCAGACGCTTGCAGTAACCCTGGTTCAGAGAAAACAAATGCGAGAGGGGGGATTCGAACCCCCACCCTTTTCAGGACTGGATCCTAAATCCAGCGCGTCTGCCGTTTCGCCACTCTCGCCCGGCCGAATTGTACGGGGAGCTCAAGGGTCCTTCAACTCGACGGTGTAGGTTCTCCAGAGGTTCTTTTTCCGGTCAGGAGTGCTCTGGATCTCACGAAGCCACCCCATATCGATGAGCTCGCGTACCTTGAACTGATCCCCGGGGGCCAGGATGAGATAGTCGACGCTCTGATCGATCAAGATTTCGATCAATTTGGCGTAGCCTCCCCAGACCGGAACACGGAGAAACTGTCCTCCCGCGTAAAAAGAAGCTCGCCCATCTGAAGTCATGATTCGGTCATCGGGCTGAACAGTCGCCGCAATTTTTTCGCCACATTGGCGAGAAACCCACCCGCTACGGCCCTGTTTCTTGACCGCTTTCCCGGCCAAAACGAGCAGACTGATCGACACGAACAGTGCCAATCCCAAGGCTCGATGGGACTGTTGTGGAAGAGCGGAAGTTCGAGACCATCGCCCGAAAGAACGCAGCATCCAGTTCTCCCCGGCCACCGATAAACCCCGGGCCGCCCATGGAACCAGCAAGATCCCTACCGCCACCAGATGGCGGGAACTCACGTAACCTTCTCGATGATTCACATAAGCCAAAACTCCCAGTAAACCGAAGAAAAGAGTTAAAAATAGAGACTCTTCGTGAACTCGTGGACTCCACCGTTTCGGAACGAATAAACCCAGACCGATCAGGATGAAAAAGACGGGATGCCACGATTTGAACAGTTTTTCCAGAAAAGGATCTCCCCTTTTCTCGATCTTAGAGTGGCTGGCTCGGGTGTATCCGGTTTCGTCTAGTCCTTGAATATCTTGTTCAACTCGTTGGGGTAGCGCTGGAATCGAACGGTTTTTGTCTCGAATCTTGGCAACATAACGAGTTGCAAGTTCCTGGACCACGGGAGATGGAGTTCCCTCCTCCACCAGATATCCAGGGCCCCAACTCCAATCAGCAAATACCGATGAAAACTTTTTACCAGAGAGGGTCGGATATCCGTTGGCCACTGAAAGTGTGACGATTAGAGGAAGAGCAACCCCCATCAACGCGCTAGAAAAAAGAGCCGCGTACCCCAGTCCCGTCAGAAGCGAGCGGGTTCTCCACACACGCACCAAAAGATATGAAACCAGTAAAACACCGACCATTCCTCCCTCGGGACGGGTCAAATAGCTGATCCCGGCCGCGATTCCGCCAAAAATCACCCCCCGAACCCGCATTTGACGACAACTCCAGACGATCCCATAGACGGCCCCCAGAGTGGCGGCAATATAAACCGATTCGGTCAAAATACCGCCGACCCCTTCGATCAGAAGCGGATGAACCGCCACCAAAGACGCGCCGAAAAGCGCCTCTCGCCTTCCGGCCACCTCGAGGCACAGAAACCAGGCCAGCACGATCGCCACCGCCCCGGCCACGAGTCCTACCAACCACCCCGATAAGATCCAGTCGCCCACGAACGCGTGAGTCCACGAAATCAGGGCCGGGAAAAGGGGGTGCTGGAGTTTCGAAATGAAAAGGGAGGGATCCCCATCTGAAAAACCTCTCGCCATCTCCAGGTAACCGCAACCGTCTCCCCGGATCGACCAAGCGGTCCAGGCGCTGATTGCCCGAAGCAATACCCCGAGAACGACGACCCAGAACAAAACGCCTTTTCCAATCCTGGATTTCTCCAGAACCGATTTGTCCAAGTCCAGTACCTCCCTAAAGATAAGACCGTTTTCTTTGCCCGAAAACGAAACGAGTCGACTCCATGGTACCCCAGCAAGATATCGGACCAAAAATGTTTATATGTTCTTTCTTGGCGACTCCGCCTCGC
>JASMLP010000210.1 GCA_030748635.1 Planctomycetota bacterium
CTGTCGATTGTGCTTCTCACGCAGAAAAAAAGAGATCTCACGCATCGCTTCCCGAGCCAGAACGGTCAAGGCCTCCGGTTCGACGACCAGAAACTCCTGGTCCCCCATCTTCTGCCTCGACACGTGCTGGGTTCCCAGCAAGCGATATTCGGTAGTGTCCTCTCCTATCGGAAAGGGATTCTCGTACTGAAACTGAACCATCCCGACACTCCTCTTCCTGATTGCTGCCCACGTTCACTGAAGACTTAAGGGTCCAATGTGAGCAGTGTAACGGTCTATCGACCCCTTTGCTGTTCGAAATCTCGTTCAGTCACGACCCACCCAGTGGGTCCACTCGGTTGCGGGGCGACGTACGCTTCGGGCCTCTTCGGCCGGGGTTCCCAGCCAGATCGAAGCCACCCGCTCCAGATCGGAGCCCATTCCCAGGTAGTCCCGCACCGGCGGGAGATCGAACACGCCGCCGGTGGACCAGAAACTCCCCAGCCCCATAGCCGTCGCGGCGAGCAGGAGATTTTGCACCGCGCAACAACACGCTCCATAATCTTCCTGGTCCCGATGAGCGTCCTCCAACCGTCGACGAGCCACCGAGACAAACGCCCCCAGACGAGGAAGACGCCGGGAGAGCATCGTCCGCTTGGCCTGCATCTTGGGAGGGGCCTCCTCCCCGATCGCTTCGACCACGACCTGCGCAAAGGTTTCGACCTGCTCGCTCCCCACCACGAAAAATCGCCAGGGTTCGGTCATCCGGTGGTTGGGAGCCCAGGTGGCCAGTTCGAGCAACCTCTCCAGCTGCTCGTTGGTGACCGGTTCTCCGGTGAAAACCTTGTGAGTGCGACGGTCCCGAATCAGATCGAACATGTTCATGAATCTCTCTCCTGCTCACCTTCTTTTTTCTTGGCCGCCATCTTGGCGACCCGACTCGCAACAGCGAACATGGGATCTACCGGAGAAGGGGGTCCGTCCATCGAGCAATTCTCTGCTTTACAGCGCGAGCGTCGGTCCACCCTTTCGGCGCTCGGTGGCCGTCATTCTTACGAAAAACGCTTTCCACAACCCGTTCACTCGTTGGCAACATACGTCGATTCGACACCGTCGGGCCCCCAGCGACGAAGCGCCTCTACCAAACGATCCGGATCGACCGGCTTGCTGATGTAGTCGTCCATTCCCGCGTCGAGACACCGCTTTCGATCCCCTTCCATGGCCGCCGCAGTCATCGCCACGATGGGAAGACGCGCTCGACGGTCGGGAAGTTCGCGAATGTGCTTGGTCGCCTCGTATCCATCCATTACGGGCATATGGCAATCCATCAGGATCAGATGGAATTTCTCCTTTTCCAGAATATGAAGCGCGTCCACACCGTTCACAGCCAACTGAACCCGAGATCCTAGATTTTCGATCATCTGCGCTCCGACTTGCTGGTTCACGATGTTGTCGTCAACCAAAAGAACAGAAAGCTCGGGAAGAGGCTCCTGCGTGGCGATGACTCGAAGTTCCGCCGAGGAAACTTCTGCCCTATTCGGCGCAACGGGCCAGCAGATATCGAACCAGAAGGTCGAACCGTTTCCCAAAACACTCTCCACCTGGAGTTCTCCCTCCATCAATTTGACCAGTTTTTGAGAAATCGACAGCCCCAAACCGGTTCCTCCATACCGTCGGGTAGTGGAAGTATCTGCCTGTTTGAACACCTCGAAAATGGATTCCAGTCGCTCAGAAGGAATACCGATACCCGTATCTATCACCTCGATTCGTAGAAGAACCTTCCCGTCTGTTTGCGCCTCTTCAATCGGTCGAACTCGCAAAGTCACACTCCCCTCCGCGGTGAACTTGACCGCATTCCCGACCAGATTGCGAACGATCTGTCGCAATCGAGCAGGATCTCCCACCAAGGTGCGAGGGAGTTGAGAATCGAAATCGAAGTGCAAATCGATCGATTTTTCCTTCGCGGACTCATCGAAAAGTTCGACAACATCCCCCAGGGCGGTTTTAAGAACAAAGGGAGCGGCCTCCAGTTCCACCCGACCCGCGTCGATCTTCGAAAAGTCTAGGATGTCGTTGATGATGACCAGAAGATCATCGCCAGCTCGATGGACGATCTCAACCGTTTCACGCGCTTTCGGCTCCAACGACATGCCCACCAAGATACGCGTCAACCCGAGAATCCCGTTGAGCGGAGTTCGAATTTCATGGCTCATATTGGCCAGAAACTCACTCCGAGCAGCGGAAGCTTTCTCGGCAGCACTTTTGGCCTGTTCGAGCGCATTGGCGGCCTTTTCGAGTTCGGCGAAACGCTCTTTGATCCGTTCCTTCGCATATTCTTCCCGATAAGCTTCGAGAATAATCGAGATTTCCAGATCCAGCAGGACATCAAGACTGCGCAATGTCTCACGACAAAGAGAGTTCTGGTCGGCGAGCCGTTCTCGAACGATCCGGGTAAGCTCCTCTCGCATAATCGACATCGCCGAGCAGGTAATGTGCTGGGGCAATCCGATTTCCACATGCCTTATTCCAATCTTGTATCTTCTTTTGAAGTAGCCTTCATCGTGGGGCCCCCCAAAGAGTTGACGAATCCACAGAACCAGGACGCCTTTCAAACGTTCGACCTGCTCCGGTCCCGTGAAAATAGAATAAGCCTGTGGATCGCTCAGTATCCGCTCATAAAAGCGATCGATTGCCGGCTTCAGGGTTTCTGCGGATAAATCCTTAAAACCGTGGAGTTTCCGGGAGTCCAATTCGCTAAATTCGACGTAGGCCTTCATGCGCTCAAAAAGTGTATTACTCGTCAAAATGCTTGTCCTTCACATGAGCCTTATTGGCAAGCATGATTTTAGCTTCAATGCCGATAGCATCGGATGGTTCCACGTTTAACAAAAAAATGACGCCCTTACCGAACACGATCAATCGACCACAGTGCTCTTGAATTCGGCACCCTCGGATCCCCAGCGATATAACATTTCCAGCAATCGTTCCGGATCGACCGGCTTGCTGATGTAATCATCCATTCCCGCGTGAAGACAACGCTCCCGGTCCCCTTCCATAGCCGCCGCAGTCATCGCCACAATCGGAATTTGAGCCCGCTCGTCGGGCAGTTCGCGAATACGCCGGGTCGCCTCGTATCCATCCATCTCCGGCATATGGCAATCCATCAGGACCATGTCGAACGAACCGTGTTCCAGTTGATGAAGAGCATCCACTCCATTTTCCGCCTGTTCAACCTGACAACCCAGGTTGTGAAGCATCTGAACCCCAACCATTTGATTCACCTTGTTATCATCGACCAGCAGGACACGAAGAGCTGGCACCGGTTTCTCCAAAGTGGTTGCAAGTAGATCCGTTCCGGTAGATTCATCGGTGAGAGTTGGAGCGACGGGCCAGGCGGCCTCGAAATGAAATGTCGACCCCTGACCTAGTTCACTTTTTACTCGCAGTTCCCCCCCCATGAGATTCACCAGTTTCTTTGAAATCGCTAGCCCCAAACCGGTACCGCCAAACTTGCGAGTCGTCGAGGTATCGGCCTGAGTGAACACCTCGAAAATGGAACTCTGACGTTCTTTCGCGATCCCGATACCGGTATCTTCAACCTCGATTCGAGCCCGTACCACCCCACCAGAAGGAGCTTCGAACCGCAAAGCTCGAACGGTCACCCCACCCACCGAAGTGAACTTGACCGCATTGCCCACAAGATTTCGAATAACCTGGCGTAAACGAGCCGAATCTCCAATCACCCGGCGTGGCAAAAGAGGATCAAATTCGAATTTCAAAAAAAGCCCCTTCGCCTTGGCTGACTCATTTAGAAGCTCGACAACGTCACCCAAAGCTGTATCGAGTCGGAAAGCTGCGGCCTCCAACTCCATCCGCCCAGCATCGATTTTCGAGAAATCGAGGATATCGTTGATGATCACAAGCAGATCTTGTCCCGCTCGATGAATGATCTCTACCGGTTCACGGGCGTCCGAATCCAGCGACATATCCACTAGTATGCGAGCCATCCCAAGAATTCCGTTGAGCGGGGTACGAATCTCATGGCTCATATTGGCAAGAAATTCGCTGCGCGCCACCGACGCCATTTCCGCCTCTTTCTTGGCCTTTTCTATGGCCTCCGCAGCCTCTTCCAACTGGAGCAACCGACTTTGAGCCTCGTGCGCTCGAGCCATAGCCCGATCTTGTTCAATCAGAAAGGACTGTTCCTTCCGCTGATATTCTTCGATTTCTCGCATATCGCGAGCCACGAAAACGAGGCGATACACCTCTCCGGATTCGTCTTTCAAAGTCGATCCCTGCAGGATAAGAGGAATCTGAGTTCCATCCGAGACTTGAAGATTGGTCGCGAAATTTCGTAATGTCCCCTGCTCTAGAACCCTCCGGTAGCAATCCATTTCAAAACCCTGAGAGTCGACCAAAAACTGAGTGAGGGTATTCCCCGATAATCTCTTTTCCTCCCACTGAAACAGATTACAAGCCGCCTGGTTCGCCGATAGAATTTGCCCCTGTATCGTCAGTACAAACAGCGGATCCAGCAAAGACTCGATAATGCCCTCGACATATTGTTGATGCAGGGAAATCTCCCGCAGCATGGAATTGAACCCGCGCCCCAACCAATCCAGTTCACGAAGCGACTCTTGCCGAACCTGCTGGCTATAGTCACGGGTTTCCGCCACTTCCTGTACCGTTTGGGCGAGTCGTTCAATGGGACTGATCACCCGGCGTTGGAGTACCCGAAGGACTCCAAAACTGACGACCAGAAGAGCCACAACAAAACCAGCGGTCACCGGTAAATAGCGGACCGCTACTGAAAAAAAAGAGGGGTAGCGCCAACGAATTACCAAATGACCGATTGGAGCCTCTCGGAGAAAAATTGGAGTCACGGTGAGAACATGATCAGCGACGAAAGAGACACCCACCTCCCCCGGACTCGGAGGCATCGGATCGACAGAAATCCCTCTGTCATCCTCGGAAACGTATTCCAAAAACCTCTTGCCATCCACCCCGTAAGCCACAAGGAGAGTGACCTCTTTCTTTTTACCTACCAAGCCGAGAATCGACGATTCTCGCTTCTGTAGAGCGGCTTGCTCATTCAACGAACTGGAGTCGAGCGCCTTTTTATACTCACCCAGTCTTTGCTGGAAAAGGCTCAAGAATTGCTGTGAGTTCTCCGTAGCCCGATTTCGACCCGAACGGTACTCCTGGAAAACGAGATAGATCGAACAGAGAAAAAGAGACAAACCGATCGGAAGCACGATCAGAGGCAAAACCTGAGAACGTATCGTTTGTTGTTTAATCGTTTTCGCGCCCTGACTCATTCCGGCAACCATTCACTCCTCGAACACAAACCCTGGAAACCATCTTCCTCAAAATTTTCCAAATTTGATCGGCAGGCCTGAGTTGTTGCTTCCTTCAGGCCAGAAGCCGTCAATTCGATGCGACAGTTACCTTCCACAGAATTGGCAATCTCTCCACTGCTTCAGTCGCTTTCTCCCAGAGCCGCAACGGCCTCCTTGAGTCGACCATACTGAACTCGAGCCTCACTCAAAAGGCTCTCAACTCCTTCGGTAGATTCCGCTCTGCCGATCTGCTCGATCTGCTTGCAGACCTCGGACATGGCCACAGCGCCGAGCTGGGCCGCCCCACCTTTCAGTTTATGAGCCAAATTCCCCATGGCTGTCGATTCACCCGAAGCGACCATGCGCTCGAGGTCCGGAATTCCAGTCTCACATTGCTGAAGATACGCTCCAAACAGGTTTAGAAGAAACTCGGGATTCCCTGCCGATAATTTTCTCAAACTCTCAATCGATTTAGGATCGAGAACGACAGAATCTTCCTCGTTAGCATGAGTCGAGGACATCACTCTTCTCCAGATTTAACAGTGAAAGAATCAATTTAACCGAGTCGAGGCTAGAATCGTACCCGGAACTCGAACTGAATCACCGGTCCGTCACCCAAATCGATTCGATCATCTCCACGATCACCGTACGATTCCCCTTCGTACCAGAAGCGGTCGAAGGCGTACCCAGCACCTATTTCCAGCGTCATTTCAGGAAGCGGTTCCCACCGAATTCCAGCCAGAACACGTTTTTCGTTATATACCAGCCGATCCTTACCGTGCTCACGACCGGCCCGAAGGAAAGATCGGCTCCTCCAGTCAAACCCAACCTGTAACTTCCAGTCTTCATGGACGGCATAACGAATCTGGGTTGAAATTCGGCGGGGCAAAAGAGCAAAAAAACGAAGATCCAGATCTTCGGTCGGCCGGGATACCAGAGACAAAACCGGAAAACCGACAAGCCCGCGCAAGAAGGGGCCAAAGGAAAACTGGTAAGCGATTCCAGGCAACGGCACATGAGGCAAAAACTGGCGTTGAGACGAGTAGTGAACGAGACCAATCCATCGGTTTCTTCGATCGATCCCCGCCGGAGGGCCCTCCGCGGCCCCCTCGATCTCCGGTGCGGTTCCGTGCGGAATACTCAAGAAAAGAAAAGCCTGACCCACCGTCTCTTCCGGACTCGAAAAGGGGTCATCACTCGCCGATCCGAACGAAATCATGCCCCCACCCAGCCATCCGTTCGCCAGTTGACGTCGGTACTGCAGAGAAACTCCAAGATCCCAGAATAGCCCGGAGAGTCGGTCACCCTGATCGGGAAGCCTCATATCCGATTCCAACTCCATCGCACCGCAGCGGAGTGAAAGGCTCAACTCTTCCCGATCGGTTTGAAAAATGGGATAGCTCAGATCCAGCTTGTACTCGCCCATCCGAAGATCGCGATCTTGATCCTTGACCGGCTCCTGAAATCCCAAAATCGTTTGTGTTTTCAGAGCGGGCCCCCGACGCTTGAAACGGGGCCGAAAAAGATTTCCCCAGTCATCCTGCGACCCGACCGAGGGAGTGATGATCAGAGAAACCAAAATCAACCCGAAACCGATCGTTCGTTTCATGATGAACTACCGTGAGGAGGAGTGAGGGTCGTAGCGATGCCCGTTGTGCACCGCGTCGAAAAACAGGAATAAATCTGGCAAGCACAACTGAACGACCGCGAGATGCTCCGCGTTGTATTCGCGTAAATGAACACTCTTGGATCCGGCAGTCAGAAGTTCCTGGTAAAAAGAAAGTGTGGGGCTCCGAGAAAAGTCTCGGTCCGCAGTGGCCAGAAACATCGGCAAATCCAGCCATTTCTCTCCCGACCGGGCGGATCCTCGAACGGAGAGGAAACCGACCGCTCGAAAAAGCCCTGGTCGATCTTTCACCGCTGAAAGGGCGTGACCCGCCCCCATCGAATGGCCGAGAAGAAAAATCTGTTCCGGATCGACTCCGAAGCGGTCGACTATCGACTGAATCAACAAAGCCACCGGAATCCTGGACCAGATTCCGAGTCGGGGACAGAGAAGGCCCCAGCCACGATCCCGACAAAGGGTCACGATTTTGCCCGCCCCATAGGTGTCGAAAAACATATTTTCGCTTCCGCCAACACCGTGTAGAGCGATCACCAGAGGTCGAGAGCCGACCTTTCTCGATCCTTCAGGAAGATACAATCGACAAGGAACACGGCGTCCGGAAAGGTCAAATGTGTACCAAAAATTTCCGCTTCGGGATCGATCGATAGCCGAATCCGTCTTCTGTATATCGAGAAGCATCGATTCGGCGTCTCGTAGCAACTGGAGGGCTGGGATATCTGTCTCCAGGACCCGGGTTCCTCCAACCAGATGTTCCAGAGTTCTCCGGTGCTCTCTCAGTGTGGCCTCGTGAGAAGAATCGACATCGGATGCCAACCCCGCGATCTCTTGACCGATCCGGTACACACGCGATCTCGCATCTTGAACGATCGAAAGCGTTTGGTGCCGATGCCACACGCGCACGCTCCCTCGCATCCACTGAAACTCGATCCGATAATCCCCTTCGGGTAGAGCGGGGACCGAAATCGCTTCCCGAGCCGGAAGGGAGCGTACCGGAAAGTCGCCGACAGCGAGCGCGGTTCCGTTCTCCCCTTTTCGCAACACCCAGCGCAACCGAATCGAATCGGGAACGGATTCACCCGAATCATAAAAAGGTTCGATCTTCACATCAAAAGAACGTTCCTTCACATCCAGAACGGCCCGAGTTCCCCCCACCCTCAAAGAAGCGACCCAAAGGCGAGCCGGATTCTCGCCCCCCCGAAGAGCCATGGTTCCCCGATCGATGAACCGAGCCGCCCGGCGCAAACGAAACCGGAAAAAACATCGTACCGCGGCGTCCAGATGATCCGTCGCCACTCGTCGAGTCTCAAGATCCGACTCGGTCTCCAAAGCCTCCTCGAAACTCCTCAACCGTTTCCCCAATTCGTAACGAGCGGTCTGAGAAACCCCCGTGGTTGGCGCCGACAAGAAGAAGATCAGACCGAAGAGGAGCGTCCAACCAGCCGAAGAACCTCGGGTCGGAAGTGAGATCCGATTCGCGGGGACCCGGTCCCAGGAGGAGGGAAGGTGGAGCGTCTCCATCGAAATCATTACGCCACATTATAGAAAGGCGATAGCCTCAGCAAGTCCCACTCCAAAAATGGTTTACCTCATTTTCAACACTTCCACCTAGGGAGTCGTGGCCCTCCAGAAAAGACGATACGATCCGTTTTTTGACATCTTCGAATCGCCCACGTACCGTGTGTTCACCCGCGCCGAAACCCCGGTTCATCCCCCTTACGAGGTTCTATTCTTCTCTCCGGAAAGTCCCAGCCAAGATGAAACGACGAAACTACTTTCAGCTCATACTCTGGATCGCAACCCTCGCCCTCGGGGTGACCACCCTCGGATGTTCCAGCACGACTCCCCGTCGAAATCCGACCGGTGAAAAGTTTCCTCAAGTGCGGGGAGACTCTCTTGCCGGAAAACCGTTCGTGATTCCCGACGATCTCCTCGGACAGCCGGTACTCCTCCTAGTCGGTTACCTCCAGGAATCCCAGTTCGATCTCGACCGATGGATTCTCGGTCTTCTCCAGACCAAGACCCCGATCCGGATCTTTGAGCTCCCCACGATTCCCAGTCGGATCGCCTCCCTCTTCAAACGAACCATCGATAGCGGAATGCGTGACGGCATTCCTCAAGAAGATTGGGCGATTGTCATCACCCTCTGGGCCGACCAGGCCGACCGGATCGTCGCCATGACCGGCAATGAAAAATCGCGCAACACCCGAGTCTTTTTGCTCGACGCCGAGGGAAATATCGTCTGGTACACAGATCGAGGCTATTCAGGCAGCCAACTGCTCGCTCTCGATCAAAAAGTTCGGGAGATGAAAGTCGCCTCCCAGGCGACACCGAATGAATGACCCGGAACCGAAAAATCCTTCGAACGAGTTTCGAGCCTCAGCAAACCGAAACCGGGTCCCATGGAGACGCGTCATCCTCCTGGGAATCTTTCACGGAACGGTCACTCTGGTTCTGATCGGGTACTCGTTCGGTTCCTCCATGGAGAACTTCGAGGGGAACCGTTCCCCCGAACCTCTCGATCGAATCGTGGAAACATTGGTAGAAATTTTGGTGTTTCCGCTCAGCCAACTCTGGAATCCCTGGTTGTCCAGCAACCTTCCGGATGCTCTCGAATGGATCGCCTTCCTCGGAAACAGCCTCCTGTGGGGAGCGGGGCTGGCCTGGATCACAAGCCGAAGACCCAAAAGACCGCCGGAACCTGAGCGAATGTAAACCCAAAAACCCCGGACCGACTTGCCAACGGTCCGGGGTTCTTTTGAAAACGAAAGAAGCTCGATCTCGCATCCACGCGCGTGAAGCGTTCCGGGCGCGTGCGCGGTATTGCAGGACTTGCAGATGGAACCGTACTCTTCTTCTCGAATAAGGATCGATCAGGAATCCAGCGGAACCCAGGTCGCTTCCCGAAGAAGAAAGCGGTGCCGCTCCGAACGGGACGCCGGCTGAATGGCCGGTGGGTCCTCGGTCCGCTCTTTCTCTCCCGATTCGCCGGTTCCACCGAGTGCGGGCGACTCCGGGGCGAGCGGGATCGGGATGCCCTGCGGAATCGCTTCCCCTTTCGCCAGCGCGCGATCCATATCCGCCCGAAACACAGGGAGCGCGTGGTCCTCTATCAGAATCCCGGTGACCCGCAGCTTCTTGCCCGGTTGCCCCATGGACCAGTACCCCTCCGGCCAGGCGGAGAGGCCTTCGATCCAGACCGTGAAGCCGTCTCCCACCAGCTGCGCCCCCAGCTTGGCATTGACCGCGCGTCCCTCCACGGTGAGGGAGCGACCGAGATTTTCCTTCGATAAAGTCACAGCGCTCACAATCTCCTTCGAGGAAAGGGTATCCCCGCAACCGGTCCAGACCGCGGCAGCCGCCAGCCACCACGCAACCACGCGCGTCCCCCGCAGATGCGTACGCCAGGAACTCCCCATGTCTCTCATTGCAATCCTCCTCCGATTCGACGCATTGTACCTTTCTTCTCCGGCCAGGTAGAGGAGGGAGGTGGAACGTCTCCAACGATTCCCGCCGTGAAAGCGCGGCGGCGTTTAGCGGTCCCCGGAAGGGGTTGATTCGGCACGGCTTTGCTTCTTCTGGAGTCGGCAGTAGATTATGCCTATCGCAAAGATCACGGCGTTGATCGACCAGGTCACGATCGGGACCAGGCTCGTTCCCATCCTGGAGTGGAGGTAAAGAAATGGAAGGTGCAGCGCCAACAGAAACAGGGCGAAGTAACCGAGCGCAAGGATCCAGATACCCACGAAGCCGAACCAGAACCTCTCTGGGTCGAGACAGTAGTCCGAGGAAGACGGCCACAAAAAAACGAAGAACATGAACATGAAAGGAGTCAGCGACAGAACGAAATCGCTGTTCCCGAGACGGAAGTTGTCGACGACGACTTCCGTCGCGGCGGGAAGGGAAACGAATCCCTTGTTCAGATCTTGAACGTAAGGAAAATTCAGCACCCCTTCGCCCAGCAAACCGATCAGGCACAGAAGCAAGACGCTGAGTAGACACAGGATCACTCTCATGCAATCCACTTTGTTTTGTGAGAGGGGTGAGGAGTTGGCTCTCTTACGGGCCTCTTGGAAATGCTGCCATTGCTGCTGCTGTCTCTGAAGGATCCAACGGAGTGATTTCATGATGGTTTTCATGATGGTTTTCATGATGCGCTTTCTGGGTGAAGAAGGAAAAGGATGGGTCGCCTCGGCCTCGGGACCCTGAGCGATCGGTTTCGGGTGTGTTCTGACCCGCGACTCAACGCCCGATGTCGCAATTCGGGAGCGCCTTTTTCAGGCGCTCGATGCCGATCTCGCTCGGGGACGAAAACGGGTCGGCGGGAAATCTTCCGATCCGAAGAGTTTTCAGGTTTCTCAATCCTACCAGGTGTTTCAAGCCTCGATCGGTGATCCAGTTGCGATGGAGGTCGAGCACCTGGAGACCCTTCAGGGCCTTGAGGTGGATCAAACCTCGATCGGTAATCCGGGTCTCACTCAGATCCAGTATGGTCAGGCTGTGCATCTGGGCGAGATGCTCCAAACCGACATTGTCGATCCGGGTGGAGGAGAGCGCGAGCCACTTCAGGTGGGGCATCCCCTTCAAGTGCGCCAGCTCGTTGCCCGTCAACCGGGTTCCGTTGAGGTGGAGCACCTTCAGGCGGGTCATCCCTTGCAGATGCACCAGCCCGGAGCCATCGACTCCGGTTCGGCGGAGATCCAACCAGACCAGCTGGTCGAGACCTTGAAGATGTTCCAGACCGGCGTCGGTAATCCGAGTGTCCCGCAGATCGAGCACTCGCAGCTGGGTCAAGGTCTTCAGATGCGCCAAACCCGCATCCGTGACCAAAGTGCGCCTCAGGTCCAGAACCTGCAACCCGGAAAAGCCCTGGAGATCGATCAGGCCTTGGTCGGTAATTCCAGAGTGTTCCAGGTAGAGCGTGTTCGCCCGAACCTTTTCCGCCAGGATGTCGACTCCCGAACGCTCTGGAGTGGCCAATTCGGAAGTCACCTTCATCTCCTCGCCCCACAGGGGGGAGCCTAGACAACAAATAATCGTGTGAACAAAACATAAAATCCATTTCATGATGAGCATTCCGTCTACAGGTTGGGGATTGGGAGGGAGTCTTCTTCGCAATGCTCGTGCCGAAGACGTCCCGATCGATTAACGACACGCGCAAAACACGGATAGACAAGAACCTACATCGGTCGACCCCAGGTTGAGAGGAGGGTAATCGACCCCTCTCACCGACCGGATCTGTCCAGGAAACCAGGACAGAATCGGTCAACCAAGTTGCCACTTCTCCCTCTCGCGCGCTGGAGTACGGATCGGACCCGACCGAAATTCTCAGGAAGCCCAGAGACGGACCTCGTGGACAGGCTCCCCGAAGAAGGCTCCGATGCTCTACAATCGAGAGCCCCAGGGGGGAAGTCTCGATTCCCTCCGATCTCTTCCGAAACCGATTCCCTTGACAACCCCCTCCGATCTCCCCCCCCAAACCCTCTACCAGGAATATCTCGACACCCTCTTGCAGGGAGAAATCGAGGATCCGGAATCGTTCGCCCAGAGCCGCGGCTACTCGGACACGAGGTGCGGTCCGGAACTCGAAGGGATTCACAAGGCCGTTCTGGGCGGCTGCCTCGAACCCACGAGCCGAGAACACTTCTCCGAAGACCCCGACCTTCCCCATCCTCGATTGGGTGAATTTCGTCTCATCCGACGACTCGGTGAGGGAGGCATGGGAACCGTGTTTCTCGCCGAACAGGAACCCCTCGGACGCCTGGTGGCCCTCAAAACCATCCGACCGGAGGCCCTGGAAGTCCCCGAAATCATCGAACGGTTCGATCGAGAAGCCCGGGCGCTCGCCCAGGTGCATCACCCCAGTATCGTCCGCGTCTACGCCCGCGGGTCGGATCAGGGGACTCACTACATCGCCATGGAGCTGGTGGTCGGAAAAAGTCTCGAAACTCGTTTGCGAGACGCGCGACAGACCGACGACGGTCTTCCGATCCCCACCCTGGTTCGATGGATCGCCCAGGTCGCCCGAGCCCTACAGGTCGCTCACGACGCCGGAATCGTACACCGCGACATCAAACCGGCCAACCTCCAGATCCGACCCGACGGCCACCCGGTCTTACTCGATTTCGGACTCGCTCTCGGAGTGGTCGGAGAGCGGATGACCCGAACCGGTCAGTTTCTCGGCACCCCCTCCTACGCCTCCCCCGAACAGATCTCCGCCGAGAAGGAGACCCTCGACGGCCGGACGGACCTCTATTCGCTGGGCGTGACCCTTTACGAGGGGCTGACCGGTCAACTGCCCTTTCGTGGAGCGACCGTCGGCGAACTCATCCGCCGGATTCTCAACGATGATCCACCAGCTCCACGAACGTTCGATCCCTCGATCCCCCAGGATCTCGAAACCGTGATCCTCAAGACGATGGAAAAAAACCCCTCCGCACGGTATCCAACCGCCACCGATCTGGCCGAGGAACTCGAGTCGGTGCTCGAGCTACGCCCCATCCGAACCCGACCTCCGGGCATCGGAAGACGAACCCTCCGGTGGGCTCGGCGGCACCCGGTTCTCGTAACCGGAGTGCTGCTCACGGCGCTCATGGGAATCGCTCTGGGAGTCCGGTCCCATCTGCAGCAACAGTGGTCGCTCGAAGCGCAACGGATCCAGGCTCAGGATCTCCTCACCCGAGCCCAGGAGGCGACGCGCCTCTACCGTCAGGAACAGGCCGACATGCTGCGACTGGAAGCCGAGACCCGCAAACTGCGAGAAACCGCGCAGCGCGCCTTTCTCGAACAAGATCGATACCGGGAACTGCGAACGCAGGAGGCCGAGATCTCCAGTCTGCGCGCCGAACGGGAAACGACCTTCTACCAGATTCTCACCTGGGTCCGCGAAGCTGAACAGCTCGACCCGACTCTCGAGG
>JASMLP010000211.1 GCA_030748635.1 Planctomycetota bacterium
TCATTCCAAACAGTATGATCATATACACAAACAAGGTTCCGAAATGCACCTGTTCCTGTAATAGATCTATCTGTTTCTTGAGGCTGTCCCCGTGGGATTCGGTTCTGTCCTTCAGGCGTTGTGCGCTCAAGAGGGCAATTGTACGTAAGATTTTTCTTTGAATTGATTGGGTAAGTTCTGACTCGCTTTCCGTCATTTCCTTGGAGATGACAATCACTTCCCTTGAGGCCATGTTTCGATCCCAGCCCCATCGAGGCTACCAGCACGATAATTGCGATCCGGCAAGCTTTCATTGCAACACCCCGTCGAGTTTCGATGTGGATCGGAGGAGGGTTCCCATCCTGCTGAAAAACAGAGCTTCTCCGTCAGAACTCAATGCGAGAGAAGAGTCACAATCTAGGAAATTCCTCCGTTATTTTTCGAACCGTCGAGGAGAAATCAGAGGAGCGGGAAAAAAAAAGCGATACGCCTCCACGCCAGCGGTGCAGATTTTGATACTGTATAAATTCCTCGAAGAGATTCAAACTACCCTGTAGAAAGGGAGATCCGGTGGCCCCGGTGTCGCGAGGATGGTTGATGGAGAAGTGGTTCGACGAGAAGGTAGATCCCGACGGTTTTGGCCTCGAGGACGCGTGGCTCCTTCGAGATTTACCTCACCTGGGTGTGGTCGTAAGTTTGGCGAAGGAGAAAAGAGGAGAGCCTCCGCGGCTGAGCACTTGGGATCGGAAAACTCGCCAACGCATCCGTTGTCGTGCGTCGCGACTGGAGCAAGGTAGAGACGAACCTTCCGACCAGTGGAAGCGGAGAGGCCTCCCGGCCTTCACCGAATCCGGCGCTCTGGTGTTCTATCTCCAGCACGAATGGGAGTACGCGCCGGGGATGATCCATGGGCTGGACTTCGATGCACTCGAGACCGATCGCCGCATCCAGGGGCTGCCGGCGGAAACGGATCTGCACGAATTGATGGTCTCACCAGATGGCCAAACTCTCCACCTCTGCCGCTGCGAACAGGACTCACGGATCCACACTCTCTCGTG
Source organism: Planctomycetota bacterium (assembly GCA_030748635.1). GTDB lineage: Bacteria > Planctomycetota > JACQVV01 > JACQVV01 > JASMLP01 > JASMLP01. The sequence goes on from JASMLP010000211.1 coordinate 1,038, forward strand.
CCTGGACGGAGGCGAAACCCTCTGGGAAAACCAGTTTAGCTGGGGAATGCGCGACTCCGGATTCGAGTTCTCTGCGTGCAGCCGGCTGGGTCTGCTGTGGAAGGAAACCGATGTGCAGAGCGGCTCGGACTGGCTGTCCTTCTCACTGGTGGAGGCTCGGACCGGAGTGTGCATTCTCACCGACGAATCGTCAGTCTACAGCGAGGCGTTGCGCTTTTCCGGAGATGGACGGGAGGTGCTCCTCCAGGCATGCGACAGCGACCGGGTGAAGAGGTGCTGGACCGTTCCCGAGGACTGGCAACGGGATCGGGAGGATCCCGCACTTCCACCGCCCTCCGTCTTCAACTGGGAGAAGATTCTCGAGGCAATCGATTCGGACCCCGAATCTTGACCGATCCCGACCGGCCTCTCGGAGCACAAGACCTTACAGGTCGGTGAAGAACTCCAGCCATCCGTAGTGGCCCTGTTCCAGGGCCTCCCGGAGTTGCTCCTCGTCGATCCTCTCCTTGATCTCGCTGTACGCGACGATGGAATGCGAATCGGTGGTCAAGCCCCCACCGATCTTGAAAATCCCCTTCCGGAACCAGTCGTAGAAACGATCGGGAACCAGGGTCTTGTCCAGAATTTGACGGAGTTCCTCGGAAATGGGGGGAAAGGAGGTTTTCTTGCGTGGCTTGGTTCCCCGGAGGCGTTCATGAATAGCCACCAGGATCTGGTTCCGGTTCCGGGGGATCAGTCGGAGAACACGGTTCTTCGGGGTCGAGGCGCCGACAGGGGACTGCAGGCGGACCGCGAAGTATCCGGCGGGAGCGTACACCTCAACGCTATGTCTCCAGAGCCCCTCCACCCCCAGGGTGCCCCGATCGATCTCTGCCAGGATCTGGAGAGCCGCCTCCTCGTTCGAAGCCAGTGCATCGAAAACCTTCTGGGGGATGGACGTCACAGTTCTTTCCGGGTAGGTGCCGAGGGCCTCCTTGATCCGCTTCTGGCCTATCCAGTCCTCTTCCGGTTGGACCTCCTTGAGCGTTCCCCGCCTATGGAGAGCCACCCGCTTCCAGTTCTCGGGGGGATATCTCCGGATGTAGACATCTTCCTTCCATTCTTCCAGCCAGGCATCATCGTAAAGCCGGATCCAATTCTCGGAAGATTCCAGTTCGCCGAGGAGATGGTTCAACCGGTCGGAAAAGGCGAGGGTGGCCTCGAGGACCCGTTTGGGAACAGAAAAGGGCTCGAGGTACTGTTTCGGATAACGATCGCTTCCGTGGAGATGCTCACGCAATCTCTGGAGGAACGCCGCCTCCTGAAACTCGAAAAAATATGGGGCGCTCCGATCCTGGAAGTAGTTCTTCTCGTGTACGAGAAGGTCGAAGAACCGGCCCTCGTGAAAGAAGATATAGGGGACGCAATCCCGGACATTGGTCGAGACGGCGGGGTATGCGGTCAGATGAATCGCCTGCGCTTTCAGCAACTCCAATACCTCCTCAGGGGAGCAGCATTCCGCCTGCAGCAGTTCCTGAACCTTATTCGGAGAAATCACGTTTCTTCCGCCGCATAGGAATCCGACGCACGTGCCAGGATTCCTCGTATTCAGGCCCCATCGTCGGTTCATCGTCCACCACGAAATCCCAGTGATATTCCCACTCGTAAAGCGCCCCGCACCGAGGGCAGGTCAGTCTCTGCGGAGCGGAAACGTTCGCGCCAGACCCCGCATGCCCGTGCTCTTTCGGGGGACCCAGCGCTTTGAACTCGGACCGGAAATTGAGGTACCACGTTTCGTACACTTTGTTGCGCGGCAGGAATTCACAAATGCCACACCACTGTGTAACCGGCCGCTTGCGACAGATCTTCAGAAGGGAAGCCACCCTCTCGTCGGTTCGCCTGGATGCGAGAAGTCCCTCGAGATGCCCAGCGCCTTCGGGACCGCTCCGGGCGTACCTCTCGAGATACCAGACCACCTCCGGCCACTTCAGATGAGCAAGAAGGGATTCGACCGTCTTTCGCTCCCCGTAGATCCGGGTCCCCTCCCGACCGAAGACCGCGAGACACTTCTTGGCTTTTTGGCGAACAGGCCGGTGGAAACTGGCGAGGGAACGAACGACGCGACGCACCGATTGGGGTGACGGAATGGACCCACTGTCTGGCGTTCGCCGCCGCAATAGCGCTAGCAGTACCCCGAGACCGATCCGCTCATCTTCGATCGCCAGCAAGCGATCCACCGCACGCCACCCCGTCTTTTGACTGAGGTATTGATAGGTCAGAGCATACGAGAGATCCTCCCGGATCGAGATCTCCCCGTTCATCCTGGAGGCGGCCTCCTTCCGCGTCATCCTCCCGGCATGGATCGCAGCCTCGAGCTTTTTCCAGCGCTCCAACAGGTCGGGGTCCCGCTTCCACACCCGCTTCCGGACTCGGAACCGATTCTTGACCTCGTCCCTCACCACGTTGCGCATCACCCGGACACAATCGGATAGATCGACCTGTTTTTCGGCCAGACGAGCCAAACTCGAAGCGGTCGAAGATCGATCGGATCGATCACTCGAAACCAACCCTTGGGCCAACGGCCCCAGGCCCGGCTGGAGGAACCGGCCCAGCTTCTCGATATCGGTCTTGAAAAGGATGTGGCTAGTCAGGTCGTCGGGCAAAAACCAGGCGTAGCCCCCTTCCTGCAGACGTCGGGTCGCCTCCGCTCGGGCCTTCTCGCGAGGCATCGAAAAGAATTTCTTCTTCCGCAAATAGGCGACCAGTACGGCTTCGGCCAGGGCGCGATCTCGCCCGGCCTCATGATGGCGCGCCACGATCCAGGGGATGGAAAACCCGATATCGAACGTTGCCTCGGCGAGAAGTTTCATGGCGGGCCGACGCAACCGGGCCCGGGTAAGAAGCGGTTCGAGGATGTCGAGATCTTTTCGCCGAAGCGCGTGGCGTAATAACGCTTCTCGCAGAACGGGCGTCACCGCTTCATCGGAACACTGCGTGAACCACTCGAAGACTTCCCCAGCGATCCGGTGGAGAGCAGAGCCCTTCTTGGATTTGACAAGGAGCTTCTTGGCGGCGTTCAGACGAGCGCGAGCACCCCCCTGGAGTGCATCGACGAGTTGCCGGTCACGAGTCATGAAAAATCCGCACTCAACAGTATGCCATTTGTAAATATATTGATGTTACAAGATGGCAACTTTTTTCGAACATATGACATCCATTCGGGTAGGCGTTAATCAAGCAGTGGTTCTCCGAAAAAATGAGAAGAAACTCTTCCCTTGAATTTCATTTCTGCCAATTCGTCGATTATCTTGTAAAGCAGTTGTGGATCCATCAATATCTGGTTTTTATGAAGCCTCTATCATATGCGGAATTTGGACAATACCCACATCGCAGATTACATGCTGTTGTGGTTTCTATTTCGATAATTCTGAAGGTGCCAGTGCTACCGTGTTATAGAAAATGACGGTACCTGAACAGTTCACCGGACAAACGATTAGAAAGCCCTTCCTTCATCCAGCGAATGGACATCTTGGAGTTTTGCGGTCTTGTTGAGTAATGAGTTATAGGTGACATTGCATAGCCGACCCCGACTAGGGTGGGCCGGACAGCAAGATTGTCCACAGCAGGATCCGCTAACCCCTCCCCCGTAGAGACCAAGGCCCGTTTCCGCTACCCTAGGAAACTCATCTAATCAGGCTGCCACCCTTTTGCGGCTGTGTGGTTATGATGTGCTCTATTACTTTGAGTGACTTCTGTGACAAATAAAAAAAATTCTAAATGGACAGTTAACCGCCATCACGGGCTTGGTGACGTTGTACTGCTTCTACCCTTGCTTAATAAACTATTAGCACAAGGAACAACCGTTAGTGTTGGCACGCGACCTGAATGGGCAAATATCTTTCAAGATTTAGTGCCCGAGGTTGATTGGGTTGCAGGACACATTCCAGAAGCTGCCGATCTTGATGCAATGACAAAGGATATTAAACCAGAAGAGCATCGCACTGACGAATTTGGACGCCTGCTAAAAATTCCCCAACCATTTGAAGAGCCATTTGTAAAAGTGCCGGAAAAATGGAAAACACCTTTTTCGCATTTGTCTAACTGCACGGTATTTGCACCTGAAGCCGAACACGTGGCCAGACGAGCACCAGAAACATGGGCAGTGGATGTAGCGAAGTTGTTACGTGGGCGTCCATCAGTGTTAGTTGGAAATAATACAAAAACAAATTTCCCCGCCGATCACGACTACAGAGGCCGTACATCGGTGCAAGATCTATTTGCTATTCTTGCGGTTGCAGGCACCGTTTTATGTATGGATTCTGGAGTGCTGCACCTGGCCGCGGCAGTTGGCGTTCCCACTATTGCTGTATTTGGCGGCGTAACACCTGAGTTTCGCATCCGCAAAAGCCAAAAAGTGCTTGCCTTACAGGCAGATATAGACTGCTGCCCTTGTAACAAGAATGAAAGCTGCAATGGACTGTATCAGTGCTTAACATCTTTCTCGCCGGCAAATATTATTACAGCGATTGACTATGCTCCACATCTAGAAGGATTGAAGGTTATTAGAACAATAAATGAACTCTCCTGATTGCCATTCCTGCTTGAATGAGTTGATACGCACATACGTTAATATTTACGATCGAGATCTTAGTAACAAAGAATGCTTAAATAACACAGTTAATTCGTATTCAAAATCGAATACCCGATACTGACATTATGGTTACGAAATCATGCAACGAGTCATAATACTTTCCGGCGTATACCCAGACATGCGCTGCGGCGTCTCTTCTCATACTTGGTATGTTGCCGAAGAGTTGTCAAAAAACTGGGAAGTTCACGTTCTTACATCAAAACATCCAGCGATAAATGAAAGTATGGATAGAAGTTTCGAATTACATCCGCGAATCAAACGTTGGCGTGTTTCTGCTTTGCCAAGCATTGTTAGAGAAATCGAACGTTTAGAACCCGATGTCGTACATATGCAAAATCCGACTAATATTTATAACCAGCGGTGGAATTTTATGCCGGGGTTACTCCCGAGTTTTGGTCGTCGACTCTGGAAAAAAACACGGCTGGTAGTTATGCAACATGACCTTGCTATTGGCCATTGGCTTATGCAGCGCAAGCATGCAATGCTATTGAAGAATGCTGATGCAGTTACCGTATCCAATGACCGCGACTACCAGATTGCCGAGTCATATGTAAGCAGCAATAATTTGTTTCATGCCAGAGTCGCAAGCCATTTTACACCACCTTCATTTTCAGCCGAAGAGCGACAGGCTGTACGCTCTGAATTAAAAGTTCCTGATAACGGAGTTCTTTTGGTCTATTTTGGTTTCGTAATTCCTTCGCGAAAACTCGATAATCTTGTTCGCGCTGCAGCTATTCTGAAAAAAGACAAAGTGCCATTCAAACTTATACTCATGGGTGGTGCTGGGCCTGGGGCTGAGGGATATCTTTCAGCCTGCAAAAATCAAACCCGTGAACTTGAACTTGATGACAACGTAGAATGGACCGGATACGCCCAAAGTGAACTCATAGAACGTACTGTGGGTGTATCAGATCTGTTTATCTCACCAATTACCCGTGGAGCAGATTTTCGTAATTCATCTTTTCTGGTTGCGGCACATGGTGGGGTACCAATATTAACAACCGAAAATCCGCGGTACGGCATTGACCGCGAACTACGAGCTTCCAACATATGCAGATTTTTTGATCCGGAGAAACCAGCCGAACTAGCAAAACTTATCATGGATCTTTGGCAAGATCACGAAGCCAGAAAAAGAATGTCAGAAGCTTGTTTAAAAATTTCAAAAAAACACTCATGGCAAGAACACGCACGCGTACTCTCTATGGCATTCCGGGGCGATAAACCTGATGGGTAATATCCAGAGGGTACTGCATGAAACGCCTTCTGATATGGTTTTGTCTTCGCATTATTTGCATAGCAGGCGGCTTATGGTTTGGGCTGGGTCGCTTGTTTTGCAAACCAGCAACACCCAAAAAATTAGAACAAGTACTTATCATCAAACCATGGGCCATTGGCGAAGTAGTCATGGCTACCCCCATTATAGACGCTTTAAGAGCACACAATCCCGATTGCCAAACTCACTGGCTTGTTGGCATGTCCCGCAATAGGGTACTGCACCCTTTTACTGGGTATGCACCCTACACAGGTTGTGTGCTTTAAACACTGACGCACGCTACCTGTTCAAGAGTAGAGGATCTAGTGAATAGGCTGGATGAGAAAGAAAGATTATCAGGCCGACTAATAGGGCCCAGTGTCACTCTATTTCCTTCGAAATATTCTTTTATAGAAAAGATTCATACGACGAAGCATAAACCAGCAAGTCCGTACTAATATTTTACGATACAAAAATAGTATTTTTTCGCTTTCGATAAAGTCTTTGGGGTTCGAGTTGGTTGTCGCGTGTATATCTTTCCAACCCATACCCTCGATCCCTAACAACATCAAAAAATCAGTTTTTGAAAACCATGGGCCTTCAATATCTTCGCCAAAGGGTCCCGCCGAATGGTGCGTGAGGGAGACACTCACACCATCAACATCCATGTCTTTATACTTACGGGCAACACTGAAGCCTTCGACTAACTTAAACCCAGTATATTTTTGAGCCAAGATCATCTCAGCAATGACTGCTGGCTCGTGTGATTCTGCAGAAAGATAGACCGGAAAAACATCTAAGGCAAACAGCTCTCGTAGGATCTCCTGATCATAATTCTCGATGTCTATCTTTAAGTAATAAGGCAGCCCATACTGATCGAATAATTCCTTCAGCGACGTAGATGGCAGGTTGACCTCATCAAAATCCTGGAGATCATCTGGCTTCGGGAATTGACTTAAAACATGGTTGCTTCTATGCAAGTAGAACTTAACCGATTCACGATGCTCTTTGGCTGTAGTTACGACGCTTGCAACAACAGCTAGGCGCTCTTCGCTAATCTCCTTCGCAAATTTTTGTTCTATCTTATTGCAAAGCGCTGGATTGGCCTCCACTGCGACGACTTTATCGGCCCGCAGCAAGTAATAAGGTATGTCATCGCCATTATTTGCTCCCAAGTCATAAATGATCTTCAACTGCCTTTAACTCCAAATAAGTGCATTTTATGTTGTCAGAATCTTTTGGACTTAGGATTGTCAGAATTAAAAGAAGCTTTAAGTCATCAAGTTGCATTGTAGTCGCTTACCCGAACGAAGATGCCAGCCCCATTAGTCAAAATGGACTTATAACTCATGCCAAACGCATAAGTCCAGTCCACATAAAGAACTCGAACTATCCTTTACCAAGGTGAAAAGTGCGGGATTCCAGCATCCGAAGGGACTCTCGAAACTGGAAAATATCAGCCAATGGAGCACCAAGATCAGCAATGCGAGACAGTGAAGTCTGAAGGAGATCACGAATCTTGAGTGGCTCTTCCTTTCCAATACCCAGATCACCGACACGGGATTGGTGCATCTGAAGGGGCTCACGAGTCTGAGAGCCCCCTCATGCGCGACACCCAGAGCACCCATGCCGGAATCCAGGAGCCTCTGCCGAAATGCAGAATCAACCCAAAATACTGAAACCACGCGGTGGTCTCCTCTCACCAAATCGGGCGCTCCCCCTTTTTGGGGGCCACCAGTTCTTACGCGTCAGACCGCCACCCTTTAAGGAGTCCGACTACGGTGCCACACCCAGAATCGGCCCATCCTTGTGCCCCGTAAAAGGGTGCCCGCAAAAGGGTGCCAGTCGGATTAGCGAATAAGCCCCAATCCGCTCCCCCGCAGAGACCACCCGAATAAATCAAGCCTGAGGTGAGCGCACGGGCTGGGCTGTGCGCTTTCTATTCGTAGATCCGCGAGAACATCCGACAGGGCCAGAGTCGATCAGCGAAGTGTCCTCCACCTTCTGAATCGGACGCGGCTTAACGAACCGGCTTCCGAATCCGCAAATCGAGATAAATGGAAATTTCGCACTTTCAATACGCTACAAGGTAGTAGGCGCCTTGAACGGAACCTTGCACGTAGACTCGATTGTTTGCTTGGATTTGGCTAAAAACAAAGGTCGCAATTTCACCGCGCCTGAGAAGAGCGGGATCCTCAATGCGATGTTTTTGGGGGGGCGAGGCGCTTAATTCAAGTTGCCCGTCCAAAACAATTAGGGCTCGAATGTTGGTCTATAGAGAGTAGCTTTCGTTTGGCCGGTTTCGAATAAAACGAAAGTTCTTGATGGGAATTGGACAAGAGAAATACGCCCCTCCCTAAACCTTATGGGCTGATGGCGTGAGATGAATAACAGGGTCAATTTGTCTTTCTTTTATAGGACTCTGGGTGATTTCAAACTCCCTTTTTGTAAATATCGTTTTCTCGCCATCTAGGGGAATGTCTTTGATGGGGATGTCTTTTTCGGATGCGACAATCAAGTGCGTGTTTTCTCGTTTGCTTGATATATCGGCATGACCCTTGCCGTGAGTTGCACTGAAGAATAAAAAACTATTTTTTGTGAATTTTTGCCGGGTGGTTTGGCCGTCTTCGCCGGAGAGAAAAAGATTCATTTCTCCCTATAGAATGAAAACATATTCGAAAAAATTCAGATTGTGGAAGTCATTTTCGTAGCCGGCTTTTTGCATAGCGAAAAAAATCGCTTCAGCAGAAAAAACCTCAGATCGATTTTTCCCGATTGGAATCAGCGGCCTTTCAGGATGAAAAACAGCGTGTATCCCTTGGTTATTTAAGGGTTCGATTCTCGTAAACCAGAAAGAATGACCTGGCTTGGGAGGATGGGCGCAGCTAAAAAATATCAGCAAACAAAAGGCAAAAGAAAACTGCCTCGAAATGGATTGTAGCGCCCTCTGCATACTGTTTATTTTTACTTCTTTTGAGGTCCAAATCCAAGATCGGGAACGATCTCTAGCTGAACCCGAACTAGGGGCAGCCTGGTTACGGGGAGAAAAGTTTCTATCGACGATACGGGCTTCGCGCTGAGGCTTTCCCAGCGCGAAGTCTTTTAATGCGTACTCGAGCCCGAATCGCTCTTATTTTGTCCTTACGTTGCTCTTCGCGGAACGTGGCAACTCAAAGCGCTTCGCAAACCGTCGCACACTCGTCTGATTTCCGTGTCGGTGTTCTGGGTCGCGGCAGCCGTCACGTCCGTTGTCGAAGTGTCGAACTCCCATATTGACAAAGCCAGCGGCTCGAAATCGGGAGAAGTCCAGATAGGGACGTTCAGCCATCCTCTCATGAACCACCTGGTCGGTCGTCTTGAGTTTTCCCGACACAAACCCGTCGTCGCGCCGGAAATCCGATCCGTCCCGACTCATACGATTCTTATCGAAACCTTGCAATGGACTCGATTTGCGCAACTCGGCCTTGTGCTGCAAAGCGTGTGTCAAATGGAGATCCAAAAATTTGAGGTTTCGTTCTGCTGTCGACATATCTTTCTGGTAAAGCCTGCCCAATTCTCGCGCAAATTTGGCTTCTTCCAGAAACCATTTGGCATCCCAGAACCCCGGTAAACAGTGAGCGACCTTTCCATCGGGAGTCATGAAAAAGGACTGGACATTCCGATGTCCGGCACAAGTGGTCGTCTTCACCGCCCTCCAATTCACATAGTGCATGTTGCTGGTGCCCGCATAGGATTCCTGTCCAGCAATGTTCCGCCATCCACAGACGAAGTGTCTCTTTAGATACCTCAGGATCGTTGGATTCGAAAGCGTCACGGCTCTCAACGAATGTCCCGCGCTTCACAACCCTTCATCAAGATCACCTACCAACTGAAGCCAAAAAATCATCTTTCCGGTTCGAGAGGCTTCGGCCTTCAGATCCTCCAGAGAAGAACTCCAGGCGATGGACTGAACCAATGCCTTGGTCCGTTTATACACCTGAGCTCCATGCACTGCATCCTGGCCGATCACCTCATTTGTCGACACTCCCGAGAAAATCAAACCCAACATACACAATCCTATTCCTATCCTCATCGTTCTCCTCCTATGAGTCGCTTTATTCGGAAACCTATCGTTTATTCCACCACCTGGACCATTGGGCGTGACTGGTTCCATGATCCACGCCCGTCCAGCCCACTAAAGTCTGTCGAACCCGCTCCCTCACATCCTTTCGACCCGATTTCATACAAGCCAGCACATGGGGCAACGCCTCTCGAGCGGCTCCTTTTTCCAGAGATTCGAGCACCACGTCCATCCGTTTCGGTTTGAGCCGAATCGTTTCGAGTTTTCCCGCCAACCAATGCATTTGTGACACCGATCGGCCTCCAACCAGGGCAGAGCGGATGGCTTGAACCATCTCGTCCAGACGCTTCTTCTGCTGGATCTGAATCGTCATTTTTTTTCTACGAAGCTCGAGTTGCCGCTGTGCCGTTTCCACCCTGCTTGAACTGCCGCCAGGAGCTCCCCCCCCCCGCATGAAATTTCCGGCTCAACCCCATGTACCCCTTCACCTGTTTTTCATAAGTTTGAATACTTTTTTCCAGCGATTCGAGTTCCTCGTTCGCATATTCATGGAGTCCATACAACACTTCGACGGACTGCTGGCATCGAAGAGCTGCCAGGGTATCCAGGGGAGCCCGAAAAGACCCCAAAGACACATCCGGGTTGGCATACTCCTCCAGAGACAATCGAATTTGTTGCGCCAATTCGATCGGGTTTTCCCCCGACAGTCGAGAACCCTTGATCGCAACGCTGGCCTCTCCATCCTGCTCCCCTGTCCGATCAGAGGCTTTTCGACGGCGGAGTTCATCCCGTTCGGCCACGGTGTGACGCATTGCTTCGGCGAGTTGAAGATTTTCATTTCTCGTTTTTTCAAACTCCGCCTCCAGCACCTCCATCTGAGCCCGAATCTCGCTCAATTTCGATTCGGCTTGCGCAACCTGATTCTGATTGGCTGCCTCCAGGGCTGACAAATTCTGACGGGTTTTTTGCAGTTCCAAACCGATCGTTTCCTTCTCACTTTCGAGTATTCCCATTCTCGAAAGATCGGCTTCAAGACGTACCAGTCGCGCACGCAAATCGCGCTTGTGACTCTCCAAAGCCCGGAACGAATTCTTCCACTCCAAACTAGCTCGCTCGATCCGAGACTCATCCTCACCCAAAACGCGCCCCAGATCGAAGAGGGTGGTGAACAAAACACCAAAAAGCAAACCCATCGAAAGCAAGGAGAGCGCCCACCCCATCGCAGTCGAGGTCGGAATAAATAGAGCTCGTGGTCTCTTCTTTTTGCCGGCATCACTCGAAGGTGAGGAAGCTCTCGATTGGCGAAACTCGAGGCGTCGCCGTCCGAGAAAAATTCGATCCCCATCGCAAAGAATTTGACCCGTGGCCTGCCGCCTCCCGACTCGCGTCACGTTTTCACTCGAGGCGTCGTGAATCCTTACTACCGCCCCAACTCGGTCAATCCGACAATGAAAACGAGACACACTAGGATCGTTCAGTCGAAGATCGTTTTTTCTGGACCGACCGATCCGAGTCGTCCCTTCCGAAAGAACCCGCACCGGGCGACCCACTTCATCGACCACAATCAGTCGAGGTGAAACCCTCGAGGGATCGATATTCACTACGGCGGCTTCCGCTTTCCAGAGTTTCTTGGCCATCTCTCATTTCTTCAGGGCAGGAGGAAAGATCCTCAAATCTGAAGGCGCAATCTCTGTACCGGAATAATTTTTCCCCCGAATTCTTTCGCCCACCCACCTCCAAAACAGACCTAAAGGAATGTTTACCAGTCGCTTAGGAATTTCCTCCTCCGTTGGGATACAGGGGGTCTTCCCTCATCCACAGACCCCGAGTGTCAACCGCATTGCCACCCAACCCCCTAAATTCGTAAATAAATATTACCTTTCGGCCGAGCCGTCTTCGGTCGCTTCCCACGCCGAAGGTCGTGGGTTCGAATCCCATTACCCGCTCCAGCAAACACCAAAAGGCCGAGCCACTTGGCGTTGCTCGGCCTTTTCGGTTTTTGGGGAATGACAAGCACCGTCACCCAAAACACCCCCCTCGAGCCAGACACCTCCTCCTCGAAAGAGCCCAGAGCCGGGTCCCGAAATCAGGAGTCTCGAGCGAACCTCACGAAAAAGGACTCGTCGTGAGCCTCAACCTTCCCTCCGGATATCACTCCCCCAGCCTAGCGAGAACGGAGTTGGATCTCTACGGGCTTCGATAATCAGGCTGGCGCACGATTACGGGTGGCCAGCCGACTACGGGCACCCTGTTCCAGGGTGAAATGGACCACAACTTCCAGAGTCCACTTCTTCGAATAGCTCTCTAGATCAGCGCGAGAGGTTGATCGTTCCCTGTTCGAGATTCTCCTCGCTTTTCGAGGAAGGCCACCAGGCTTTCCTGCTAGCCACGGTCAACCGGAATCCCTGCCCCTTACGCTCGTAGACGAAGGGTTTCTCGTCGAACGGATTGACCGGAGCGGGAAATCCCGACGGGCAAACGAGTTCGTCGAGAGTCGCAGGGTACGATCCGGTCCTGGCGCGATGACGCCGTAACTCGATCGCGAATCGAGTCAAGCGACGAATGAGCAGGGTCTTGGCCGTGTTCATCATGGTCGGGTTCCACGCCGGGAGGAGCCGGGGAGTCAGGGTCACATAGGCTGGGAACTCCAGCTGCTCTCCACTCTTCTTTTCGAGGAGTCGCTGCGGTTCGAAAACCGAGGGGAACGAGGATAGGTAAGCGTCGTAATCGGCAAGGAGGAAGAGGCGAGCCATTCCGTGCACTCGTCTCCGGAGAGGGTTGGAGACATATTGCTCTCCGCTCAGACGGGAGGCGAAGATGGACCCGAAAATGGCCCGTTCCCCGATCAAAGCCTCGGCCCACCCTTCGCGCAGATCGGGAAGCTTTTCCATCTCGGCCTGCAACCGCGCGAGGCTCGGCTCATCGAAATCGAACGACTCGAGAAGGCTCACAAGATGAATTTCAGACTGGCGTTCGAGCGCAGTGGCGACCAGGTGCGAGATCAGAAGGAATCGATCGCCGGCAACGCAACGGGCAAGAGCCAGAGACTCTCCGAGGTGATCAGCCGACCGAGTGTAGTCCGAATCGATCGCGGCCAGAGAGGCTTTAACCCCGCAATACCGAACGAGACTTTTGGCAGGACTCAGGTGAGGAAGTGGGAGCGCCGGCCCTTCCTTGAAGGCGAGCTTGGTACCGCAACGAGGTCGACGACGGATCTCTTCCAGAAGGCGGGAAAGAATCTCGTGTTCGGAAAGCTGTCGGCGCAATTCCGCGATCTCCTCGGCTCCCAGAGCCGTAAGAGGATCGGACCCGCCACCAGAGACACGGGTTTTGACCAGGACACCGTCTTTCAGGTCGAGGGCGTCAAATCCGCTCCCGGTCCACCGATTTCCTCTGCCCTCCCAGATCTCGCACAAGGCGCGAAAGGCGGGCCCAGCGTCCTCCTCCACGGGGATGTTCTCCCCCCTCAGTTCGCCAGCCACAATCGGGTGTCCCTCCCTTTCGATCCGGGACTTCTGGCTCTCGACCCGCCGAGACAGCAAGACGTTCAGCGAGGTGTACAGACAGGCGTAAAAACAGAGCGCAATTCCAAATCGGACGGTAATCCAACGTAGTCTTTCCATGATTTTTCTCCTCAAGAAACCAAATCGAACCAGTTGTACAGTTCAAACACTTGCCAGAGACGCCCGTGGAAAACGGCGATCAGGATCAGGAATCCGAACACGGCCGCGACGTCCAGAAGACGTTCTTTCACACGAGATCCGTTTGGACGATCTTGTGGGTTCATGGTTTTTCTCCGTTCACGGTTTTTCTCCAATTGTAGGATTCTGGATAATTAGTAACGCTGGTTTGGGAGTCGGGAGAGGCGGGCGAATCGCTGCGGGTAGGAGATCTCGACATCGAGACTCGAATGCCCGACAGTGGTCATCGCTCGCATCTTCGAATGGCCACCCGACTCTCCGACCGTCAGACTCCCCAGAGAGGTGTTGATGGCAATCGACCCTCCCAGGATGAATGCCGCCGCGACTTTCCAGCCCCAGCGGATCGGTCGAGGAGAAGAGACCGCTACTGTGGCGGTCGCGAGAATCCTCTCCCGCAAATCGACCGGGGGATCGATCGGAGCGAATCCCTCCAATCTCTTTTCAAATTCTCTCGTTTCATCCTCTGACATGGTCAAGTTTCCTTCGCAGTTTGAGGAGAGCGTATCGATAACGGCTTGCCGCGGTGTTCGGAGAGATTTCGAGTAGTTCTCCGATGGCGGGGAAAGTCATCCGGTTCCAGACTTTGAGGAAGACGACCTCCCGCTGGTCTGTTGGCAGTTCTTCCAGAGCCCGGTTCAGGTCGTCAAGACCCAGGGGCTCTTCTTCGATTTCCTGAGCCTTGCGCTGAAGAAGTCGGAACTCCCCGGCTCGGTGTTGGTCCCGCCACCAACGGACCCAGCGCGAGTTCTGGCGGTAGGCCTCGTTACGCAAAGCGCGGAACACGTAACCGGCCAGACCCTCTCGGTCCGGAAGTCGATCTCGACTACGCATCAGCCCGACGAAACACTCCTGCACGATGTCCTGAGCCCTTGAGGAGTCTCGGACCAGAACCAGCGCGTAGGCGTGAAGGTCGGCCCCGAATCGATCGTAGAGATCTCCGAGATCGTACGGGGTTGTTTCAGTTTCCATGGCGCATATTCGCAGGGTGACGGGTTCGCAAATGCTCATTACCCGGAAAACCCTCGCCGGGAGCGGATCTGTCTAAAAAGATTGTATTTTTTTCAGAGCCCCGGAAAAGGGCGCCAGCCCCTAAAAACCCACCGACTTCACCTCCGATCTCTGGAATCCAGGGATTTTCTATTTTTTCTCGCCCCGGTTTTCTTCCGGACAGAGGATTCGATGGAAATCCTACGGGTCTTCTACCCCCATACGAGACGTTCGGTTCACTCGAATGCGAAAGAGTAACTGAACAATGAAAAAGTCATAAAGCAAATAGATACAGGGATCTAAGATGAATACATCAAAAATCAATCTCACTGCACTCCTCTCCACCATCCTCTTCAACTTCCTCCTGATCGCCGGAGTCGCCAGCGCCTGCCCCGCCAGCTACGTCAAACAGAAGGCCGAGGACAACCAGGGTACCGCGCTCTACGACAAATCCGCCAAGATCGCCGACAAGTACATGACCAACCGCGGAGTGAATCCTCAGTCCCCCGCCGGCGAAGTCACACGCCCTTATGTCATCGGCACCACCCTCGTCGAGCACGACCACGGCAAGGTCATCAAAAGGACCCCTCACTGGGTCGCCGAAGAGCGCATCGACCTGGAAAACGAAACCGTCGACGAGATCGCCAACAAGGCTTTGGGACCCTACGCCAACCAATCAGGCGAAGCCAACAGTGACACCGGGGGCCACCACTTCTTTATACCCTGCTACGATCACTTCAACCGCCACTTCGGCAACGGCCTCGAAGAAGCCGGAGACCTCGACACCCAACTCGAAACCGAACCCCAAGCCGGCTGATCCCCACCGGATTTCCGATGCAAATATCGTGTAGAGGAGCGCCACGCGCTCCTCTACTTTTTATCAAGCTATAACTGAAAGGCCTCCCGGGCCGCAAAAGGGCGGACACCCTTTTTGGGGTACAGCCATCCCTTGGGATATTTGCTATTGAGGTTTTGGCATATAATTCTGACTGGGTTACAGTTCGTTGTCATTTGCCTTCAGGATGAGAGGCCGGACAAGGAACCTCTGCGGACCCAGCCCGATGTACGTGTCGAGCCCACCGTGAGTCGATGGTTAGATAAATAAATTATGAAATATCGCACATTCAGTCATGAGGATCAGGCCGCCTTCGCTGAACTTTCTGGCGACTATAATCCGATTCACATCGATGCTGTTGCTGCACGTCGATTGATCTTTGGTTCTCCGGTTGTGCATGGCATCCACGCCTTATTATGGGGACTGAATTGTTGCTTGGAGGACAGAACAGACGATGTAGAACTGCGTTCTATCAAGGCCAGATTTCCTAAACCAATAAGAGTGAATGAATCGATCGGCATTTCAATTGAAAACAAAAAAGATGGGTCCCTAAGTATCAATTTGCTAAGTGAAGGTTCCGTCGTGACTGCAATCAAGGTCGAGCTCAGCAAGTCGTCGCAACGGAATTCGGGTCATCTTGAAGCCGGTTTTCCGCAAAGGCAAGAACCACTTGTTTTATTGGATGACGAGATAGAAGTTGATTCGGGTGCTCTGGAATTGTTTCTGAATGTTGAATCGGCTACCCAAATGTTTCCGCATCTGATCAGATGCATCCCACCTGTACAAATCGCCGTCATATTGAGCACTACCCGCCTTGTGGGGTCAATATGCCCAGGAATGAACTCCCTCTATTCCGAGCTCAATCTTCTCAAATCTGAACCTAACAATAACCCCTCGATGACTTATAAAGTCACAAAGTTGGATAGACGCTTTGGTTTGATCCACATGAAGATTAATGCACCCGAATTGACTGGCACCATTACCGCGTTTCGACGTCCAGAGCCCCAAAAACAGGCGAATTGTCTCACTCTAAGCGGTGAAACGGAAGAAAATGAGTTTGCGGGTCAACGTGCACTGGTCATCGGCGGATCGCGTGGTCTAGGTGAAGTCGCAGCCAAACTGCTCGCCGCCGGCGGTGCGGATGTGAAATTCACCTACT
This sequence comes from Planctomycetota bacterium, assembly GCA_030748635.1. Taxonomy (GTDB): domain Bacteria; phylum Planctomycetota; class JACQVV01; order JACQVV01; family JASMLP01; genus JASMLP01. Next base: position 17,662 of record JASMLP010000211.1, read on the forward strand.
ATCAAGGAGAGGAAGATGCACACCACATCGTTGATGACATTGTTTCACAAGGCGGGATTGCAGACTGTTTTCATTTTGATGTCTTAAACCCAAGGGTCCGCCCGCATGACGTCTCGATAAACAAATGGACTCCCACGCATTTATATTACTTTGCCACCCCCTTCATTTTTTCAGGGGTTAAAGGAAAATTTTCTTCTCGCCTGTTTGAAACATTCTGCGATTATTTTGTCGTCGGATTTTTAAATACCGTGAGTCTGGTTAAGGATTTGGGTACAAGCTCCATATTCTATCCCTCCACGGTTGCAATAGATGAAATGCCCACGAATATGGGAGAGTATGTTGCGGCAAAATTGGCGGGCGAATCGCTTTGTGCATATTTGGGTAAAACTGATCGACAAATATGCATCTATAACCCACGATTTCCAAGGGTGTCTACAGACCAGACCGTTAGCATTATGCCTGTAACCAACCACAATCCAGCACTGATATTGATGAATGAGTTGCGCGCATTTCGAGATTCATCTCATGGAAATTGATTGATGTCATCGGGTTCGTTCTGCCGAATAGCAAACTTGTCTTTATCATGAATTATGGGTAAGGAATGTTACAGGTGCAGCCCGCACCAAGGCTGCCAGCCCGGGACCGACAGGCCGTCGACTTCGTGAACGATCCGCTCATTCCCGGCCGGAAACGGAAACTGGTATGGGCTGGCATGAATAGTTGGCCTCTGGATCCTTTCGACTTCTCGACCGAGGGACTCCTGGTTCACCCCTCGACAGCCTGAGTGTCCCGAATCAGACTGGGACCCTATTCCCTTTTCTGGGCCCCCCGATCTGTGACTCGCCGGCGATTTCTCGCAGAAACCGAGCTTGTCCCCTCATGCAGCGGGAACTGGAACTGGGGTTTCCAGCGGCGTACAGGTTTCCTGAACACTTCCGGAAGAGCCCCAGGTTTCTCCTCCGATCCGAACGGTTACAGAAGCCCACAAGTGATGGTTTCACAGGGACTTGATGTTCTTTTTGGGATTGAAATATTCCCGGCACAGCGCTTGCGATAACTCCTCGTCCTGATTGGAAGCGAAAAGCCCAGACCCTGAGGAGGATTCAAAATGAGATCGAGTTCCCGTTCCTTGATTCGAATCAACATGATGTTCGCGCTGGCAGTCTCCTTGGTGTGGATGGTCGGTTTGTCGTACCTTGTTTCCACCACCCAGGAATGGTCGTGGGAATCGAAATCCTCGCTGTTTTCCAACGCGGGGGTCCGGAATTACGACATCCGGGCGGAAACCCCGGTTGGATTCTTGAGCGTCTGGCTTCTTGGCTGGCCCATCCTGTGTTCGGTGATCCTGGTCGCCACTCCCCTGGTGGCTCGTGCTCGCGGCGGAAACGCGCTGTTCTGGGGGGCGTTGACGGGGATCTGGATGGGGCTTCCGACCCCCTTTGCGGCCAATGCGCAGCGGTTCTGGTGGAACACCTTCGAGGTCCTCACCTCCGGACATGTGTATCAGATCGATTTGCTGGCCGCAGGTGCCTCGCTCCTCGTTCTCGCGGTTCCGATGTGGTCTCTGATGATCCATTTGACTAAAACTGCGTGGGACGAGGTGTGCCCAACCTATCCCTCCCTGCAAAAGAGCGCTTCCTGATCCGGTCGCTCCCACACACTCCCCCCCCTCCCCCGCAGAAACCCAGTCCCGGCCGCAACGCTGGGGTGTATAATCGAGTTTCCATCAAATGGATCGTACAAATCAGAGGAGATGGCGATGTCTGTAGACTCAGCACAAGCGTTTTTGGAAACGTGGTTTCGAGGTGATTTGAAGCAAATCATAAGGAGTGATGCGACCGAGGAACAATTCTTCGCCATCGTGAAAGAGTCCGGATTCGATTTTACGCGAGAAGAGTGGGAGCAGGTTGCAGCCCCACCCCGCCGGGAATTGAGCGAGGCAGAATTGGGGGAAGTCTCCGGCGGAGGCGATCCCGTGTGGGTCATTCATGTCGACCATCTTGGAACACGAATGTGCGGCAACCACAACAATCCTTCGAATATGGTTGGTGGCGAGGGAGACTTTACCCACTTCGATATGAGTCGCTGTGGAGATCCCGCATGGGAGCGATGCTGGCGCAAACAGTGCATAGGTTACAATGGCGATCATAGTCATCCTGGGGGGCATTGAGGTTCGCTTGCCATCAAGTTTATCCAGAAAGATTCCACCCTATTTTCCTTTCCGGCAGACCCGCAGATCCATTTCCGAGATGATACGTTAGCCGCGTGGGTGAGGACCGAGTCGAGAAAAAGGGGCCTTGTGAGCTACAGAGAGATCTCGGAGACCATTCGGCCTCCGTCCTGATCACACTTCTGCACTCCCTGGAGATCCCCGTATCCCCACACTACATTCGTACAAGAATGCGGGCGCAGGAATCTCCCGCGTCCGCACGCGGGATCATCCATTGCGCCGCAGAGCTGGGCATTCCCCTCAAGGCATTCCAGGCGGACCTCGACGGCCTCTCCGATCTGAATCCCCCCTTCATCGCCCACCTTCTCGGAGATCGGTTCACGGTTATCCAGAAGGTAACGAACACCGACGTTTTCCTCGCCGACCCCCAGAAGGGACACCTTCAGATGGAACGGGAGGAGTACGAAAGAAAATCCTCACGAATCTATATTGTACCCGCGCAAGAGGAACCGCTGAGGTTCCAACCCCCGGATGGCCACACTCTTTCCCGCGTGATCGATTTCTGGGAAACGCACCAGAAGTGGCTCCTGGTTGGAGGCCTGACGGCGATTCTTCTCGGATTCGGCCTCGCCTCGGTTCCGACCCTTCCCCCGGGAAGTTCGGAAGGGCTCTACCTCTCTCTACTCAGCATCAATTTTCTTTCCTTCGCGATCGCCTTTCTCCTGGCGGAATATGTGCTGGAAGGACACAAGCCCGCATCCGTTGTGGACCGGTTCTGCACCCTCTCCCCACGATGGAACTGCTCTTCGGTCCTTCTCTCCCCGAACGCGCTCTTTCTCGGGCGATTTTCCTGGGCGACTCTCGGATTCGGGTTTTACTTCTCCGTACAGGTGCTTCTTGGAGTGCAGGGAGTCGAGAGCCTCCCCTTCATCGCTCTGGGGTATACCGCATCGTTACTCCTGGCCGGATACCTGATCCGGATGCAAAGCCGCATTTTCAGGGAGTGGTGCTCCTGGTGCATGATCCTGCACGGACTGAACCTTCTCGGCTGCCTTCTCAGCTGGGCTCTTCTACTGAACACCGAGTTCGATTTCAAAGATCTGGTCTACCGGGCGATCCCCACCGGTTTTCTTTCTGCCTTGTTGCTCGGCGGTCTCGTTTCGGTCTACTTCGTTCGGATGAAAAACAGGGCCATCAAGAGCGCGAACCGACTTCTCGAGAAGGAAGTGACCCGAGCCAAAAACCCCCAGGTCCTCGCCTCGATCGTGAACGCGACCGAACCGGAAAACATCATGCTCGAAAAGGAAACAGAGTGGGTAACCGGACACCCCACGGCACCGGAAACCCTGGTCGTGTTTTCAAACCCCTTCTGTCCAGCGTGTTCCGAACTGGATGGAAAGTTACGGCAAGCGCTTGATGCCGGATCACCCTTTCAACTGATTGTTCGGCTCACCGGCGGGAAAGCGCCCCAAGAGTGCCCCGATATCCTGGGGGATCGCTCCGACAATGCGGGCTCTCCCCTCAACACGACCCTCCTTCTGTACGCCATTGGGTCTTCTCTGGGAGCCCAGAGCTACCACCAGGCCATGGAAACCCTCTACGCGAGGCAGGAGGATTTTTACCGAAAATCCATACGCGAAATGATCGACGTCCTCGGAGTTCCGTTGGAGGCGGTCCAGGAGGGTTTGAAGCCCGGGTTTGAGCGGTATGTCTCAGACGAAACCCTCTTCGAGAAAAACTCGATCGAGAAGACCCCGATCTTTTATCTCAACGGTCGCCCGCTGCCCGAATGGGTCTGGGTTCCTGAGTTGACCGGACTGTTCCCGTTTCTCTCCGCAAAACAACAGGAAGAATCGATCGAAGGCCCGTAACCGGACACTCCCCCCCTACCCCCGTAGAGACCCGACTCCGCTCCTGGCGCTGGGAGGGCGCAGAGTCACGGGGGGCGAACTCTTATAAATTTCCCTAGACACCCCTCCTTTCAGGGTTCTTCTACGGGTAATCGACTCTTTCGGTTCCCTTCTGGAAGCTGGTGAGTCGGTTTGTTGGGCGTATTCGCGCCTGTTTTTCAACACAGAACATACCGGAGAAATTGTCATGAACTCGACACGATGGAATTCACTAGTCCGATGGATCTTTTTGGGCCTTTTGGTTGCTATGACTTGCGGAAACGTTCAGTCCCAGGATTCGGGAAACAACCGATCCCCCTGGAATCCTTATCGCGTTCGTTTTCAGGACACTCTGGACAAGCGCGCCCGGAGCTTGCGACATATACGAAATTTGACCGTGCCTCAAAGGTCCGCTCCTGAAGGGTATGAATGGGTCACCTTTCGAGGCACCTTGCGTAGCAAAAATCTTCCCGATCGTGAGGCTCTCGTGGAAAGTCCCCAGGGAAATATCCGTGTATTTTGGTGGAGTTTTCTTCCCTCGTACCAAGCGGTCAATGTGCCCGACTACGTCGAGGTGAATGCGGTCCGGCGTATTGCCGGAAACAACCCCACTGTCTACCAGGCCACCATCCGTCGTCTTCGTCCCTCGGTTCCTCAGGCGCCACCCGCTCCCTGCAATCCGGATCTGCGCTGTGGAGCCCGGACCGAGGTGGTGATCCGGGGACTCAACTTCGTGGACCACGATCTGATTGTCGAACTGTGCAACGGCCATCGGGTCAACGTTCGGATTCCTCATCGGATCAGCGGTGACCCGAGGGATCTCTGGAGAGACGCGCAGGCCTATCGCCAGAGCTTTCGCCTGGGCGCCCGCGTTCGCCTGGTCGTGGAAGGAGTGTCGATCTCTCCCCGAAATGGCTCGGTGAGCAGGATTTACGTGACCGATATCCTCGTTCGGTGAACAGTTCGCGGTGGAGTCGACAGCAGGCGGAATCGCGAACGTTGTCGACTCCACGACCCGACCTGAGCGAGGACCCTCTCGGACCCTGAAAAGGGGCCAGCCCGATTCATGCACCCCCTCCTCCCCCGCAGAACCCAACCCCGTTCCCGCCAGGGTAAAGAGACGGTGAGTTTAAAAGGCGCTTCGCAGAGCAAAGCGCCTTGAAATCGATCCACAGCCCCCCCGGAGATCAACCGCCGTGCGCGACGGCCTTGGTTGGAGTCAATTCACCCGCCAGGTAGATGCCGTAGGAGAAGTGACGGTTGAAGTGATGCCAGGCGGGAGCAAGCCCATGTCCATTTCCGTCCGAACTCGCGACTCCAGCCTGACCCGCGTGCTGCCCGAGAGCTTTCTGGGTGGCTTCGTCCACGGTGTCCTCGTTCAGATCGATGCGATCACCCGGTTGGTTGTACTGAGGGAGTTGGGAAAAGCTCGAAGAAAAACCGTGCTCGACCAAGGCGGTGCCAATCACGTAGGGCTTGGCCACCTCGCCAGCAGCGCTGGAGGGATCCATCCCGCGGTCGCTCATGTACTTGTCAGCGACCTGGGTGGCCTTGTCGTGAAGAGCCGTACCCTGGTTGCTATCAGCCACGCTCTTCACGTAGCTAGCGGGGCAAGCCGTCACCGAAAGGGAAACCGCACCCAACAGCAGAAAACAAAACATCGGAATCTTCATCGCACACCTCCTAAGATGGAATCGTATTATTTGTGGCCCTCCAAAAGCGCGAACCGCCTGAAGTGGCCTGGGATACCGTGAACCATGCGGTGTGGGAGAAAGTGTCTAGGTAATTTTCAAAAATCCGCCCGGAAATGAATACCGCTCCGATCGCAAATTCATCGCCCAGAGAGTCGGTCTTGCCTGTATGGAACGGATTCGATAGATACAAGTCGTACGAGAAGAGACGCATGATCGATTTTTCGAAACGGTTGCTCCGTCTCTCTACGGAAGATCACACGGGTCCCTTAATGCTCCGGCCCAATCACCGGGCCCTCGCCCCACCCGCCTTTTCCCAGGAACCCCAGGCCCGTTCCTCAATACAATCGAGCCTGGATCGCGTTCTTTAGTCCCGTCCTCTATGTTTTGAAGAGGTGAACCAAAGCTGCCGCATCTGGTCGTCCATACGGCGAAAGCTTTGACGTACCAACCAACGCACCAACCAACAGGGAAAGTCCAGGAAAACCCTCCTCTTTCCCGGCCGAACGGAACATCCTGATGACTCCAGATATTGAGCTGCATCCTGGATGGGGCGACTCGATGCGCAATGATTGCTTTCCAGGTAAAGACCCCCCTGAAGCCAGACTCCCAAGGAACTCAGGTCAATATTGATAGCACTCGCCCTGCTGTAAGCAGTCCAGATCTCGTTGACCCGTACCGATGCCACCTCCTGGAGAGCGACCTCCAGTTCTCCCTTTCGGTAACTGTGGCTGAAAACCACACGGTCTGGGTACACGCTCACCCGATCGAAGTCTCGCAACGACGACCAGGCCTTTAACAAGAAACCCAAAGTGAAGATTCCGGGCGGGAACAAGGATACCACTAGACCGCCGACCGCCAGTACTCCCCAGTCCCTCTCCCCAAGAACCACCAACATTCCGGTGGTAAAGATAAAAAAACCCGTTCCCATATACTTGAAAAGCAACCGACTAAGCCGCCAAACCGCATGATATGGCTCAGGGGAGCGACAACAATCAACAGTTTTACAATTCATCACTAGCGGTCGATCTCCATTGAAAGCGGCTCGTTCGACGGCCTCATCTCCAAACTGCGGCCCGATCCATTTTGGAAAAACGGGTGGCGCAGGTCGAATCTCCCATAACAGCCACTATCTTAACCTTGTTCACTCCGAAAGAGGGTGCCAACCTGATTTTCTTGAATGGGTATCCATCTTCAAACACCGCGTACTGATCGAAACGGTTTCCTGGCTTCCAAGATTCCTTCACCGGACATTCCAGTTCAGCAATCCAGTTCTCGTTATCACTTTTCCGCTCAACGCGATCAGACACACCGACCGCCTATCACCGAGATATAGACGAAACCGAGTAAGACCGTCGGAACAATCCCTCACGCGCAAAGCGAGGAAGATAGTCCGACACAAAACCGAACTGTCATCGTTTGTCTTCTCATGAAACCGAAACACAAGGCCAATCCTTTGCAAAATTGGACGAAACCTTCACCATGACGAATAGAGTGCGACGATGATCGACAATCAATCTTTTCCTCGTCGCTCATGAATTTCGGCGAAACGTTCCGATATATGAGTAGCCATCACTGAAAATCCATAATCGGTGAAATGAATCCGCACCTACAATCATTGTTCGACAATTGCGCCCGCTATTTGCTTGTCATTGCCACCCCGAACTAGAGTACCAGATTGATGAATTCATCCCGTTTTCTTATCGGGTTGGCGCCCTTTCCTGGGAGACGAGAAAGCGAGTGACCTTCCCAAGGGGGAAGTATTTCCCTCACCACACCTTCTGTGGAACAGTTTCATGAGCCGAAGTCATAACTTCGCCCGGCAGAGTCAGCATCCAAGTCGGAACCATTCTTTTCATTGCAACCCACCCACAATCCATCACGACTCATTTCGCAGACATTTTGGGCTCGACATAGACTCTGGTCGGTCAACCTAACAAATACGCACCAAGATCAACCCGCTGTTTGAAGTTTTGCGCTTTTTGCAGTTTTATAAACACTACAGTAACCTAACTATTTACCTCATTTGGAGAATGTCCCGATGCGAATCCTTCGTCTTCTCACGCTTGCGCTTTCCCCCCTCATCCTTTTCGGATGTGGACACCCCATCGGCACCGAGGTGGCTGCAATCCTCACCGACTCCGACCTCTCCGACAAACAAACCGTAACCGCCACGGCAAAAGCCATCCTCCCTCACGACCCAATCAACGAAAGTGAGGCCGCCGTGGAAGAGAACGAGGACGGAACACTTACTCTGAACACCACTCACACGAATCGCTCCAAGCTCTCCTCACTCGATAAGGACGACCTTCTCCTGGTCACCCACTCTGACATGGCCAAACATCTCTGGCGCATGTTCCGAGCCGGTGCGGAACGCAAACTGGTTGAAGTTTCCATTCTCCACCGGATCACAGTCATGCAGGGCGGGGCCTGGATACCCTTCGACCTGATCAAGGTACGCCTAACCCTGGATCAAATCCAATCCATCTCCGGGTGGGATACCGTGGACCCCTACGACACGGGCGAACATGACATCCTGGAACCCGATGGTCGAGAGATCACCAACCAGATCCAGAAGAAGTGGACGACAGAACTGGATCAATCGGATCAACTGACCGTTCAGTAACAAAATATAAGCTGACAGCCCCTCCCAATTCACACGAACCGAGGGAAGGCGGTCGAGTCGGATCACAATCTGAAAGAGATTGGATTGATTTACTCAAATCGTAAAGCTATTTTCTTCGGGATTCCTGCAATCAAACGTATGAAACTCCCCCATCTAGACCAGCCTCACGACCGCAGCAGAAACGTTCGCCACACCATTCAGCTCACAAGATTGGACTTTCCATGCAACCTTTCCTGATCACCACGAGTTGGGACGATGGACATCCGCTCGACCTTCGAGTTGCGGAACTGGTTGAAAAATATGGACAGACGGCCACATTCTATGTCCCGCGCCAATACATGGATGATCGGTTGAGCGACTCCGAGATTTGCGATCTAGCAGAGCGTCACGAGGTCGGATCCCACACGTTGACCCACCCGAATTTACCCGACATCGACCTCTCGGAGGCCAAACGGGAAATCGTGGACTCCAAAACCTGGCTGGAAGATCTCACCGGGCGACCCATTTCCACATTCTGCTATCCCCGAGGTCTCGCGACCCCCTCCCTGCGCGACCTGGTCGCCGAAGCCGGTTACGGGCTAGGCCGAACTGTGGAAACCTACCATCTGGACCCGGGTCCGGACCTTTATTGCCTGCCCACCACTTTGCACCTTTATCCCTACCCGGTGCGACCGATCACCTGGAAAGCTTTTGCGGCCAAGACACTTCCCTTTCGAACCGCCTGGCGAAACCGTTCGAGACTGGGACTTTCGCGGCGAGCCCTGCTCAACCGACGGCATCTGGTTCGAAGTCTGCTGGATAAAGCGGCTGCCACCGGAGGCGTGTGGCACCTGTGGGGTCACAGTTGGGAAATCGAACGGTACGATCTGTGGGATTTTTTGGAAGAAATCCTCGAACTCGCCGCGAGCTATGAAACCGGACAGTCGGTCACCAACTCGGGAATCCTCGAACGATACTCCAGCCCCTGAAATCGGTTAGCAGCCGATATCTCCTTCGCCCCAGACGAAGTAAGATCCTCCCTCTTTCATCTCCTTGATGAGTGCGGGAGAGGATTTGAGGTAGGCCGGCCAACGGTTTTCGAGGACTTCGTGACCCGGAGTGTTCCACTCGTGCCTCGCGACCTCAGGATGATAGTGAGGAACCTCGATACGGACGAATTGGCGGCAGACCGCCCACCGGGTCGCTTCATCCAGAAGCGGACCGATGACTTCGCGAGAGTCGGAATCGATCCAGAAATCCAGGCAACGAAACCAGCGTCCTTTCTCGAGGAAAAGTGCGTAGCCTCGCAAGACCCCTTCTCGGTACGCCCCAAAAAGTCGTTTGCGAAAAGGGGGCGGTCCGAAGGCATACCATTCGAGAGCGACTCGGGAGCGTACCCGAGTATGAGGATGCTGTGAACGCGTTTTTTCCCAGAGAGTGTCGAGTTCCCCCCCCGGCTCCAAAATCTCCCGGACTTCCACTGAATCGTCTTTTGAACGCTTGCTCCTGAAGGCGCATCGGCAAGCGAGACGACCCAGAAGTCGAAGGAATTTCCGGAGAAGAGGCCTGGGTTGGCAAGATTCGATGAAGTGGTCGAAGCGGTTGGTATAGACGTAGGTCAAGCGGTCGGGATGAGGAAGGTGGAGAAACCGAAAGGCTTGGAGCATGGCTTCCACAACCGCTGTCGGAGTGGTATCGAAAAGAGCGGTTTCCCGGCAAGCGTCCAGAGCGGCGAAAAGCAGCTTCTCGCTGTGGACCCGATACTCCTTTTCCACTCGCCAGGTCGTGGCGCTTCGAGCTAGAAAGCGTTTTCCGGCGATCTGAATCTCGTAGGGAATACTTCCGAGAAATCCGACGATTCGGTCCTCGTCGACCAGGATCCAACCCGCCGGTTTTCCTTCCTCGAACCAGGGATTTCGTCGCCACCAGTGGTCGATCCGGGCTTGCCAGTAAGCACGACCAAGATCTTCCTCTTCGAAATGATCGAGAAAGTCCAGGAGACGAGGGTCGTCGATATTCAAGACCGGTTCGATGGTGACCATACAGCTGATCTGAATTACGACTCGGCGCTACGGAGAGTCAAGGGAAGTCCAGCGGCAAAACGATCGCGAACCGCGGAAGCGTCAAAGGACACGACTCCAGACTCGTCCGGAGTCCACTCCAGATCGGCCAGGAAGTGCCGGAACGGTTCGTTCCTGTCCGTGGAGCCGAATCGAAGGCTGACCGGAGGCTGGGGAAGTTCGGCCAGGTAACCGAGAAAAGCGTGCTCGACCCGACGCTGAAAAACCCGACAAGACATGACCAGAACCTCGATCACACGGTCGGGGGATTCGAGGCAGGCCAGAATCTCACCGTGACTTCCGGAGCGATCGCTCAGAGTGGCGCCGTGAAGTCGGCCACCGGCTTCGAGTAGAGCCCCGACCTCGTCATCCGTCCAGCGCTTCCCGTTGAGATTGAACTGGTTGGTCTTGTTGATGAGCTGGACCACCCGGGTACGATCTCCCTGGGTGCGGTTGTGGATAACCAGTTCCATACCAAGTGAAGCGAGAAAATCGGTCAGATCTTCTCCCTGGGCTTCGACCGGGGCCATGGTGCTAAGCCGCCGGCGATATAGAGCGGACCGTTCGCGATCTTCCTCGGTCAGATCTTCCCGACTGAACAGACCGCGCAACCGGTCGAAGAAAGCCGGGAGGTCGTTGCGCCGGGGTGGAAAGTGAACGCAGGTGACTTCGGGAAGGGAGCGGCGAACCTCGGCCAACTCGATCGGATTGTCGTCGACAAAGACCATGGCATCCAGGCCGAGATTCAACTCCTGAGCTAAGGCCGCGATCTGCGCACTCTTGGCGTGGTAGCTGGCGACGACCGTCACGAGGTTCTCGATTCCGAGAATCATACGCCCCGATTCGAGCGGCGCTCGAGCGTCGAGCGGGTCGTTTCGGCTGACGGCGCAAAGAAGGATGCCCGCGCGTTCCAGAGATCGAAGAAAAGTCTGGTAAAGGAAATGGCCGAAACCTTCTCCTTCAGGACCGTACTCGATTCCGTCCAGGCCGGCCTCCGCAACGACCCCTTTCCAGACAACGTTGTCCAGATCGGTGACGAGGACCTTGGCCTGCCCGTATGAGGGGGCAAGAGCCGCGTCCACAATCCGATGCGCAACCCGGTCCAACTCGGAGCTGGCCAGATACGAGCCTACCTGCAGGTAAGCGTCCAGAGAGAAACTCGAAGCCTCCAGAAGTTGCCCCCCGGCAGCCAGTACCAGATCGGCCAGGTCGGTTTCGAGGCGCAACCCGGCGGCATGAGAGGGCAGGTTCGGAGGAACCGATACCGGCATATAGAGGATTCGCGCATGCGCCCGATTCGATATCCCTTTCAGAAGGGATTGAGCCGAACCGAGTACCGTGTCGGCCTCCAGAGGAGACGAGCCGAATCCGGTTCGCCAGTCGAGTTCGGGTACCAGATCCCACGGAGCCAGGAGAAGAATCTCGGTCTTTTCATCGGGAACCGGAGAGTGAAGGAATTGACCGAGCGTCCCGTACGGAAGGGTTTCGATCTCGATCTTACGACCCCGAACCGCGGCCGCGGCGCCGAGAAACACATCCAGTTGGGGAGCAAGCCCCGACATGGCCAGACGGATCGGAAGTGCCGGCGCCTGGGCCGCTCCAGCAGCCAGTCGCGAAGCTTCCAGAAAATTCACGCCTTCTTCTCCTGGACCAATTTCAAGGTTTCGGCAAAGGAGACCATGCGCGCGGCGTCGGAATATTCGAGCTGGAGTTCGAATTCGCTCTCGATCGCCGAGAAGAGAGTCACCCCGGCCATCGAGTCCCAGGCGGGAGATTCCTCCCGGACGAGGGGTGTGGGATCGAAATCGGACTCGAGGGACAAAACCGCCCGGAAGACTTCGGCCAGTTGGGATTCTAGAGACTCACTCATGGCCAGCAACATACCCCGATCTTCGCGGAAAACAAAAACGAAATCTTCCGAAACCGAAGCTCGAACCCGATAGGCGAAAATGAATCCCCAGCTCCGGACGACTGCGAAGCCACCCAATCATCCAAGGGTCAGTCAACATCCACCAGCGTATCGAAAACCGGGCGGGGTCTCTACAAGGCAAACGGAATAGCCGATGAAACTGCGATTCGGCGGCACCTTCCCGAGGATCTGGACTCCGGCAACGTTACGTTAACCGCTAGCCAGATCGATCTCTTCTCGATTCGTGAGGTCCCCTCAACCTCCCATTTGTCATTCTGGACTTCACTCAGGCGCGCGCCGAGGGGCAAAGGCGACACAGGAGGCGTGCGACCGATTCGCTGGTCACCGGCTTGGCGAGATAATCCGTCATCCCGTGAGACAAGCATTTCTCTTTTTCCCCATCGAGCGCGTGAGCGGTGAGAGCCACGATCGGCAAGGATGAAGTTTCAGGTAATTGACGGATGGCTTGGCTGGCCTCATAGCCATCCATGATCGGCATCTGACAATCCATGAAGACGAGATCAAAATCCCGCTCTTGCACCAACGCAACCGCTTCCTCACCGTTTTCGACCACCGTTACCTCACAGTAGAATTGATCGAGAATGGCCTGAATGACTTGCTGATTGATCAAATTGTCTTCGGCGACCAGAATCCGAAGACCGGGAGGAACTTCCTCGGCAACCGAATCCTCTTCCATCAGTGCAACCTCGTCGTCGCTGCATTCGAAAACCAGCTGCATCGAAAAGGTACTCCCTTCGCCAGCCTGGCTTTTGACCTGAATATCGCCCCCCATCATCCGAACCAGCCCTCTGGAGATTCCCAAGCCCAACCCGGTCCCTCCGTACATTCGGGTCGTGGATGCGTCGGCCTGAGTGAACTGGTCGAAAAT
>JASMLP010000212.1 GCA_030748635.1 Planctomycetota bacterium
GAATCGGTCTTCAAGGAGGGCGACCAGCATCCGCTTCGAGGTCGATTTTTGATTTTCGGACTCGGGCTTGATGTCGAAAAGAAAGCCTCGAAGTCTTGGGTCTGGTTTTTGAAGGGGCTGGACAAATCCACTCTCTGGATCCTGAGCCAGGCGAGTAAGGTCCTCATCGGTGAGAGCGGGGAGTTTCAGTTGAGCACGCCAACGGTTGATGTTGTCTTCGAGGGTGCCTACCTGACCGGACAGTTGGCTGACGACGATTTCGATTCGATTGGACCCGGTTCCGGCCGCATAGGTGGCGATGCGTAGGGGGTTTTTGATTTCTAATTGCTTCCAGCTTTTAGGTGCATCCCAGAGCATGTCAGGAGGGGACTGCGTATTCGGGTGAGCACTCTTTTTTGCTAGCTTGGGGCTCGGTTTGACCGGATGTTTGTGGGAATGGGGGGGCTTGGGGGTCGAGTAGGAACGGATTTTTTCCTCTTCGCAACCGAGGAGCGCTATCCAGAGAACGACAGAAAAACCGAAAACAAACGTTCGTGACAAGGTCATGGATTCACAGTCTTTACAAAATGCTTGGATCTCTTTTGTAACCATCCCCCCACAGGAACTCAGAAGGGTACCCAACTTGGAACACTCCTTAAAGTTTTGAAGAGGGCGCGACATCCTACTCTTGTGCCGAGGAAACCGTCAAGCAGACCTTGCTTCAAGGGGCTCGGAAGAATTTGAGAATAAGTTTTCGGGATCCGTAAATATCGAAATAGGAGGAAAGGCCCAGTTCATCGAGAATGATCCGGACTTTGGGAGATAGATCGTAATAGAGGATTCGATACCCTTTATTTTTGCTCCGTTCCTGATGGTCTATAAGCTGACTGATCGCGAGGCTCGAAATATAACTCAAGCCCTCAAAACCCAGAGCGATCACCGAAAAACGGGAGGTGAGCTTTTCCAGGTGAGCGAATCCCTCCACGAATCGGTCGATATTGCGGTCATCAAGATATTCGCGTCCGTCGAGCATGTCTTCGACCTGAACGAAGAGAATTTCGTCCTTGAATACGATGGATGGGAATAGCTTTTTGATTTTCATGAGTCCTGCTAAAGGATCTTAGAAAAGCCCGCCTCTGTCATCAATAAAGGGCTGTTCGGTAATAACTTAGGGCCCCCCCTTTTTCCAAAAGGGCGGTTCGTGTACCATGCGCGGCTTCATTTCAAAAATAACTTCCAACTCTAGGGGAAATTATGACCGCCAAGATCATCTGGACGAAGATCGACGAGGCGCCAGCTCTGGCCACCTACTGCCTACTGCCCATTGTTCAGAAGTACACGAAGGACACCGGCATCGAGGTCGAAACGCGAGACATCTCTCTCGCTGGCCGGATCATCGCCAACTTCCCCGAAAAGTTGACCGAAACCCAACGCATCGACGATCACCTGACTGAACTGGGGGAACTTGCCAAGACCCCCGAGGCCAACATCATCAAGTTGCCTAATATCAGCGCCTCGATCCCTCAACTCCAGGCGGCTCTCCAAGAGCTCCAGGACAAGGGTTACGATCTCCCGGACTACCCCGAAGAACCTAGAAATGACGAGGAGAAGGCGTTGCAAGCCCGCTTCGCCAAGGTTCTCGGTTCGGCCGTCAACCCGGTTTTGCGTGAAGGCAATTCGGACCGACGACCTGCCGTCTCGGTCAAGAAGTTCGCCCAGAAAAACCCTCATAAGATGATGAAGCCGTGGCCGGAATCGGGTTCTAAGGCCCGTGTTGCTCACATGCAGGAGAAGGATTTCTTCGCCAGCGAAAACTCGATGACTCTCCCGGCGGCAACCGATGCACGCATCGAATTCGTGGCCGATGACGGAAGTGTGAGCGTTCTCAAGAACGGCATTTCCCTCCAGGAAGGCGAGGTTATCGACACCGCGGTCATGAACGTCACCGCTCTTCGCGCGTTCTTCGCTCATGAGATCGAGGAGGCCCGCAAGAACGAAGTTCTGCTCTCTTTGCACCTGAAGGCTACCATGATGAAGGTCTCCGACCCCATCATGTTTGGTCACTGTGTCTCGGTCTATTTTGGCGAGGCCCTCGAAAAGCATGCGGACTCTCTTCGGGAGATCGGCGCCAATGTGAACAACGGTCTCTCGGATGTTCTTCGAAAACTCGACCGGCTTCCGGCCGAGAAGAAAGCCGAGATCGAGGCCGACATCCAGGCGGTTTATGAGACTCACCCGGCTCTCGCAATGGTCGATTCTCGACGGGGCATCACCAATCTCCACGTCCCCAACGACATCATCGTCGACGCTTCGATGCCCAATGTCGTCCGCGACGGTGGCAAGATGTGGAACAACGACGATCAGCTTCAAGACACCATCGCCATGGTTCCGGACCGATCCTACGCTACCATGTACGCCGAGATCCTCGAGGACGCCAAGCGCAACGGTCAGTTCGACCCCAGCACCATGGGCAGTGTTTCCAATGTCGGGCTCATGGCTCAGAAGGCCGAGGAGTACGGATCCCACGACAAGACCTTCGAGGCTCCGGGCCTGGGAACGATCCGGGTGGTTGATGTCTCCGGCGCCACTCTTCTCGAACAGACCGTTGAACCACGCGATGTCTTTCGGATGTGTCAGGCCAAGGACACTCCCATCCGGGATTGGGTCCAATTGGCGGTCAACCGGGCTCGCGCCACCGGTGCCCCCGCCATCTTCTGGCTCGACGAACGACGCGGACACGATGTTCAGATCATTCAAAAGGTAGAAACCTACCTCGCCGATCACGATACCGATGGCCTGGATCTTCGGATCATGCGGCCCGCCGACGCGATGAAATTCTCTCTGGAACGAATTCGCAAGGGCCAGGACACGATCTCGGTTACCGGCAACGTTCTGAGGGACTACCTGACCGATCTCTTTCCGATCCTCGAACTCGGCACCAGCGCACGTATGTTGTCGATCGTTCCCCTTCTGGCGGGCGGTGGGCTCTTTGAAACCGGAGCCGGCGGTTCCGCGCCCAAGCACGTCCAGCAGCTGGTCAAGGAAGGCCATATTCGCTGGGACTCTCTCGGGGAATACTGCGCGCTGGTTCCCTCTCTGGAGCTCATCGCCAGCCATACCGGCAACGAAAGGGCGAAACTTTTCGCCGAGACCCTCGATGAGGCGATCGGGATGTACCTGGAGAACGTCCGTTACCCCTCCCGCAAGGTCAATGAGATCGACAATCGGGGAAGTTCGTTCTACCTCGCGTTGTACTGGGCGCAGGCGCTCGCGGCCCAGGATCAGGACGCTTCGCTGAAGGATCGTTTCGGCTCGGTCGCGCGCCAGCTCGAGGAAAATGAATCCAAGATCAACGAGGAACTCTTGGCTGCTCAGGGCGATCCGGTCGATCTCAACGGCTACTTCCTGCCCGACCCCGAGAGGGCCGAGCAAGTGATGCGTCCCAGTTCGACATTCAACGCAATTATCGACGCTCTCTAAGCCTCGAACCGGTCGGTCGCGCTACCCGTTTGCATCGGGCTCTGCTCGGCCGACCTCAGCGTTTGTCTACCACGATATTCTTCGAGATCACTTCGAACCGACATTCCGGGCGCAAGGGTCTTTTATCAAAGGCCTTCTCTTTGAACCTGGGGGCAAGCTGTTACAGATTCTCGGATACGTATCGGGTCAATTCGCCGAGACGATTGCTGTAGCTGCCCAGTTCGTTGTCGTACCAGCCAAAGATAGTGACGTGAGTCACAGGGATCTGGGCCCGTCGACCGCTTTCGGCTGCGGTGTTGGGGAGTCGGATATCGATCAGGCCGGTTCGAGTGTGGGTTTCACAGCCTTCGATGTATACCGCGACATCTTCACCCACCATATCCTGGGAAACATTTTGTTCCTCGCTGAATCCCACCAGTCCTCGAGATTCACCTTGGGACGCTTCCCGATAGATGCTGTTGATGATTTGACGATCGAGGGACGGCTTGCCATCCGGGGTCAGATCGGTCTGAAAGGTGACGTTGAGAATGATGAGACTGACGGTGGAAGTCGGAATTCGAACGGAATTGGCCATGAAGCCGATGCCGCGGATTTCGGGCATCACCTGTTCGAGAGCACGTGCGGCGTTGGTGGTTGTCAGGATGACGTTGGAAAGTGCGGAGCGGGTTTTTCGCAGATCCTTGGCTCCGGCTTCGGGTACGCCGTCGAGGACATTTTGGCTATTCGTGGCCGCATGGACGGTACTCATGCCGGCCGTGATCATGTGACGTGTCAGGTCGCGCTCTAACAAGGGGCGCATCATATGGGCCAAAGCGGTAGTGGTGCAGCTCGCGGCGGCCAGGATCTGGTGAGTACCGGCTTCGAATTGATGGTGATTGATTCCGTAAATAGCCGTCAGTGAATCTTTTGGCCACCCTTGGGTTTTTGACTTGAATGCGGAGGTTTGAAGGACGACCTGAGCGCCTCCTTCGAGGTGACCCCGAAGGGAGCCTTTGGGAGCTTCGGGGCCCGGATGAGGATCGACAAAGACTCCGGTGCCATCGACGACAATACGTACTTCGTGTTGACTCCACGGCAAATCCTTGGGATTCCGATGTTCCTGCAGTACTACGACTTCCTTGCCGTGAATACGAAGGATACCGGCTTCGGTGTCGACGATTTCGATCGATCGCTTTCCTCGATATCCATCCAGGTAGCGATGGAGCGGCCCATAGGTACTATCCTTGGCGATGTATTCGGCTAAAGAGTCCAGAGATCGACCGACTGGACGACCGATGTTGACGACGAAACGGTCGAAATCGTTGTGCGCTAGCTGATACCAAAGGGTCAGTTTTCCGATTCGGCCCAGGCCGTTTATTCCCAGTGTTCGACGTCCATTCATGGAGTTTCGGTCTTTCCTGTTTTGTTGGTGGGGAGGAGGCAACCTCGATAAATATGTCCGGTTCGTCCATCCATACTGATCCAGTCGCCCATCGATAATTTGGTATCACCTAGGAGGCCAATTCCTTCATTCTCGATGACCTGAAGTGTTCTGCAATCTACAACCGCCACTTTGCCAAGGCGCTTGGCAGTGACGGCAGCATGCGAGGTGGATCCTCCTCGGGCGGTTAGCAGTCCTCCGGCTCGAACAATCATGGAAAGATCCTCTGGGACTGTATCGGGCCGCAGAAGGATGATCGGTTCGTCTGGGGAATCGACGATCAACTGTTCAATCTGCTCGAGATCGATGGCCACACGTCCTTGAAAAAACCCTCCCGCCACACCGAGTCCTAGCCCGAGAAGCCGTTCGTGTTTCGTGTTCGATCCGTTTCGTTGAGGAATCTCGTCGACGAATTCGGTGATCATCGGTCTTTTCTGGAGAAGAAAGAGGTCTTCGCCTCGAGGAGAGACAAAGGTGAATTCGATTTCCAGGTCGTCGTGATTGTGTTCACTTACCAGTTGAGAGGCCACCTCATTGAGTTTGGCAAAAATTTCCGGAAAGTTGCGTTCAAGGGAACTTTCGACCCCTTGATAAGCTGGAATCTGCTGCCTTTGAGCCTCGGAGATGGGAAGAGGGAAGACCAGTCCGCCCACGAGATCTTCTCCCTGACTGCGGATGGCAAAATCTCCAAAAAGTCGAATTTTGCGGCTCTGGGGTTGCTGAGGATTACGAGTAAAAGTGACTCCGGCTCCAGAATCGTGAGATAGATTTCCGTGGACCATGTGCTGCACAACGACCGCGGTTCCCCAGTCTTCGGCCATTCCGGTATAGCGCCGAAAGTCCCGGGCCTGGGGGGCCTCCCAAGAATCGAGCACTTTGAAAACGCACTGAACGATCTGTTCAAAGGGATCTTCCTGGAAGATCACTCCCAGTTCTTCGGCCCGGAGTTTGTAATTCAGGGCGATTTCTCGCATCTGATCAGCGGCCAGTTCGTGTTTCTTGTCCACTCCGAATCGATCTTTCGATTCGGACATGATCGAGTCGAATTCCTCGCGAACAATTCCTTCGGACATGGCCCAGGATTGGAGGTAACGTCGGTAGGAATCCCACGCCATCCATTGGTGTCCCGTTCGTTGCCCGAATTCTTCGACCAGGGTGAGGTTGAGGCCCACATTGATGAAGGTCGACATCTGGCCCGGCATGGAAATGGCGGCGCCTGAACGGATGGAAAGCATCAAAAGAGAGTCCGGGTTTCCCAGTTGAAGGCCGAGTTGATTTTCGAGTTCTTGAATAGCCCTTTGAATTCGTAGCAAGGTGTCCTGATAGAACGGCTTGAATGTCATCGCTTGCCGAGTTCGGAAAAGTTCCGTGGAGAGGATGAATCCGCGGGGAACTCGGTGTCCGTTCGCGGCTAAACGGCAAAGAGATAGCGCTTTGGAGCCTAGGGTGATTTGATTGTCGAGTGTGGAATCGAAATCGTGAATCCAGATGACCAGCCGCTCCGGATCGTAGCTCATCATTCGGGTGAGTGCGTCGGAGTCGAGTCGGTCGGTCAGGGTGGAGATTCGTCGGACTGCCGTAGACACGTAGCGGTCCAGGTTTTGAAGTCCGATTCCGGAGGTAAGGAGTTCTCGGAGAAGAGTTTCAGCCAGCGCGTCCGGATCGAGTCGGCGGTTCTGAAGAGGACGAGAATCGTGTGACAAGATGCGCCGCAGCGCTTGATCGTGGGAAAGGACAACCAGGCGAGCGAGATCGGAGATGTTGGTGGCAAGAAACTGGAAGATGTTCTGGTATTGATGGAAAGAGAGGCTGGGTCCTTCGAAGCTCGATTCGAGCAGTTCGAGATTGTCGGAAATGCTCTGCGAGAGGATTCCGTCTACAGCCAGGGCGCGTTCGAAGCGGCCCACGGTTTGAGCCATTTGGCGCAAGGTGGCTCCGGTGATGTATTCCAGACGCGCATGAACAACCTCTTCTTCCAGCAGAGTTGAAAGCAGGCGCTCCATTCGAAAGGTCAGGCCGAGGGCATCGAATTTGGGTTCACTGTAGTTGCCGTAGATGGAGGGAATGCCCGCCGCGAGGTGTCGTTTGTGGAGAAGGTTTTCAGTCGGTTCGGTACGATCGGAAGAAAGGATGATAGATCGCAGGGCATCGAGAATATCGAGGTTTGCGTCGATCAGAGCATGCCGGATCGAGTCGTGTTTTCCTGGCGGGTCTTCGGGGCTCTGAGATCGAGACTTCCAGGCGTCGAAGGTTTGCTGAAAACGAAAGCGGATCGCGGGAGGAATCTGGAGATGCCTCTGGACGTAGGTGTCGGGCCCTTCGGAGTCGAGAGAGTACTTTTCCACCAGAAGTTGATGAAGGCGTACGAGAAGTTGAACCCTGCGAAAGGATGTGCCGCTCTTATTGGGTAGCGAGGAGAGAAGAGTGTCGAGAGCTTCTGGGGTCTGTTCGACCAGTTCGTCCAGGCTGAGAATCCCACCGGCTCCACAGAGGGTGAGAAGCAGTTGATGGGGTTCTTCGGCCCAGGAATGCTGGGCGATGATCGTGTTGAGTGTGGACTCGGGTAGGTAGTTTCCCAGAGGCGTCGCATCCAGATTGGCCCAGTATTCGAGAACTGTCCGACTGAAGCGAACAAGACGGTTGGAGGATTCGGCATGAACCTGTTTGCGCAAAAAGTGCATGAGAGAGTCTTCGCGTCCACAGATTTCATCGAGTTCGGTAGAAACACTTCGCAGTTCTCCCTCAGCCCCTACCTCGTTGTAAAAGACCGGGAAAGAGCGCAACAGTTGCTTGATAACCGCATAAATCGGTTCGATAGGGCTGGCCAGAAGTCGGGAAATATCCCGCTGAAAAAGGTCGGTGTCGGCAATGAATACTCCGCCGAGACGTAACTGAAGGGTGAGGGCAGCGGCGAGTCGCTCGAAGAGGACTGGATTGGATTCAACGATTCGCATCCAGCAGCGAATGTTCATGAGATGGAGAGGATTGACGAGGGTTTCCCACTCCTCGGTAGCTCCCATGATTTCAGGATATTCGAACGGCCACGCTAGGAGGTGTTCGGTGAGTAGTTCGGCTGCCTGGAGGTTGCTGGATTCCCCGATGGCTTCGCCGATTGCCTGGTAGCACCGGAAACGCATTTCTGGATACAGTCCGGTGCGCTGGCGAAAGAAATGCGTCAGGGTTTCGATCGGGCGTACGAAATCGGGCCGTTCATGGGCCGTCAGTTGGGTTCGGACGACCGAAAGAAGGGTATTCAATACCTCTCGTTGTCGGTGACCGAGTGTATCGTCTTTGAGGATAAAGAGCCCGACGGTAAAACGGTCGGAGAGTCTCTGGATTCGAGCCAACCCCCGCAGACATCGGTCCACCAGATCTGGATAGGTGGGAAACTTGTCGGAGGTGAGTTCTTCGGAGGAAGCTTGAGGGAGGGCCTGGATGTATTCGTCATTGGTTTTTCGTGAAACATCCTCCATCGATTCGAGGACTTGTAGCCCTTCCTTGAGAGAAGGATTTTCTTCTTCGACCCAACCCTTGACATCCAGGTGATCGCCAAACCAGGAGTAGGTATCCTCGAGAACGGATCGTAAGAGCTGAACTAACGGTTTTTCAGCGGAGGTGTTGAGGCAACGCCGGGTCATATTTCGGAGTTGGGGACTGCGTTCTCGAAACGCTTCCGGATAACGGGGGCGGATAGACTCTATCCGAAGGGCCAATTTCAGAATAACGGCTTCGTAATCTCTGCCGTGACCTCCCTCCAGGGTGCTTGTGGCCCAGAGGCATACTGTGCGTAACAGGGAGGATGCTTGGGTTACGGATAGAGAATCGTCGAAAAGGCGGAGAGAAAGATCGGCCAGCAACTTGAAGAGGTGTTCGCGCTGGGGTGGACGGTCAAAGTGACTCCAATGGCGAAGCAGCAAGGTTTGCAAGGACTCGATGATGGTATCGATATTGCGGTACTGGTGGAACGTTTCCGAAAGCGTTTCGGAGAGACAGGTTCGAACTCCATAAAAACCTTCAACGACTGTGATGAGTTCCTGGTACTGCTCAGGAATGGCCACATCCTGGGCGGTACGCGCCAGGTTGGCTCGCAGGGCATCGGAGTCGAGGTGGTGAGGCAAAGGATTCATGAAAAAAGAATAAATTATCCTATATAGCGAATTGCGTAGAGACCAGATGGAGTTTTACTCAGAAGCTTTTGTCCTTCGAAAACATTTCATAGAATAGCCATTCTTCACCATGATGTTTTGTCTTACCGATCCTGCCCAGGAAATCCTGCGTCGTTTTCTTGAAGACCAGGACAATCCTAGCCTTTTTTTTCGGCTCGAAGCCGAGGGAAATGCTTGTGCGGGGTATTACTACTCTTTGCAGGTCGATGATGAGAGTCGTCGATCGGATCGGATCCACCATTTCGAAGAGATCCAGGTGCGAACCGACGAACATTCTACGCACCTTCTCGAAGGGGTATTGATCGATTATTGTTCCGAAGATTCCGGTCTGCATGTGGTATCGACTCGAAGTCTGACCGATGAAAAATCGTGCGAAGTGAGTTGCGGGAGCGGAGGCTGTGGGAGCGGAGGCTGCGGGAGTGGAGGCTGCGGGAGTGGTGGCTGCGGGAGTGGAGGCTGCGGGAGTGGAGGCTGCGGGAGCGGAGGCTGCGGGAGCGGAGGCTGCGGAGCCTAGCTCGAGAGTTTTGGCCACCGGACGTTCGCAAATCTACGTTTCGCGAGGGGGCGACAAGCTCGCGTTCGCTCTCGAATATTTCGGAGTAGACCCGTCGGAACGGTTGGCGATCGACCTGGGAAGCAACGTGGGTGGTTTCGTGGACTGTCTTTTGCGTCACGGCGCGTCCCGTGTTTGGTCGGTAGATACCAGTTATGGGACTCTCGATTGGGGGCTGAGAAATGACCCCCGGGTTTCAGTTCACGAACGCACCAACGCGCTTCACTTCGAGCCTGAACAGCGGCCTGTAGATCTGATCACGATCGATGTGGGTTGGACCGGACAGCGGAGAGTACTTCCTCGAGCCATCGACTGGGTGCGTTCTGGAGGGTGCATTTTGAGTCTTGTCAAACCTCAGTATGAAGCTCAGAGGTCTGAGTTACAGAAGGGCAAGGTTCGCCCGGAGTTCCTCGAAACGGTGCTCCAGCGGGTCCAGGAAGGGGTTTGTGATCTGGGGTTTCCGCAGTTTGGTTGGGTGGAGAGTCCTCTGGGTGGTGGCAAGCGAAACCGAGAATTCTGGCTCTATTTGACACCGCGAACGATCGGTTGATTTGTATGAACATATCGCGCAGAGATCGGTTGGACAGAGAGAGGTCGGGTTAGGGTATAGGGTCAAAATCAAACCGAGATTTCTGTGGCGTGGTAGACTACATGCCGGGTGAAAGAGTTTTTGGTCGCTCTTGCTATTGACCGAGGACTGCCTATTCTTACAATCCCTCGAATCCTCGGAATTCTGAGATCAAACTCCTCTAAAGGTGCTCAATTAGGATGGTTGTAGACAAGATCAAGCGAGCCACGAAACTTTTCGGATTCGAGTTGGCGCGATGGAGTCCGGTACTTGCGGAATCGATTTGGGTTCGTCCGAATTCGGTTAGTTTCAAAATTACCGCCAACTGTAACTCCTTGTGCATCACGTGCGGAGAGTGGAAAGAGGTCAGTCGAGGAGAATTGACGACCGAGGAAATCAAGCGGGTCATGGACGATCTGAAAACCCTGGGTCTCAAGAACTTTTACGTTTCGGGTGGGGAGCCGACTCTTCGTCGAGATTTAGCAGAGATTCTGGAATATGCCCGGGAGTTGGGCTTTTCTACTGGGTTGACCACTCACGGATTGACGTTGACCGAATCCCGCGCCCGACGGCTTTTTGAGGCGGGCCTGGGAATGATCGGCTTTTCTGTCGACGGCGTGGGCGAAGTTCACGATTTCGTTCGTGGCCGTAAGGGATTTTATGATAGGACCTTGCGGTCTATTGGGATCGCTTCCGAATTGCGACGGGAATTCGACTTTAAACTCATGGTTGGCTTTACCCTGAACGGGGTGAATATGGATACCCTGGTTCCTTTGGCCAAGGAGTTGATCCCTTTTGGGGTCAAGATGAATGTGGGTCTGATCAATTTCACCACTCAGCAGTTCAAAATCGCGGATGGAAAGACGATGGGACTTTGGCCCCAGGATCTCGATCACCTGAGCGAGGTTATTGATGAGGCTCTCGCGCTGGGAAAGGAACACCCTGACCTGTTTGCTGCTCTTTCTTCGGAGTGGAAGACCTGGGCTCTCGAATACTTCAAGGATCCCAAAGGGGAAAATATTCCCTGTTCGATCGGCTATCACAAAATATACATCGACCCGCACGGCTGGGTTTATCCCTGCTGGCCGATGGATCCGACCGGAAATGTTCGTGAGCAGTCGATTCGAGAAATTCTCGCCTCGGACAAGCACCGTCACACTCTTCACAACATGTTGCGATTGAATTGTCCTGGCTGTAGTTGCAATACGTATTCGAACCGTTTTAACCACCTTCCTCGGGTCCTGAATAAGCGCTTCAAGGGGCTTTTGAGTCCCTCTCCAAAGGTGGAGCAGAGTCCCAGGGGATTTGACAATCTGGTCGAGTCTTGATGACCCGGGTCAATTGAAATCGAAGTCTGGGTTCTGTAGCGATTCGAGCATCCGGGTGTAGTTTTCATAGCGGTCTGCGTGGATGTGGCCGCTTTCGACCGCCGCGAGGACTGGACAATCGGGTTCGTGGGTGTGGGTGCACCGTCGAAATCGACATCCGGTTCGAAGTTCGTTGATTTCGGGAAAATGGCTTGAGAGGTCTTCGGGCTCGATGTCCCAGAGCCCAAAACTTCGGATGCCTGGCGTATCGACGACATATCCGCCCAGGTCGAGTTTTAGAAGACTGACCGAGGTGGTTGTGTGGCGCCCCTTGCCGGATCGTGAACTGATTTCGCCGGTACGAAGAGATAGGCCGGGCTGGAGGGCAGAAAGAAGACTGCTTTTTCCTGTTCCCGAGTGACCAGAAAGTACGGTGGTCTTTTTTCGAAGAAAACGTGCCAGGGCGTCCATGCCCGTCTTGTCGACAGCGCTGGTAAAAAGAAGGGGGTATTGCAGATCTTCGTAGTAAGCCAGGCGAGATCGCCACTCCTTGTGATCGATAAGGTCGGCTTTGTTCAGGCAGATGGCAGCATCGAGATGGTTCTTGTCGGCGGCAACGAGCATTCGGTCGATGAGACCCGAGCGAAAAGGGGGATCTTGAGGGGAGGAGACGATCAGTAGCTGGTCCAGGTTGGCTACGAGGATATGTTCCAGGTCCCCTCTTCCGGCGGAGCGCCGGGAGAGTTTGTTTCGACGGGGCTCGACCGAATCGATGACTCCGAGATTGGGGCCACTCGGCGTCCAATGCACTCGATCTCCCACGCTAACCGGTTTCTTGGTGGTTCGGGGTGTGTTCTTGAGTCGGCCGCGAAGGGAGCATCGGAACGTGCCTTCCGCGGTATCGACATGATATCCGGCTGAGTCGATGCGGATGACGGTGCCTGGTGTGCGATTCATGAAAGATGATGGTACACTAAGCGCTTCCATAGCCCCAAGTAGACCGAATGTAAAGGAAGTCATCGCTATGCGTGGCCGACTCTATCATCAGGAGTTGATGATACTTCTTCACCATGAATCTCAGCGTCTGGGACGGCGAGTTTATCTCAATTTGGTGGAATCGCTGGGCGATGAATACCCCAATCAAACCCGAACTTCTAGCGGTTTCGAGTTTCGCAGTTTCTGGGGAGGGAGTTGTTCGGTTGGCACCGAACAGACTCAAGTGATCGATCTTTTTCAGGAAGATGGAGAGGTGGCTCTGGTTCTTGACCGAGTGGGGAATGTTCTCCAGAAAATTACTCATTACGTTTCGCTGGGACGTTTGACCGGTTGGGATTGCCAGATCTCTTCGTTGCTCGCCCAGGAGGATCTGAATCGGGAAGTGCAGGCGGTGTTGCCTAGTACCGAGCATTTCATTCGCCAGACTTTTTTGCAACCGGTCGATACCGCCGCACTGGGAGGAAATATGCGGGGTACCGGGATTCGGTGGCTTTATCAGATCGATCACGACTATTACGATTTGACGATTCAGCCTTACCAGCACGATTCCCAGTTTTTGCATCTGTCGCTCTACATCTCCTACGCCTACCCACCCGAAGGCGCCGAAGAAGTCCTCAAGGGGGCAGGCAAAGCGATCGAATATCTGGAGGGCCGGGTTGTCGATTTTGTGATCGACTCGAGCCGCTCGATTCCCCAGTCTGGAAATTGAGCGAACTTGCGCCCCTGTTAGCGACGAATTATACTTCTGGCTACTGGCTGGTGGTTGTGATGGAAGTGCTTGAAATATATTGAGATGGGGCGGTCAGTGGAGACAGAAATTATTCGGGCGGTCGGTACGGGACTGGATCGCGAAGGACTCCGGCGAGCAGCGGAGTGTTTGGCTAAAGGCGGAATCGTCGCTTTTCCTACCGAGACGGTGTACGGATTGGGGGCGGATGCGCGAAACGCCGAGGCGGTGGAGCGACTCTACGCACTCAAGGGGCGTCCGAGAAGTAAGCCGTTGACGATCCATCTTTGTGAATTTGATCATGTCCGAAAACATGTGGCGGAACTTGAATCCATGGCGACAAAATTCGCTCGTCGGTTCTGGCCCGGTCCCCTGACCCTGGTCGTTCCTCGGGGTGGTCTCGATGATGAGATGGTGGGGTTGCGAATGCCTTCGAACTTCATCGCTCTGGAGTTGATTCGCCAGTCAGGTGTTTCGGTCGTTTTGCCAAGCGCTAATCGGCACGGCGAGCCTCCATCCATTTGCTGCGAAGAGGTTATGGATATTTTCGGTGGTGAGATCGAGATGGTTGTCGATGGAGGCGAAACGGGTCTGGGAGAGTCCTCCACCGTCGTGGAAATTCGTGGCAACCGATGGAAGGTACTCCGTCACGGCGCGATTCCTGAAGAGACTTTGAAGCGAGTCGCTCCGACGTCGATTCTTTTTGTGTGTACGGGGAATACGTGTCGGAGTCCAATGGCTGAGGCGTTGGCTCGTCATCTTCTGGCTCGTTCAATGGGGGTGGATCCATCCCATCTTGAGGAGGCAGGGGTACGGATTTCCAGTGCGGGAACTGCGGCCGCGCAAGGTTGCTCGATTTCGCCGGGATCCCTCGCGGCGATGCAGGATCGAGGTCTTTCGGTCGAATCTCATCGCTCGCAACCGGTTACCTTTGATCACTGCCTTGAGGCCGATTGGATTTTTGTCATGAGCCAGGACCACAGTGATACGCTCACTGAGTGGATGCCAGAGAGTGCTCACAGGGTCGCTCTCCTGGATCCGGATGGAAAAAACATTCCGGATCCATTTGGTGGCAGTGATGATCAATATCGTGAATGTGCGGTTCGGATTGAAGAAAGCGTGCGCCGATCTTTTGTCAAGCAGGGACTGTTACCGGCGAGTGAGGACGTGAAATGAAGATTGCCCTGGGAAGTGATCATGCGGGTTTCGAGGCTAAAGAATCGATTGAGCGGTGGTTGATCGATCAGGGTTTTGCCTGTTTCGACAAGGGAACTCATGATACGGAAAGTTGTGACTATCCGGATTTTGCCGGTGAGGTAGCGCGCTCGATTTCTATCGGAGAATCAGAGATGGGGATTCTCGTTTGCGGGACGGGTATCGGGATGAGTATCTGTGCCAACAAGATAGAAAAAGTACGGGCGGCGCTTTGTCACGACGAGCATACGGCTCAGATGAGTCGGGAACATAACGATTCGAACGTGTTGTGCCTGGGAGCACGCCTGAACGATCAGGAGAGTTTGTTGCGTATCGTGGGGAAGTGGCTCAACACACCGTTCGGAGGCGATCGACATGCTCGCAGGGTCTCGAAAATCGGCGATTTGGAGCAGAGGCGCTGAACGGAACTTCCTGGGCCCACTTCGGCCGACGTGTAAGGCAGATGTTCGTGTGTGGGGTTCCCTGGGTTTAGGAGAGCAATTCCTGGGTTTGGTGGGTCGATACAGATGAAATGTACGGAGACGTCGCAGCGAGACAGAGTTCTTGCTTTGTTTATAAGTTGTTGAAAATGTGTGTATTATGTGTTTTGGCGTGGTGGAAATAGGGTGAAAAACGCGTAATTATCCGTCGATCGAGAGAATCGGGAATTGTGGTGCAATTCGGCATCGGTGGGGTTAGAATCTGTCACTGATTCCTGATCAGTTATCAATCGCCTTTCAAGAGCTGGTTTTTCTTCTTCACCGATGTGGCTACTCCTGGTCGTATCGAC
The DNA here is from genome assembly GCA_030748635.1 of Planctomycetota bacterium. GTDB lineage: Bacteria > Planctomycetota > JACQVV01 > JACQVV01 > JASMLP01 > JASMLP01. The sequence goes on from JASMLP010000212.1 coordinate 15,181, forward strand.
TGGGGAGAAAGATCGGTCTCCTTCACAACGGGGGTCCTCAAACTTCGCGGGGGGACCCCCGCCTTTTTCCCGCGTAAGCCCTCGAAGCTGATTTATTTCACCTCGAGTCGGATCCGGGTCAGGAGTCGATGGGGCGGTTCTGGAGGTCAGCGGCTAACGATTCGAGAAACGGCTGAAAGGTTTCCCGGTTCTTTTCGTCGATTCGGGTCAGATTCTCGTGAGCCTTGCGAATCAACAGGATGCGCTCTTTGGGGTCGTATTCTTCTTCCTGAAGACGATCGAAGGTGATCGAGGGGATGGCGACGTCACGTTTCGAAATTTTGATCAGACGCGATAGCCCCAATTCCTTGAGTTGACGAAGACAGCGCTCCGTGGCGTTGACGACGTAGACCCGCTTTCCCGAAGGGGCCGAGGAGTCGCCTTTCCGGTGCAGTTGGATGCCGATCAGAACTCCCATAAAAGTGCTGTCCATGCCCAGGCACCCAGCCAGATCCACATAAAAATGCTTGGTATCCAGTTCCATCATCGAATCGACAAATTCCTGGAACAGATGTGAGTTGTTGAAGTTAGCTAGACCGACGACCCGGATGTAGATCGAGTCATCACACCGCGCAACCTCAAAATAGTCCTGTTGCGTTCCCATCGCAGGTCTTTTACGGAAGCCTTTTGTGTTCTTCTAAAGTTCCGGCAAAATAAAGAAGCTGATCCTAGTGGATGGAAGCTGGCAAACGAATGCATTCGAACCCACTGTTTACCACTCGAATCGGTACACGAGTGTAGAGCTTGGCTTGCGCAAGTCAAGCGATGGGGCAGGTTTCAAGGAGTCGGGACGAAAATCCCGATCTTAGGATTCGTCGCCCCAGATCTCGTCGATCATTCGGGACAGCGCGGTGTGCAACTTTTCCTTGGTGACGAAATCGCCCTTTTCGATCGCCTGGCGTATCTCGGAAACTCGAGCTTTGCGGATATCCTCGACTCGAGAAAGTTTGGAAAGATACTGAGCCATTTCAGAGATTTGCACGGAATCGGCAGAAGGTGCCGAACCCGAATCGACCGCCGCGGGCTTCGCGGAGCGCTTGCTTTCCGAGATCCTGTTGGTTCTCGGAGAGTTGCCTGGTCCTTGTATCTCCATGGTATTTCTTGTTTTAAGTTCTCTGTGGGGGGGAGAGATGGCCTTGGAAGGAGCTTTGAAGAGCCTAGGTGACCGTCTCGTGTGTTTCTGTTATCGGAGCCTTGGCGAAGAAACTTGAGCCCTAACCGGTCAAAAATAGGAATCTTATGAACATCTTGAATCGAAATGGGGATCGATCTGGAATGCCCTCAATCCCATCGCTACAATAGCGACTCGTTTGGCGTTCAGATTTCAGACCAATCATCATCCTAATGCACTTTGAACGGGTAGATTACGAACATTGAGTTCCGGTGGCAAGAGATTCGTCGATGTCCCGGTTCTCCCAGAGAGGATTATTTATTTCGATGTCAGAGCATAAGCACGTAGCGGCCATTATCGGTGGCGCTGTTTCCGGAAGTGAAGCGGTCCGCGTTTTGGCTGAAAAAGGGGTTCATTGTGTGGTTTTTGAACAGAATTCCCGTCCTTACGGCAAGATCGAGGACGGTCTGCCACGCTGGCATGACAAGCAGAGACGAAATGAATACGTAAAGATCGATGAACGATTGGATCATCCGAATGTGACTTTTGTTCCGAAGGTTACGTTAGGGAAAGATCTTTCGTTTCAGGAGTTGGTGGAAGATTGGGGTTTTTCCGTGGTCTGCCTGGCCAACGGAGCCTGGCGCGATCGCGCGATCGCTGTGGATGGCGCCGAAAATTATGCCGGGAAAGGCATTGTTCTCCAGAACGCGTTCGTCTACTGGTTCAATCATTTCATCGAGGCCGGATATCAGGGCCCCGAGTACACCGTTCACGACGGTGCGATGGTCGTCGGTGGGGGTCTGGCGTCGATTGACGTCGTCAAAATTCTGCAGATCGAACTCGTCCGTCGGGCTCTGCTGGAAAAGGGAATCGAGGTCGATATGCACGATCTGGAGAAGAAGGGGGTTGCCAAGATTCTCGCTTCCCACGATCAGAGCATGGACAAACTCGGTCTCGAAGGGTGCACACTCTACTATCGACGCCGTCCGATCGATATGCCACTGGCAGCCATCGAATCGGGCGCCTCGGAAGAACTCAAGCAAAAGAGGCTCAAGATTCGCCAGCGCATTCTCGACAATGCGCAATCCAAATTTCTCTTCAAGTTCCAAGAACGATCGCTTCCCTCTGGATTCGTGATCGATGACGATCACGTGAAGGGGGTCGAGTTCATCCGAACCGAAATCGTGGATGGACGTCCCAAGCCGATTGCCGGAACAGAATTCGAAGCCACCAGTCCACTCATCATCTCTTCGATCGGATCGGTTCCCGATCGCATCGACGGTCTCGATATGCGTGGAGAATATTACACCTTCACCGACTGGGACCTGGGAACCATCGAAGGATACGATCACGTTTTTGGAGTTGGCAACGTGGTGACCGGCCAGGGAAATATTGCGGTTTCGCGTCAGCACGGCGAACATGTGGCGAATTGGGTGAACGAAAACTTTCTCTCCAAAAGGGAGGCGTTAGCTCCCGCTCAGGTTGACAATATTCTGGAAAGGGCCCGCGCGTTGGGAGCCTCGAAGGGGTACGAGGGGCGTTACGCGGACTGGATTCGTTCGGTTATGCCTCCAGACATGCAATAATCCTCTACCTTGCGGTTTTGAGTTGGGTCGGTAGAGAATTATTCACCATTAAGTGATCGCTGGAGGGGAAGTCGATGGCGCAACTGATCGTCATCAAGGGTCCGCAAATGGGCAAAGCCTTTCCGCTGGACATGAATCGAGTCCAGGTCGGTGAAGGTACGCTGATTACACTTCGTGAAGGCGAGGCTTCTTCTCATTCGTTACGAGTTCGGTTCAAAGACGAAGCTTATTTGCTCGATGAACCTGAAAACGGCGACTCGGTGGAGGTCAACGGAGACCTGGCTCCGCAGTGGACTCTTGGGCACGGTGATCTGGTCAAGATGGGCGACTCTTTACTTCTTTTTGATGATCAGCGTGGGGCGATTCCTGATACGGATTCTCAGCTTTTGTCGACTTCCGGATTGATCGAAAGTCAGATCGAAGTTCGGCATTCGTATTATCCCAACACCAAAACCCTTCTGGACACTTTCACTTCGGATGGACGAAGCCATAAGCGTCTGGCCAGTTTGTACAAGACGGCGAACGCGATTCAGGGCATTTTCGAACTCGAACCGCTACTGGAGAAGATTCTCGAGATCCTTTTCGAGGAATTTTCTGCCGACCGGGGCTACATCTTGCTGATGGATCGCCGGAGTCGGAAATTGCGCTTGATGGCCTCGCGAGCCCGGCCTGGCATGGAGCGGGATCTGACGGCTCGGATCAGTCGAACCATTGTTCGTGAGGTCCTTTCCACTCGCAGCGCGGTGCTTACCAAGAACGCCATGGATGATGAACGCTTTCGGTCCGAGGACAGCATCATTGGCCAACAGATTCATTCCGCCATCTGTGTTCCACTCATTCACAAAAAAGAAACTCTTGGTCTTGTTCATCTGGAGTGTTGCGTTGAAGAGAATGTGTTTTCCGAAAGCGATCTCGAGCAGATCTCCAAGGTGGCCATGCAGGCTTCGATTGCAATCAAGAATGTTACCTACTACGAGCGGGTTCAGGAATTCTCACGCAATATGCTGTCCCTTTCCAAGGCGGCCCAGCAGATTTCGAGCCATCTGGTCGAGAGGGAAATCATCGAAGAGGCGGTCGATTTCGTCTGCAATATCTTTGGGTGTACTCGGAGCTCCTTTCTGGTGTTTGACGAGTCGTCCAAAGAGGTTCGTATGGCCTACTCGGTCGGTATCGAGCAAGATGAGTGGGATTCGATTCGTATGCAACTCGGGGGGGGCATCGCGGGTCGGGTCGTGGCTACCCGGAAACCGATTCTGATTCGCCATCCGCGGGAAATCCCCGAGGATTTGCCTGTGCTCGATTCCTCGAGTTATCGGACCGGGTCTTTTCTTGCGGTACCGGTTCTGAATCACCTGCAGGACTCGGATGAGGAGTACGCGGGCGGGGTGATTTGCGCGACGGATAAGGTTTCGGGTGTTTTTACCCGTGATGATCAACAAGTGCTAACTATTCTGGCCTCCCATGTCGCCATTGCGCTTTCCAATGCGCGTCTCTATCGAGAGTTGATGGAGCAGGAACAGGAGATCAATCGCTGGAATCGAGAACTGGAAAAGAGAGTTGAGCAGCGAACCGAGGAGTTGCGGTCGGCTCAAGGTCAATTGGTCGAAGCCCAGAAGATGGAGGCGATCGGCCTCCTCGCGGCTGGGGTGAGTCATGAGTTCAATAATTTGCTGACCAGCATGTTTGGGTTTGCTCAACTGGCCGACAAGGATGAGGTGTACCGGGAAAAGCTGGTCCGGATCGTTCTCGATCAAACCGAAAGAGGTCGGGAGATCACCGAAAGTCTTCTCTCTTTTTCCAAGCAGCGTCCTGAGCGGACCGAATGGGTGGATGTGGGCGAGATCCTGGATCAGGTGCTTCAACTCACCGAAACCGGACTGGAAAATGAGAATATCCTGGTTCACAAAAACTTTCAGTCGGTGTCAAAAACTTGCGTCAACGCGGGAAAAATTCAGCAAGTGTTCGTGAATATCATCATCAATGCCCGTCATGCTATTGGGCGGGATGGGAAGATACGTCTGGATCTCTGGGAGGAGGACGGGTCGATTTTTACTCTCATTCAAGACTCGGGTGCGGGAATCGCGCCGGAGCATATCGACCGGATTTTCGAACCCTTCTACACGACCAAGGGAGCGTTTGGGGGCAGCGAGGTACCCGGGACGGGAATCGGCCTCTCCGTTTGTTACAACATTATTCAGGAGCATGATGGGGAGATCAGCGTTGAAAGTGAGCAAGGGGTTGGAACTTCATTCACGATTCGATTGCCGATTCGGGAGCCTCTGGATGAGGAGGTTTCGGTTATTCCATCCACATCGTTGGCCGATGTCGAAGCGGTTGAAACCGCATTGGTGGTGGATGATGAAGGCCCGATACGAGAAATTCTTGTCAGTGTGTTGCAAAACCGGGTGACCGATGTGAGAACGGCCGCCTCGGGTGAAGAGGCGCTGAGCATCTGTAAAGAGGAGGCGATCGATGTGGTTTTCCTCGATGTCAAGATGCGTGGAGTTCTGGACGGATTTGCGACTTTTGATCGCATTCAGTCGATGAGTCCCGAGACCCGAGTGGTTCTGGTGACTGGTCGGGCTGAAGATGATCAGCTTCGTGCGTATGCTCAGCGAGCCGCGGGTTATGTTCGAAAACCGTTTCGGATGGAAGATCTGTACGCCCTGGTCGAGGGGGGGAAGACATGAAAATACAATCGTTACTGGTGACAGCTTTAAGCGTGTTCATGGGGTTTTCGATTCAGGCTCAGGATCCCGGCCAAGATGTCGAAGAGCCTTCTCTTTCCCTCGTCTCATCTCGCTGGGCGCGCAGTCGAACCTACGTCAAGGGAGATCGGGTCAATGAGCCTCCTCGGCTCGAACTGGGCTTCGAGGTCTGGTTTGGGCGACGTCAGCCTATTTCCTGGGGTCGCCTGAAAGTTCTCGAAGTACTCGATGCAAACGGAAAAAATCTTGATGGCATCGGGTCTCATCTCGCGGAACTCGAGGGCGATTTTCTCCCCTTCGAAGGGCACGGCGTGACCGCTCGCCCGGGAGGGTTGGGCCTTTTGCTCCCTTTTGAATCTCCGCCACCCTCCACCCGAGTTCTGCGTCGAGTTCATCTCTCGCTTGACCTGGAGTATGGTCTCGATCCTCAGGAAATCACCTTGCCGCTCGTTGTCGGTCCGATCGATGCGTGGACTCCACTCCCGGGGGTTGAGGGGGGTCGTGTTCGTGTGGCCAAGATGAAAAAAGATCGGGTTGAAATTCAGATTCTCGGTACCGATGCTCCGATACTGCTGGATGTTGTGGATGAGCAGGGTGAAGTTTGCCCCCCTTTCAGCCGAAATCGTTACGGTTATAAAAACGAGCGCTATCACCGAGTGCGTTTCACTCACGGGTTACCCGAAAAGGCTTTGTTACGTTTGCGATACTTCGCTCGTTTCGAATCGATAACACTCGACTTGAATCTTTCCGATGTGCCTTTGCCCTGAGTCCTGATGGTGCAGAAAATCCTTATATCAGCGCCGGCTAATGGGTCGGGAAAAACTTCGTTACTGGTCGGTATTCTGAATCGGTATCCGGGACGTTTTTCGGCCGCCAAGTTCATTACCATCGAGCCGGAAGGGAGCGGGTTTTGTCCCATCCATGAGACGGGGTGCGCGTGCCGACAGATGGATGGGCCGTGGGGCATCGTGACCGATCGAGCTACGTTGTCTCAAAAGGGAACCGATACCGGTCGCATGGTCGCAGCCGGAGCCCGCGAGACGATCTGGGCTTTGGCACGTCCCGGTCATCACCGAGCGATGTGGGAGGATTTCAGGGCTCGCCACCTCGAACGTCTCGGTGATCTTTTGGTCGAAGGGGGGAGGATCGAGGCCTTTTTTCGAGAGGATCGACGACTTTTTGTCTGTGACCCCTCCCTGTCTCGTGATCGGTGGAAAGAGGGTCAGGAGGACCTGGTTGCGCGGGCTGACCTGGTGATTCTCAATCGGCGTGAGTCGGCGCCGGAGGTAGACGTCGGGCAGATCGATTGGATTCGGCGTCATGCGACCGGGCCCATTCTAGAAGCGGATCTCACCCAACCGTTAGAAGATTCTTTGCTGGCAGCGTTGTTCGCAGAATAGCTCGATTTTTCCAGGAGCGTATCCCCTGCTTGACGCCTCTTCCTGGCCGACCTATCCTGGCTCCTTACATTCAGTTCAATCGATCCCCTGTTCAGATTCACCGATTGATTTCCAGTCACGGGAAGCAGGGGAGACCCACTTGCACCGACTCCACGGGGATCAACATGACGAGCATCGAAACTCCTGCACCCAACATCGAGGGATTTACCACCATACTGAATAAGGTCCGGGAGATTCCGTTCGGGTGGGTCGCGACTTATCCGGATATTGCTCAGCAATGTGAGTGCACACCCGCCGATGTGGTGGCCGCGATTCGTTGGGCCAAAAAAGAGGGTGTGGAGCTTTCCGACCATCGTGTCGTTCGGTCGGATGGCCGCTGCCAGGCATTCCATCGAGAGGTGCTCGGACAAGAATTGCTGGTCGACTTTCGCGGTACCGTGCTCGATTTCGAACAAAAGCGTTGTCAGTTCGAAGGGGAGACGCCGAAGGAAGCTCCCGATCCGGAGGCCGCGCTCGCGGCTCAGGAACCACCCGCCCAGCGGCCCAAGTCGCGTCGCTCGGCCGCTTCACCGCGGTTCGATCGAGCTGGGGGCGAGGGAGATCTACGCAAACATCCTCTGCTGCACGAATTGGTCACGATTCTTCTGGAACGACAAACGACATCTGGGGCCTGGTTCTTCTGCAACACCTTTTCGGGACGGGGACGTTTTTCGGGTCCTCGGTTTCGTACCAGTCTCTCGCGTCGCCGCCCTACGGATCAGCCGAATCAGGTCATCCGGGCGATCGACTCCCCGGCCCGTCTCCACCCCTTTTTCCGCCACACCCTGCGCGATCTCGAGCGTGGAGCGCCCGCTTACATGGGAACGAGCATGCTTTTTGTCCGGTTAGGTATCGAACTGGCCGCTCGGGGAGAAGTGGTTCGGATCCGACTTTACGAGAGCGATCTGGATGAGTGCGCCGCTTTGCAGAATACCCTGGAAACGGAACTCGGGGGCTGTTCGTTCCGATCCACGGCAGATTCTCGCCTTTTTATCTGCGAGCCGATGGCCGGAATGCGCCTGGAGGTAGTTCACCGGGAATGGACTGAAGAAGGTGAAACGATCGAAGAGCTTTCTACCTCGGCCGATCAGTCGCTTCTGGTTCTCGACCCGCCCACCGCTTACATGGATAACTGGAATACCCTGAAGGAGAGTTCTTTGCTTCAGGTGTCGGGACTCTGGAGCCTGGTATTTGCCTATAGTCGCCGCGAGGACGAGAGTCCGATCGATCAGGAGGCAAGTCTTCGCTGGGGTGGAGGTCCGTATCACTACTACCTGTTCGGGCCTGCGGATGAAGCGCTTCAGGATGCGGAACGGGATCGTCTCGCTACGTTGCATCAGGCGGTGGACGAAGCGATCGAACGACTTCAGCGTTGACGAGTGCCCCTCGGTTTGCGCTATACTGAAAATGTCGACAGCATCTGCTGGGACACCACTCGGGGGGCGATCTGGCTTCGACCGGGCAGGGTTCGGGCAGGGGTGGCGTGCCGAGGTTCCAGGTGGCCTCGTAAAACCCTGGGCAAACTATAGTTGCCAATAACAACTATGCACTGGCTGCTTAATTAGTGGCCACGTTCCGGCCGTCTACGCCTGCGGGACGGTCGGAACGACCAACTAGCGGGCTAGCGATCAACCTCGGTCCGTCGGGTCGATTGCGAAATTTTAGACGGGCTGGCTGAAGCGGGATCCTGTCGGCCGGAGCCCGCCGAGGCGAGAACCAAACGACCGACTATGTACGTAGAAGCCTCTGGTCGACTGCTTCGGGACGCGGGTTCGATTCCCGCCGCCTCCATCCGTTGGGCAGAAACCCCTTCGGCCCACGGGTCGAAGGGCTTTCTGTATGCGGGGTGGGGACAAGGGTTGCGCCGACGAAGGTGTAGTGCATCAAGAGAATCTGGATTCGCTCATGTTTGACGCCCAGTTCCGACCAACGAGTAATGACTCGTTATGGAGATACCCAGGACTCCAAGGTCACTTTGGTCGACTTCGGAGTCGATCTCCTTTTCCGGGAATCGACCTCTCGAAAAGCGCGAGACTTTCGAGAGGTCCGGGACGTTTCTGAGGATATTCGGAGGAGTGGTGGGCGTCGGGTCGACGCATTTACCTACGATTCAAGAAACACTTGACGGATTTTTGCGAAGCCCTATAAAATCTTTTCTCTCATGATCTGGAAAGTGTTTCAGGGTGACACCTTGAGAAAATCCCGTCGCTGGACTGATAGAGTCCTGATATTCATGGTGGCCGCGTTCGCCGTCGGCTTTGTCCATGTGATGGTGGAGGTTGGCCATGAAGATCACTATGCCGACTGCCAGATCTGCGTATTTCTGAGCCAGGGCGTGTGTTTCTCGGGCGACTCCCAGGGCGGGGTTGCCGACGGCGAGGAATCGATCTCTTTGGGATCGACCGGCCGAGAAGTCCCTCGAGCGAATACTGAGTTTCCCGCTTTCTTTCTTCGCGGACCTCCGGCGTTTTCCTGACCCGCAATTGCGAACTTAGGAAAACATCAGGCGTCTGACAGTCTGTCAGAATGGATCTGTCGATCTGTCAGCGCTTTCTTTTAGAAGAAAGAGACTTAAATAATTTATGAAATCAATCATACGTTGGTCTTCGGTCAGTCTGTTGAGTTTTAGTGTGCTCAGCGTTTCGACCGCTCCCCTCTTTGGTCAGGAGAGCGGAAAGGACAAACAGATCGAAGAGGTCCAGAAGCAGATCCAAAAACTTCGAACTCTTTACGAGAATCGACTTGAGGACCTGGAGAAAGAAGTCGATCGACTTCGCGGGGAGAAGAAGGATTCTTCCCTCCAGAAACTTCGTCGCAAAGCAGCTGAGTTTTCGGAGAAAAAGAAAAAAGAGCAAGAGGTCATGGATGCCGCAGCGCGACTCACGGGGCCTGGATCGATCATCTCTTCCAAGTTCAACGAATTCAATCCTCGGATCACCGTGTTCAGCGATTTTCTCGGGCGCCTTGACGGTCGGCGAGTCAACAACGATGAAGGGGTCGATACGACCGATCGTTTTAGTCTGCGGGAGGTCGAAGTCGACTTTCGGGCGGATATCGATACCTACGCCAAGGGGGTTCTTATTCTAGCCATGGAGGAACATAGTCCCAACGAGTACGAGTTCAAGGTGGAGGAGGGCTATCTCGATCTCCACACGATTCCGGGACTGGAAGATGTGGCCCATAACCTTCGATTCAAAATCGGTCGGTTTCGAACCGAGTTCGGTATCGTCAATATTTTGCACAACCACGATCTGCCCTGGACGAGCCGTCCGTTGCCGGTGATCGGGTTTCTTGGAGAGGAAGGCGATGTCGAGAACGGTTTGGGGATTGAATATCTTGTTCATAATCCCTGGAACGAGGCCATTACCTTCAACTTCCAGATCGTGAACGGAGAAAATAGCACGCTTTTTGCCGGCGCGAATTCTAACGACCTGGCATTCCTGGGTCGCCTCAAGTGGCACAAACAACTCTCGCTGGAGCATGAGTTTCAGTTCGGAGCCAGCGCTTACACCGGGAATGCAGCATCCGACCCACCCGCAGATACCACACGTTTGTCGACTCTCATGGGCGCCGACTTCTATTATCGATGGCGACCAGAAAAGGGAGGAGATCAAACCTCGATTTTGTTTCAAACCGAGGCCTATCTTCGTCATCGCGAAGAGAACGACCGGACGAGAAATCGGTGGGGGTTCTACTCTGCGTTACAGCACCAGTTCCTGAAGAACTTCTACGCGGGGGCTCGTTTCGACTATCTCTCCGGTGCGCCGAACAGTGAGAACGATTGGCACCATAAAGAAGCAATCTATCTGTCCTATTACACCAGCGAGTTTCTTCGGTTCCGTCTCGGTTACGAACACGAGGAAGAGAATAACGGATTCGATAATGATACGCTGATGTTTCAAGTGACCTGGGTCTTCGGCTCACACGCCGTTGAGCCGTACTGGGTCAATCGATAGGAGGTTATGATGAGAGTGCATTTGTGGTTCACCATGGCGACACTCCTCCTGACCTTCGGGGTGGGTTTGGCCGATGAACGTTTGAAGGTCGTGACATCGAACGAGACCCTCGCGGCGGTTGCTCGGGAGGTTGGTGGCGATCGGGTGGAGGTTTTCAGCCTCTCGCGGGGAGTCGAGGACCCTCATTATGTCAGCCCGACTCCCAGCCTCATGCTTCAGGTCACCGATGCGGATCTGTTCTTTGAGAATGGTATGGAGCTCGAGTGTTGGGTCGAGCGGGTTCTCGACGGCGGTCGCAATGCCAAGATTCGTCGTGGCGCGAAGGCCCACGTGTATGCTTGTGCTGGGATCAGCCCGCTCGAGGTTCCCAGCACCCTCTCGCGAAGCGAGGGGTGCATTCATGCTCACGGAAATCCCCATATTTGGCTCGACCCGATCAACGCCAAGACCATGGCCGCCAATCTGGTTGAGGGTCTCAAACGGGTCGATCCGGAGGGATCCGAAGTCTATGATCAACGCTACGCGCAGTTCCGCGCCCGAATCGATGTCGCCTTTTACGGGCGGGATCTAATCGAAGTACTCGGAAGTGAGTACTGCGATCGACTCCAGAGGAGCGGCGGGTTGATCGAGTTTTTGGAGGCTCATGAGTACAAGGGACGATCGTTGATCGAGTCTCTGGGGGGGTGGCGAAAGAAAATGCTCCCTTTGCGAGACATGAATCTGGTCGCCTATCATCAGACTTGGGCCTATCTGCGTGACGCGTTTGATTTGGATGTGGTCGCCCATGTCGAACCCAAGCCAGGGATCAGTCCGACACCTTCGCAAATATCGTTGGTACGTCGGATGATTGAAAGGCACGAAGTTCCGGCGATCATTTCGGCTCCTTATTATGATGTGGGCAAGGTTCGGACGCTCGCTGAAGAGACGAAAACAAACGCTGTGGTACTTCCCTCGGGGGTCGGAGCGGATGCGGCTTCGGTCGATTACTTCTCCCTCTTCGAGCGGATCACCGACCTTCTCCTGGAAAACGCCAGGAGCTAGGTATGGGTACACCCCCGGGAACTCCCTCGATCGTAACCTATGAAGATGTGGTTCTTGGTTACGGTGAGGGGGTCGTGCTCTCGGGGGTTGATCTCCAGATCCGGGCCGGTTCCTATCTGGGCATCGTGGGCCCCAACGGTTCTGGAAAAACGACCTTTTTGAGGTCGGTACTCGGATTTTTACGCCCTATTTCCGGACGAATTCGGCGGCCATCGGGTCGTCGGATTCGTATCGGTTACGTTCCGCAGCGCCAGTCTCTCGACCCGATCTTTCCTCTACGGGTTCGGGATGTCGCGGTGATGGGTCTCTATCGGGAGATCGGATTCATGAGGCGAGTCCAAGCTCGCCACCGGAGGAGGGTCGAAGAAGCCCTTGAGTTTGTCGGTATGCGCGAATTGGCCGAGGCCAGCTATCGTGACCTGTCCGGTGGACAGCAGCAGCGAACGTTGATTGCACGGGCGCTTGCCAGCGAGCCAGACCTCCTCGTGCTCGACGAGCCGACCAACGGTATGGATCTTGTCGGGGAACGGAACATCATGGGGCTCGTGGATCGTTTGCACGCCCAGGGCGATCGAACCGTCCTCATGGTCAGCCATCGACTGCACGTGGTCTGCCGCCACGTTCACGATCTGGCGCTGATCTCGGAAGGGAAAATGGTTCACGGCTCGATGGAGGAAATGTTTACATCTGAGCGATTGAGTGCGCTGTATGGCATCCCGGTTCGGGTCGGGAGGCTCGAGGGTGAACGGGTCCTTTTTGCCGAGTCGGGTGGTGAGGTGACGGGACGGTGACGTTTTTCATCTGGCACGCCGCACCTCCGAATGGGAATCACAGCCATGCTTGACGGTCTCCTCTTTCCCTTTGAGAGCATGGACCGGAACATCCTGGCCATGATCATGATCGCTGTCATGAGCGCCTATCTTGGCGTGTACATCGTGTGCAAGCGGATTGTTTTCGTCGGTGTTTCGTTGGCCGAGATCAGCGCCTTGGGCATCGGTTTTGCCTTCTATGCCACGGACTGGGCGGTGGCGCTGGGTTTCGAGCCGCATGCGTGGGAAGAACAAGCGCCGCTCATCCTTTCGGTCCTCTTCACCCTCGTGGGCGTTGTCCTTTTCAGCGTCCATCATTCAGGAAAACGTGTCACTCAGGAGAGCTTGATCGGCGTTGGCTATGCGATAGCCGCGGGTCTTGCCGTTCTCTTCATTTGGCAGAGCGCCGAGGGAAAGGAAAAACTCAATCACCTGGTGGCCGGGGATGTGATCCTCACCACGGAGGCTCAATTCATTGTTCTCTCCATCACCTTTGTGGTTCTGGGTGTCCTCCATCTTCTGTTCTCCAAGGAAATCTTGTTCAGCGCCCTGGACAAGGATTCGGCCCAGAGTTTCGCGTTGCCGGCGCGTCTGTTCGACCTCTTCCTCTACCTCTCGATCGGGATTGCCGTTGCGGTGAGTCTTCGGACCGGTTCGATTCTGCTGGTGGTGGGCTTCATGATTGTGCCGCCGGTCACTGGTCTCCTTCTCGTCAATCGATTTGGTCACGTTCAGCTTGTCGCGATCGCGGTGGGAGTCAGCGCTTGCGTTCTGGCCGCGCCGGCGACTTTTTACAATCCAGCCTCGGGCCTTTGGTACGATCCTCCCGGGGGTCTACCGATGTCTCCAACGGTCGTTGCGGTTCAGGCGGTTTTCTTGGTTGCTGCTTGGATTGCGAGTCGGTGGTCCTGGACCCGTCGAGCGCTTTTGAGGGGGTTGGGGCTGACCACGGGCATCGCCGTGGTTTTGTGTTCGGTATCCCTCAGCCACCTCCTGTTGGGCACTCAACTGGTCGGTGAGAGTCCGTTGGCGACCGCGCTCGATCGCAAGTTCGAACAGACCGAGCACGATAGAACACTCGACCATCTCGAGAGCATGCTTCATTCCTCCAATCGGTCGGAGAGGATCGAGGCGATCCACCTTCTCGTTGCCTGGGACGACCCGCACGCCGCGGATCTGCTGATCAAAGCTCTCCAGGATGAAGACCCAGCGGTTCAGGGTGAGACGATCACTGCGTTGGGCGAATCGAAGGGGTCCCGAGCGGCTTGGGCACTCGAAACCTATCTGGAGACCCGCTTCCCGTCTGCAGATCTAGTTCTTCAAGTTGCCGAGGCTCTCGGGCAACTGGGCAGTCCGGAGGCGGTTCATACTCTGATCCACCTTCTCGAGGAGAGTGCTTTGCCACCTTTTATTCGCCTTCAGGCAACCAAACGTCTGGAAGCCCTGGTCGGTGAGTCCTACGATCTACGTGATGAGCATGGCTGGAGGGATTGGTGGGAGGAGAACCACAAGCATCTTCGCTGGGATGATGAGAAGAATCGGTTTTTTGTTCACAGATCTGGACAGGAGAAGGGGCGATGAGGCCATCCGTATTTTTGGGGTGTGTGTGGATCTTTCTCGCCGGCTGCGCAAGTATTACGGAGCCCCGAGTGGATCGTTGGGCCGGGCCTCTCGATCAGGCGAAAGCGCTGGAAATCGTGCGGGAGGCGTTCGGGTATCGAGCCCACCCCAACCCCCATCTGGATCGACCGGTACGAGACCACGAGGTGATTTCGCTCAATTACGATTCGATTCAATTCCGGAAAATCGAGGACCCTGTGGATCGCAGGCAGGTTCTCTTTTTTCGTGATGTCGCCTCGATCGCCACACAGACGACCAATGGGATTCCGAGTCGGCCTGAAACCCTCATCATTCATCTTCAACCGAGCTCCGAATCCACTCGCATTTTCGATCTTCGAACCGATGCCTTCGCGTGGGCGGGTCTCCGAGGCCCTTTTTTGACTTTGCCGGAGCGTGATCGTCGATTGGTTCCTTATTTCAAGAGGGCCATGGTCCATCTGAGGGATCACGCTCTCCGAACAAATACGGGAGGGGATCAACTTCAGGAGTTCGTGCGCTATCTGGAGGCCGAAGAGCGCCGGATCGAGCAAGAGGAGGAGGAGGATCGTAAGCACCGGGAACGAATGGAGAGACTGTTCGAGAATCGGTAGATCCTCCGAAACCGGATCCATCCCCTACCGATTGAGAGGGATGGTGGCTGCTCCGGCCACCGAAGCGGTCGAGGTGGAGTTGTCGGGACGAATCAGGGGCTCGGGGTCATCCTCTCCCCGCACCCCTGGGTACGATTTTCAGCGTGATTTGGTTATCGCGCTTGGGAGCTACGAACTCGTTTCAGATACCCTTCCCACCGTTCCTTGGCCTGCTCCTCGGTGATAAGGCCGGCCTTGACAGCCGCCCAGATCCGCTCTTTGACCTTCCCCATCTCTTCCCGATCGGGGGGGCGCTTCTCTTTGGTTTGGGATTCGCGGAAGCGTTTCATGTACGCCTCCCATTCTTTCTTGGCCTCTTTTTCGGTGATCTTGCCCGCTTTGACGGCCTCTCCGATTTTTCGTCTGACTTCCCCCATCTCTTCCCGACTGGGAGAGCGTTGCAGCTTGATCTTGGAACCGCGAACCTGCTTCAGATACCCTTCCCATCGTTCCTTGGCCTGCTCTTCGGTGATCTTACCGGCCTTGACGCCCGCCCAGATCCGCTCCTTGATCCGGCCCATCTCCTCGCGGCTGGGCGATTCAGATCTCTTTGTCTCCCCCTCTTTGCGGCGAGGGTCCGGTCTCTTCTCCTTGCCCATGCGCATCCGGAGTTCGCGGTATTTCCGATCGGCCTCCTCGCGAGTCATCTCACCCCGCTGGACCGCGCCCTCGATGCGTTTCTTGATCGCTTCCCAGCGGGAGCGCAGATCCTGGTTGTCATCGCGCTTCTTTTCGGCGTTTTCCGGCCCCATCCTTTTGCGAAGATCTTCCATGCGTTTGCGAGCATCCTCTCGGCTGATTTTTCCGTCTGCGACGGCTTTGCGGATCTTGAGGTTCGCGGCCTCGAATCGTCGCCTCCGGTCTTCCTCCGAGCTCGATGGACGTGACGCACCCGATTTTCGCTGGGCTTCCTGGGAGGTCCCCCGAACGATCCGGCGCGCAATGCCCTCGACGAGAGCGACCTGTTCATCGTCGAGACGAACCTCTTTCATCAGATACTCGGCCACCCGCCGGTTCCGCTGGTAGCGGTCACCCTCGGAGCGCATTTGATGAACGATCCGGAGCATGGCTCCCAGGGATCCCTCGATCTGCCTCTTTTCGAGATCAGCTTTGTGGAGCACGGTGGCGATCGCCTTGATCATCTCATCGCTGACGCCTAGTTGGTTGTAGTGGCCGATGAGCTGGGACCAGCGGTCTTTCTCGTCTTTTTCCTCACCCCCCTCACGATGGGATTTCTGGTGGTGGTGAAGAATCTTTTTCGCGATCCCCTCCACGAGTTCGACCTGTTTTCCATCCAGATCGATTTTTTTGAGGTAGTGGAGGATTTGGGCGTAGTCCCCTTCCTTCTGCTTCGACTTCATCGCGTGGACGAGCTTGATCACTCCCCACAGGGCTTCTTCGTGGAGTTCCTCGTCGATGCCGTATTTCCCGAAGGCGTTCAGGATCTGATCGACCATCTCCTCTTGGAGCCCCAGGTTCATGAGGTGATTGTCGAGCTCTTCTGTCTCCTCTTCTTCCTCCTTGCGATGGGTTTCCTCTTCCTGCAGGCGTCGGGCGAATCGGTCACGGGCGAGCGCGCCCATCATGGCTTCGGCCTGTTCCGGAGTCAGTTCACCCTCCTCGACCGCTTCGATCAGCCGATCCCCCACCGCTTCGTAATCGGGTTCCTGGGCGGACGTGAGGCTGGGGGGAAGGAAAACCATCGCGCATCCCAGGATGAGGGCCTGCACACTGCGCGAGGTGGGAATCGAGCGATTGGAAATAATCATCGTGAATCTCCGTTCGAGGAATCCGTCGCGATTGATTTCTCTCGCCCCAGTCGGCGGACGGAGCGCCGGCGGGGATAGGTGCTCGACTGTTTACGGGTGAGCGTGGCTACCGTTATTGGGTTTATGTAGGAGAGTCCGCAATCGTAGCAGATCTCTTGGTCGACCCGTAGGGTGTGTGTGCCCACCGGGAGATCGGCCACCATCTTGCCCTCAGCGGTTCATTGTCCGCATGGAATGGAAGCGAGTGGGGGCAGCTTGTTGATAGAATGGTGAACCCATGAGTGGATACCGTGATGAAGCTAAGGCTCCACCCTCGTTGCCAGTCGGGTCGAATTCAAACCGATCCCAGAAAGCGTTCGAGGACCTGTAAATAGGCCGACCAGTTTCTGGAGATCACTCCGTTGTGGCCGCCCTGATCGAACAGGATCCGGTGTTCGGGTGGTGCGCCGGACCACTCGTGCAACCTCCGGCCGTGAGAAGGGGGAACCAGGTCGTCATCGGCGGCGTGGATCACCAGGGTGGGTCCCTCGAAGCGATGGAGCTTGGCGCGGTGGTCGAGGCGGTTGGCGACCGCGGTTTCCAGATCCTCGCGGCCGGTTCCCAACTCCTCGGGGGTCACTCGGAGCAGGATCCGTTCCAGCACATCGGCGATCCCGCTCTCCAGGATGAGTCCGGCGATTCCGGGATACCGGTGGGCCCATTCGAGGGCGTAGATCGAACCCACCGAGCGCCCGTAGACGACCAGGTCCGACTCGTTTCGCCCCAGCGCCTGGAAGATCCCGAGGACATCTTCGAGCATGACCCCCAGCGACGGAGTTCCGGTCGAGGTTCCGTACCCCCGATATTCCGCCAGGAAGACGTTCCACCCCAGGTGTGTCGTCGCGCCCACGAAGTCGTGGAGGTAGTCCGCGGCGACCTCACCGTTTCCGTGGAAATGAACGAGCGTTCGGGCTCCGGGGTCGGTTTCCTCGTAGTGGCAGGCCAGCGTTGCCCCCTCGACCTCGACGAGAAAGGGGTTTGCGAGCGGGTCGCGACGAGGAAAGAAGTATCGAGCGCTGAGGATCGGGTGATCCAGAATCGTTTCCGGGATGGGCATAGCTCTTCTTTCTCGGGGGAATTGGATCGAAGTAGAACTGAAATGAGGAATGAAAAGAGGCCGACTTGAACGGTTGGGGAGTGCTCGGTTCTCCCATCGGAATTTCGGTCTTTCTGTTCCGGCTTCGAACGGAACTCTGCCAACCGATTTCTCCATTTTACGGAAAAACTTTTGACCTGGAAAAGAGCGGCATAGCGAGGGTCCATTTCCTGCATCTGGCTTAGCGCAAGATCGTGGTTATAGTGTTCAACTGAGTTCTTTATATGTGACACTTCACCTGATGAAGTCATTTCTCCGTTCGATTAGACAGGTTGTGGGCTCGAGAATCGAGGACTTCAGCCGGGGAAACAAACCAGATGAAATCGAAATCTCCTACGATTATCGTTTTGCCGTCGGTTCTGAATACACTCATGGTTTTGATCGCCATTGTGATTTCAGCCTATAGCCTCAAGAAGGCTCACAGCGCGGATAAAATGGCCAGAAAGCATGCTGAAAGCGATCAAAGAGATATGAATATGCTTCGCCTGGGGTCGATTATTGAAAATTCGATCGACCGGCAATTCAAAAATGATTTCGAGAAAGCGGTCTATCTCAGGAACAAGATTTATCAACAAGTTCCCCTGAAAACGACACCCAACGGTTTCCCTTTCATGAAATTCATCGATTCCTATCTCGAATCACTACGAGACGATTCGGTGGGACACATATGCGGCGGTCTGGCTAAGACTTACGCGCTTGCGCTGGAATCTCAGGGTATACCGGCTCGCTATGTGGCCTACTTCACAAGCGACCAGCACCCATACGATTCTCACGCCACCATCGAGTTCTGGTACGACGGAAAGTGGTACGCTTCGGACCCGACTTTCAACGTGATGTACAAGAGTGAGGGGCGGTTTCTTTCCTATGAGGAACTCTATCCGCTGGTACATGGAGGTGGACCCTATACCGCTGTCACGAATGGATTTCCGATCTTTCCCGAAAGAGCTCTGGAAAAATATCCCTTAACCCCGGAAGCGCTGATGAAATTCCTGTCAGTGCATCCATCTGTCGTCTGGTCGCAAGGAAAAAAGCTTTCTTACCCGAAGGCTCTGTTCCCCGACTCCTGGGATGGGGCCATCACTTATGAAGATGGCAAGAGGAGGGATGTTCGGGAATTCAGCGGTCTATACAAGTATCTGAACAAGGGTCCTTTACGATAATCGGGCGGCGAGGTGTTCGGATTCTTTCCTGATTCGGGGGTCGGCCGCACCCGGATCGATAATTCGTCAGAAAAGGATCGGTTTTGGGTGGGGTGTATGGATATCGACCGAACTTTTGTGGGAACTTTTTTGCCGCATTTGCGGGAGGAGTGATATTTTCGTACTCGGACTTACGAAGGGTCCGAGGCGACCAGAGAGAAACTCCCAATTCTATATTCGCGTAAGGTAGGTTTGAAAGCATGCCGAAAAAGAGTGTTCGACCCTCCAGAAGAAAGTCTCGGAAAACCGCGGGTTCCGGAAGTCGATCCGCCGCGGAGTATCCGATCGTCACCACGGATCACCTGCCTGGGTTCGATACGTTGGAGTCGCTCGGCCTCGTTCAGGGGTCCTCGGTGAGGGTTATCCACCTGGGAAAGGAGTTTCTTACCGGACTGAAGGCGGTGGCGGGGGGAAGTATCTCCGAATACCAGGAACTGCTCGGAAAGAGTCGTGAAATTGCGGTCGGCCGTTGCCGAGCCGCGGCTCGAAAGCGCCGAGCTCACGCGGTGGTCGGATTTCGTACCAGCACCCATCATGTGTCTCCGGGAGTTTGTGAAGTCGTCGCGTACGGAACTGCGGTCAAGCTCAAGCGGCGGGAATCCTCGTGATCTATTCTTGGATCCTTGTCCCAGCGGATCTTCCGGGATAGGAAGCGTGCCGATCCCCGACTATCAGACCGTGATGTGGCCTCTTCTCGAGTTTGCGGGTGACCGTAGAGAGCACTCGGTTCGAGAGGCGATCGAGTTCTTGGAGAGGCATTTCGAACTGAACGAGAAGGAGCGCGATCAGAGGATTCCCAGCGGACCGCAGGGCCTTTTCAAGAATCGAGTGGGGTGGGCCCGCACCTACCTGGTGAAGGCTGGTCTGCTCGCTTCGACCCGACGAGGGCATTTTCGAATTGCCGATCGGGGAGTCGAGGTTCTGGCGGAGGGGCCGAGTCGGTTGGATGTTAAATATTTGAAGCGATTCGATGAGTTCCGGGAGTTTCGTCTTTTGCGTCGCAAGCAACCAGACGATCAGGAGTCAGATCCTCCTGAGAAGGATCGTGACCGTTGAAAATGTCCGAGACCGATCGATCTGGAAAATCCGGTTCTGGCCGTTTGGATGGGTGAAATTTTCGTGGGGTTCTGACGGGAAGGTTGCGCGTATTGGGGCGGTTTCGAGTTGTTTCGGTCCGGCCCTCAGCCTCTGGGTTTAGGTGTCGCCCTGGGTTCGAGTCGCGGGTCATCGACTTCCAACCGGATGTCTCATTTTCCTTCTCGAATGGTATATTGACGGTTTTCGAGGGTTGAGCGGAACGATTCGGGTTGACCATGGGCGACAAGAACTGGTTCAGGGAAAGATGAAAAAACAAGTCGGGTGGATAGGGGCCGGTCTCGTGGGCGCAGTTCTTCTGGCTCCCCTGGTAGCGCCTTCTTACACCCCCTGGAGTGGAGTGGATAAGTTCACTTCCTACATCAACATCAAGACGGGTAAATCGCGCTTTGTTCGCAGCTTGTGGTTCATTCAAACCTCGGAGAAGATCGACGATACGCCGGTATCCATCGCCCTGGATGGGGAGCGCGTGGATGTGGCCGATATCGAAGAGTGGCATCCGGTGAGCACCTATTCACCCGGTGGGGACGATCCCCCTCGACACCGTTTCCACAGCGCGTTTTATCAGGCCAGTCAGATTCTCTTGATCCAGCGACTGCGCAATCTGAACCCGGCAGGCAAACTCGCCATCGCACGAGGTCTACTCGAGACCTGGCAGAAGACGGGTGGGGATGAAGGAGGTCGGATCTACATCGAAAGCTTGCTGGAGTCGGATCGACCGGAGCGTTCGAAGGAAGGTGGACAATCGCAATCCCGATAGGTTGAATTTCGGCGATTGGGCCGTTGTATTCAGGCGGTTCGTTAGATTGGGAGTACTAGGTCGGGAGTCGAAAGAACGAACCACTTTCTGGACGAACTTTGCTCGGTTTTATCTGAAACGGTGGGCAGAATTGGAGATCTTCTATGAAAGAATCGGATATCAAGAACTTCTGGAACCGACATCCCTGTGGAGAGGAAAAGGTGGGAGGACTTGAAAAGTGGCGTGACGATTACGAGCAGTTTTTTACAGAATATGATGCATTCCGCTATCGAACAGAATCCCATATCTTGCGATGCCTGGATCGTATCGACTGGAATGGCAAATCGACTCTAGAGATCGGCCTTGGACAGGGAGCCGATTCGGAACAACTGATACGGCGGGGCGCAAATTGGTCCGGACTCGATCTCACGCCGGAGTCGATTTTGAGAGTGAAGACGCGTTTTTCCTTGCGTCAACTTCCTTATCGATCCATCGAGCAAGGGAGCGTGTTGAAAATTCCTTATGAGGCCGATCGATTCGATGTCGTATTCAGTCACGGGGTTTTGCATCATGTTCCCGATATTGAACGAGCCCAGGAAGAAATCTCTCGGGTTTTGAAACCCGGCGGTGAATTGATCGTGATGCTCTACGCGCGTTGGTCGCTCAATTACCTCTTATCCATAGGGTTGGTGCGTCGACTGGGTTTGCTTGGCTTGTATTGCGCGGGTATGCGTCCGGGCGGAATATTTGGCCAACACCTTTCCAATGCGCGTTCTGTGGGGCTTGGGCACTATTTGCGCATGGAGAATTTTATTCACAAGAATACCGACGGCCCCTGGAATCCTTACTCCAAGGTTTACGATTTGAAAACGGTTCGAAAAGACTTTCCGAAATTTCGAGTGGTCCACTCCTATAAACAGTTCATGCACGCTCCCCTGCTTCCTGTGCGATGGTTGCCGTTGCAGCGACTGTTCGGCTGGCATCTCTGGGTTCATATGCGGCCTGAATCCGAAGGATAAGCGAGATGGAGGGGTTCCTCTTGCGGGTTGATCCTGTGAATGGGATGTTCGTGTGATCAAGCAGGCTGAAAATTTGCAGGGTATAGATCCCGGCAATGTGGCAAGAAGTCTAAATTGGACTGTTTTGAGAGATGCTAATGGCTTGAGCCATACGGAATATAGAGAACAAAAAATGGTGAGGACCTTGGGCTTGGTCTTCTAAAGATGAAAAAACAATGAACATATTTTTGGATTGTGGCACGCACTACTTCGAAGGGCTTCTTCGGCTTGTGCGCAAATATCAAATGGATGAGATGTGGAAAATGTTCACCTTTGAGGGGAGTCCGGATATTTTCGCATCCAAGCTGTTCGTGGACGCCTTGAAGGTGTTGTCGACCCAGTACAATATTGTGGCGGAAAACAAATGTGTAGGAGGGGTAGACGAAGAGGTTGAGTTTGTCTCTCCGAAAAGCCAACTGATCGGGCTGCGGGGGAGTGTTGGGAATTATTTTGATATACCGCCAGAAGACTGTTTATCACGAAATGTGCAGCAATTTTCTCTCGCGACATTCATAAAAAGAAATTTTTCCAAGAAAGACTTCATCGTTTGCAAACTTGATATCGAGGGGAGTGAATTCAGGACAGTAGAAGAGCTGTTTGAAACGGGCGCGATGAGTTACATCAACGATATTTATGTTGAATGGCATGTCGAGAATCGTTGGGGGCATCAATGGCCGACACCCTGGAGCACCGAAAAAATAGAGTCTGCAATAAAAACTAAAAAGCGATTGGAAGAATGTCGTTCAGTCCGCTATCGAGAATGGGCCTGATCATTCATTATCCATCATCGGAAATCGGCCCTAGGGGGGCCGAGAAGAACAGATCTGAGTTCTTGTCGGAGAGTAAAGGCCTCGGTATCCTCCTTTTCTGCTGTGAGCCTCAAAACCGATGGAACGTATAGGAGTCGTCGTGAAATCCCCCATTCGAGTTGCTGTGACCGGCGCTGCCGGAAATATTGGTTATGCCCTTCTTTTTCGTCTTGGTAGCGGTTCTTGTTTCGGTGAGGATCAACCGATCGCATTGAGTCTGCTGGAGATTCCTCCGGCGATGAAAGCGCTCGACGGGGTGGTCATGGAGTTGCTCGATGCGGCTTTCCCGCTGGTGCATTCGATCGACACGTACGATGATCCCAAGAAGGCCTTCGACGGGGTGCAGCAGGCTCTCCTGGTCGGTTCCCGCCCTCGTGGGCCGGGGATGGAGCGTGCGGACTTGATTCGGGCCAACGGCCCGATCTTCGTGGACCAAGGCCAGGCCTTGAACGCGGGAGCCGCTTCCGATGTTCGCGTTCTGGTCGTTGGTAATCCATGTAATACCAACGCGTTGATCACCATGCATTCGGCCCCCGACATTTCGGATGATCGGTTCAGCGCCATGACCCGGCTCGATGAAAATCGCGGTCGCGCTCAGCTCGCATCTCGGGCCGGTGTTACCGTGGATCGAGTCGGAGGACTCGTCGTTTGGGGCAATCACTCTCCCTCGATGGTTCCCGATTTCTATCACGCCACGATCGATGGTAAGCCGGCGGCCGAAGTGATCGGTGACGAGGCCTGGCTTCAGGGGGATTTCGTGGAGACGGTGGGAAAACGTGGGGCCGCGATTATCGCAGCTCGCGGTGCGTCTTCGGCCGCTTCTGCGGCATCGGCAGCTGTCGATCACGTACGCACCCTCTGGCGTGGCAGCGCCGAAGGGGAGATGCATTCGATGGCGGTCAAATCCAACGGCGCTTACGGGGTTCCCGAAGGGTTGATGTTTTCGGTGCCAGTGGAATGTGCCGATGGAAACTGGACAAGGATCGAAGGGCTCGAGCACAACGAGTGGATGGCTGGCAAGTTGCAAGCGACAGCCGATGAATTGGTAAGCGAACGTGAAGCGGTTGCCGATCTGCTCGGTTGACGCCCGTATCAGAAAAAGGGGGTAGACTTCTTCGCGCGATGTCTGCCCCAGCCTTTACCTATATTCTCTCCTGTTCTGACGGGACTCTGTATACCGGTTCGACCAAGGATCTGGAGCGACGAGTCGCCGCCCACAATGCCGGTCGGGGCGCTCGGTACACGATGGGCCGACGTCCGGTCACTCTGGTCTATTCCGAGGTTCTATCCAGTTGGGGAGAAGCTTTGAGGCGGGAGTACCAGATCAAGCGACTCTCTCGGAATCAGAAAGAGGCGTTGATTTCGGACCGGTTTGAAGACCCTTCGAGCTGACTCGAGCCTGGAGGGGCGCTTCAGAGAGGGGCGGTCAGTCGATGTGGAAAGACGTCTGTTTTCCAGGAAAGACCCGGGCCTCGATCGTCGTGGATTTTTCGACCGGAGGGTGATTGCCACTTAAAGGAAAGGTTTGTTTCCAGCCTTCGATGCGAAAGACCTTTCCATCAGGAGTCGCTTGGACTTGACCTCGGGCTTGTATCTGCATGGATTCGAAGTGAAATCCGATGTTTTGGACTTGTTTTGGGAAACGTTCGAGGGCGAACTCTACCCACGGATCGACTTCCAAGCGCACCCAGCCGGTCTGAAGGTCCGGTTGAACGGATCGGACACCCTCCAGGTGTCCCAAGCCATCTACGATGGCCTTGGTTCACGGCAGTCATTCCATCCCAAAGACCAGAAGGTCGATACCCAGCAGGCCTCCAGCGGCTTCCAGGGCATTCATGGAGGGAGTCGTTTGGCTGCTCGAAGTGACGCAGGAGGCCAGGAGCAGGGTGAGAAGGGGAAGTAGGAAAGGGGATTGACGAGGGTCCATGTGAATGTTCATGATCAGAAGAAGAACTTGACGGAGAAAAGAGCGCCCCACCGACGGTCGCCTTGAGGATCGTCCAGGTTGCCGAAAATAGGTAGCTCCAGGCTGGCTTCGAGGAGCAGGTCGGGTTTGGGGTAGATCTGGATGCCCGGGGCCAGAGAGAGGAGCAGACCGCGTTCTCCGGTGCGACTGGTGGCGTCCATTCCTGAAAACTGGTATCGGTTGAGAAGTTCGATGACACCGCGGATTTCCGCCTTTGGGTTTTCCGGGTCGAAGATGACCGGGGAGATACGCATCCAGTAGGCGAGATTCCAGTCGATTGAGGAGCCGAGACGGATCCCTTCGTGTCGGGTTCGGTGGTTGTACACGAGATGGGTTGAGAAGCGGTGGCGGTTTCGAATGACGGTAAAAGCGGCTCCGCCACCAAACTGCCAGTCTCCGGTCCCGAGTTGGAGAGCTCTTGGAATCCGTCTTCCCCCATCGCGCCGGTCGTCGTTACCCGCGGGGATCTGAAGGTGGGAGAGTAACGCGAACCGGGTTGAAGAAAGGACCCCGTCTTTCTGAAAGAGATTGAGTTTTAGGCGAATCTTGGGATCTCCCGGTCCCCGCATCACCTCGGATTCATGTTCGCCGTTGGCATCGAGGAAGGAGGCTCGGTGGTGGATCTTGTTGGTGAGGTTGAGAGAAAGCTCGAGTTTAGGAGTGAGACCGAGGGTCAACTGTTGATGCAGGTGGATCTCTTCGAGTTGTTCACTGATCTGAATTCGAAAATATTGTTGCCAGGTCGGGGTCTCCGGTGAATTCACCCCTCCGTTCTCGGTTCGCATCTGAGCATTCACGGAGGTCCGTGATGTGAAGAGGAGAAACACACCGACCCAAACCGCGCACAGAAGGTGCATGGCGGTCCTGCTCTTGGGGCCGAGGGTGAGCGCGAAACTATTTGGGTATGGGAGGTGACTTTGGGTCATCGGGAGGTCCTTGTTTCCCGGGGAGATCGCCCATTTTTTTGGGTGGAGAACCTCCTTCGACCAAATCCGCTTTTTCCAGGCCCCAGGATCGATCGAAAAAACCGGCTAGCTTGACGTGTTCGACCCCTTTTTGAATCGCGGTGATGTCCCAGATGAGAAGATCGGGGTAGCCGACACCGGAGACGAAGGTGCGAAGAGGCAGGGTGAGGCGGATGCCTCGATGTCCGGTCGCTCCGATGAGACCGATCAGGGTGTCGGGATTGGTGGGGTGGGGTTGAAGAGCCATACAGGAAAATCCGGGTCCTTCGTAGGTGTGCTCGCCCACCACGATTTTCTTGGGGGCGACCGAAAGGGTGAAATCCGAGGCGAGCGATTTCCAGACCGAGTTGGTGGCCTCGTTGCCGTAAAGGATCCAGTTGCGACCGGCATAGGTTTTGGGGTCGAAGTCGGTGTCGGCGATGAGCAGTCCGCGGCCGTTTCCCCGGTACCACCAGGTCGACGCGTCGTATCGGGCCCGGGAGAGGAGTTCGGTGTTAATTTTTTCGTTGCCGCCCGTGCCGTAGACCAGGACGAATCGGTTTCCGAAGGCTTGCTTGAACGGTCCGTATCGACGAGGTCGTTTGGCCTTGCCGGTGACCGGGGAGCCGACGCTCCAGGTCTTGCCATCCCGAACTAGCTCGACGGGACCTTGGGTCCAGGGAACCGAGAGGGCCTGTTCGTCGACATCGAGTTCGAGTGTGGCGGGCTCGGCGTGGGCTTCGGGTCGAAACCGGAAGCGACGAAGGTTCTCGGTCCAGAATTTGAAATGACCGGGTTGAGGAAGAATACGAGCCCGAATTCGGGAAATCTGGTGGATCTTTTCCTGGTCGAGGAGATCGATCCACTGGTAGCGGTGGCTGACCGAGAGAGTGGCGGTACGAAAATCGACCAGTTCTGCTGGGGCGGGACGCCGATGCCGCTGAAAGAATCGAAACAGTCGGGGTAGATCGACACAGTCGGTACCGGCGGCGTATTTTTTATCCCACCAGTGGCCAGCCCCTTTTTCTTCGTGATACTCGAAGTCTCGATGGAAACGCGACAGGGTCTGGACCATGAAGCGGGAATGGTGAACCGGAACATTGTCGTCTGCGTCGCCGTGAATGATGAAGATGGGAGTTTTCTTCAGGTTTTCAACCAGGGCGAGGGTATCGCTGGCTCCCGCGGCTCGTTTGAAGATCTGGCCCAGAGCGGTATCGCTTTGCAAGGTGCTCTTGGTGTAATCCCAGAAGCTGATCCAGCCCGCCGAGGGGCCGATACCGGCGAAGGGCCCGGGAACGTTTACCCCCATGTGCCAGGTGCCGTGCCCGCCCATGGAGTGCCCCACCAGATAGACCCGATCCGGATCGATTTTGTAGCGCGACTTTACGGCATCGAATACCTCTAAACCATCCTGGCGACCCCAGTCTTCCCAGTCGAAACCGAATCGACGACGGTTGGTCGCGGCCACGACGATGGCCCACCGCTTCGGAGAGTAGGATCGAGCTTGAAGGGAGGCCTTGACGGAAGCACCGTGCAATGAAAGAACCAGAGCGTAAGGACGGTTTGGATCGTATCTAATCGGTGGGCGAACCGCGAAGTACTGGACGGAGTGGTCGATTTCCGAAAGAAAGGTTTCCCGGTAAACATCGGTTCCCTGGCGGATGGGAATATCAAAGGTTGTTTGGACGACCTGGTCTCCGAGGATCAGACGGACCGAAAGGGGGAGGGAGGTGGTCTCCTCGGGAATGGAAGCTCCCTCGATCATTCGAATACGGAAAGGGGATTCGAGAATCGCCAGCGGAGCGAGGGGTGGCAGTGGCGTGCGAATCGTTTCGAAGAATTTCCCGTCGCCGACTTCGAGGGAAGCCCCCCGGAGAGTTTCAGGGGTTGTATTGAGTACCGGGAAAGATCCCCAGGAGTCGAGCCCTTGACCCCGGCGAATGTCGGGAAGGGTGGCGTCGCGGTCGTTGAAGTCCAGAGGGCCTCGGGGAGCGACCCATTGCATGGAAAATTTGCCGCGAACCGCACGTACCAGGAGATGGTTTTCGCCCGCGGGGAGGTGGATGGGAACCCGATAGTTATTGAATCCGTACATGTTTCCGGGGAAGAAGTCGCCGTTGAGGTTGAACGAGGCGAATCCCTTACCCTCCACGATCCAGTTCGAGGGAACTGGGGCGTCGATTCGGGTATAGCAGTAGGCGCTGCGTAGAGCTTTTCCGGTGAGAAACCCCTTTTCGTTGGTACGCATCCGGGTCCATCGGACGCTGCGACCGTTCGCATACCGAAGCGTTTCTCCCTCCTGGGGACGCTTGCTCTTGCGATCGAGTTGATAGCGAAGGAACAGAGAGTCGGCAGAGAGGGGGATGCGGCCACCCCCACCGACCGGTCCTAGCACGAGCCACTCGTTCAAGGAGGGGGGAGGTACCGGTTCTTGGGTAGAGCCGATGGGGGCTAGGCAGCTGATCAGAAAGGTAAGGAATGCGAGGAGACGAAACGGCATCGGATTTTCTCCCGGAGCGGTTACGGAAACGATCGGATTCTCCATCGTAAAGACTATAACGAGCATGTTGGCACTAGTGAATCATTCGTACGAATCGGAATCTGTGTGAGTTTTGAATGGCGGTGAATGGAGAAACCGTTTTTCCACCTTTTCAGGAAGGGTACATTGTGGGAGGATTCGATCATCTCCATACAAGGGTGGATCGGTCGATTTATACTTTCGAGAGGTCCGTCCCGGCACTCACGCGAATCAAAAGCCCATGAACTTGTTGACCCAGGATCTGGAAGCCAAGATCGGCCGCAATCAGCAGGCCTTTCAAATCTACAACCTGTTCAAGACCAAGACTTGCCTGGCTGAGTTCAATGAGGAGCAGACGATCGCATTCCGTCTCGTTCCTCACATGCTCCATACCCAAGAACCGCGTCAGTTCAGCTACATCGGTACGACACAAGCGCCGATGGGAATATGTAATTATCACTGGAAAGAGCCGGTGGAAGAACTTCTTCCGAAGTATTTTCCGGCCGAGCATTTTCAACAGCATGGAGCCTCCAAGGATCCCAAGATCGAGTTCCTCTCCCTCATGGGTTCCATCGGTTCAGTGGCTTACACAGACAAATCTGATTTCGATTACTGGTGCTGTGTGCGTGACGACCTGGACTCTGAGGAGGTGAAGCGTCTAGAAGAAAAATGTCAGCGCATCGAAATTTGGAGCGAGAAAGAGCTTGGGGTCGAGGTTCACTTTTTTCTGACTACCCCGGAGCTTCTTCGTAACAACGACTTTGGCGAGCTTTCCAAGGAATCGTGTGGTTCCGCTCTGGGCAAACTCCTCAAGGAGGAATACTTCCGGGGTTCTCTTTTGCTGGCAGGAAAGATTCCTTACTGGTGGATTGTCCCTCCGGGTTGTTCCGATGATGAATATCAGAAGATCGTGGAAAAGGTCGAGGGGGACCAGCGGGAGAAGTCGCTCGATTTCGTGGATATCGGGAATATTGCTTCGATTCCCATGGAGGAGTTGGTCGGTGGGGGGTTGTGGCAACTCAATAAGGCTATTCATTCCCCGTTCAAGTCCGCCCTCAAGATGGCCTTGCTCATGGTGTATTCCGATCCGGAGCAGACGTTCGCTCTGGTGGCCGGCGATCTGAAGCGGCAGGTTCAGACCAATCCGAATCGGATGGAGTTTCTCGATCCTTATCAATTTCTCGTGGACCGAACGTTGGGATACTATGAGGATCGTGAGGAGCCTCAGACGGTTCAGATTCTACAGCGCTGTTTTTTCCTCAAAATTGCTCCAAAAATTTTTCGTTATTGGTCGGGTCGTAAAGAGCCGGTTCGGAACCGCGATACAGTCATGTTGCGGTATTGTAAATCCTGGGAATGGTCCGATCGCGAGGTGGAACGACTGGAAGATTTCGAGAGCATGCCGGTCAAACATACGCTCGCGCTGAAAGAAGATCTCGAGCAGTTTATGATTTCGAGCTTGAGAGAGCTGAGGGAGCGCGCGGCTCGGTTCGAGATCGAGCAAGTGGTTCGAGAGGAAGATTTTCGTCGCATGACACAACGGTTGGATCTGGTATTCAACCGGAGGCCTGGTCAGCTCGATCCGGTGTATGCGCCTTATCATCGCGCCATTCGCTCGGGGCGGTACACTTTTCGAGAGGTGGCTGATGGAAAAGGAAAACTCCTGTGGCGATTGCACCTGGGAGCCCATGAGAGAAAAACCCAGATCATCCGACGCAAGGCGGAGTCGGGGTCGAGTGGGCAGACTCGTTCATTCGAAAAACTCGAAAAAGAAAACTTCGCTCGTGAATCGACGAGTTGTTCCGATCTCGTGGGCTGGATGCTGTGCAATAAGTTGGTAGGGGATGATGTGCAAGTGGGTGGAGATGTGCTCGATCCTCCTCGTTTTTCATCCAACTTGAAGGCGCTTTCCGTTGTGTTTAACGAGAGCTTCACCGACTGTTCGGTCGACGAACTGGATTCAGATGTTTTCGATCGAGACCCGACCCCTTGTCGCTGGATTCTGGCTCTCAATCTTTATCCGGGTTCTTATATCGGCACCCAACCGATTCCTCGTAATCAGTCGATGGTGGATCTTGACGCGGCGCGGGACTCCATGGGATACCTGCGTGCTCTGAGCTCCGATCGGCAGGATTCATCTGGTCAAGCGCAGCCAGAACTCGCGATAGAGGTTCGGACGGGCGGGCAGTCTGGAAACCACAAAAACCTTGGTGGTGGCGACGATCCTTTCAACGCCTGGGAAAAGCGGACGGCTCTGCTTTCGGAATGCTTATTCTTCGAGCAAAACAGCTGGGGAGAAGCGTACGTTCACGAAGAAGAGGGAGCTTGCTGGCCGGTTCGAGTTCTCAGTCGGATTCTCTCCGCCTGTCGAAACGAGAAAATGGATCCGAGGAAGGTCGTCTCCGTTGCCCTGGGCAGTGGCCGTTACGACGAGAAGCGTTTGAGGCAGAGATTCGAGCAACTTGTGAGTGGAGCCTGGAAGCTTCTGGATTGCCGGGGTGGGGGTCGATACCTCTTCGAATTCGGAGGGATTGCGCACGGTATTTCGATGGATTCCAAGGGAGTGAGGGGGTGGAGTGCCCACTCGTTTCCGCAGGCATCGGGAAAGATTTTGTGTGATTCGAATCGCGCGGCTTCGTTGACTTTCGACACCGGATCGATTCGTGGAAATTTATATCAGCGATGCGTGAGTCACTCCGCAAATACCCGGGTGGATATATTTCTTTGTGATTTAGGCGGTGTGGTCGAAGTTATGGCCATGGACGAGTGGGGTGTTCCGGTCTGGTGGCATGTGCCACGCGGTCAGGTTCAGGCCGAACTTCCATGGATGGCGTACACTTTGATGGTGGGAATTCGCCGGATTCGGTCTGTATTTCAAGAGACTACTCTGCTCGAACCCCCCGCTTCCATGCGTGTTTTCTGGGTCGCGCCTACGGGGAAAGGGTCCTGGAAATTCGATGATCTCACAGCGGTTGCGATGGGAATGGTGAGGCAGATTCTTCCTCAGATGAAGGCGATGTCGATGAAACTTTCGGCCGAGGATCTGGAGCGGATTGTGCGAATTTATGCCGAGGAGGGTCGCTATGCCATCAAGGAAACATCGGTCTGGGGGGATTTTACTCGTCATGTCGCTTCTTTGATGAAAAGCCGCGCGCCCGGTACGATACCTCGATCTTACTTGACCGATCTCGAGATCGATTTTCTTGCTCGGCAGAAGTCTGGGTATCCGTTTGGTGTTTCGGCTTGGCTTGGAGTTAAATGTTTGCTCGAAGGAGCCATGGCCTTGACGCTACGCGGGGCGACTCGAGGCTCATGAGACAGATTTTCTACGCATAAATTTAGGGAAAAACATAATGGATACTCGCCGCCTGAAGCGGTTGATTTCGAGGATATTGACTCCTCCAGAGTCCGATAAAGATCCTCGAGATGTCGAAAGCCAACAAGATCAGAGTGCGAAAGAGATTCTGGATAACCACTCGCAAATCGACCGGAATTCTCTGTGGCGCATTCTGGAGGTGACCAGGCAACTTGGAGCGCCATGTGACTTGCGAACCATGCTTGGGCGAGTTATCGACCTGGCCCGGGAGGTGCTGGATGCGGAGCGGGGTTCGGTTTTTCTTTACGATGAAGAAACCGACGAACTTTTTACTTTCGTCGCTTCGGGAATAGACGAACTTCGACTTCCGGCCGACCAGGGAATTGTCGGTACCTGTGCGCAAAGCATGGAGATGGTGAATGTTGAGGATTGTTACGCGGATGAACGCTTCAACCAGGAGGTGGATCGCAAGACCGGGTTTCGAACCCGATGTTTGCTGTCGGTGCCGTTGGTTGGAATCGAGGGAGACCTTGTCGGGGTGCTGCAGCTTCTGAACAAAGTGGGGGGTATCTTCGAAAAAGATGATGAGAGGATTGCTACCGTACTGGCGGCTCAGTGTGCGGTCGCCTTGCAGCGGACTCGCTGGATGGAGGACTATGTCGTCCGACAACGTCAAGAGCAAGATCTTCTGATCGCTCGGGAAATCCAGCAAGATGTTTTGCCCGGATCTATGCCCACGCTCGAGCACTATGAATTGACTGGGTGGAATCGGCCGGCGGATGAAGCGGGTGGCGATATTTTCGATGCGGTGGCTTTGAACGAACATCAGGTTTTGTTGCTGGTCGGAGACGCTTCCGGTCACGGAATCGGTCCGGCTCTTTCGGTTACTCAGGTTCGCTCCATGCTGCGTGTTTGTTTGCGCCTGGAGGCGCCGCTCGATTCGATCATTTCTCATGTCAACAATCAGTTGAGTGAAGATCTGGCCGCCGGACGGTTTGTGACCGCTTTTTTTGGTCTGATCGATAACCGAACTCACGAAGTGATGTATCAATCGACGGGACAGGGACCGATCTATTTTTATCGAAAGGCCACGAATGAATGGATCCGGATGGGACCGACTACCGTTCCGCTTGGTCTCATGAATAACATTCGGTTAGCGCCACCCGCGACGTTCAGTTTTGAACCGGGAGACCTTCTCTTGGTCATCAGCGACGGAATTTTTGAGCACCCTTGTGAAACGGATGAGCAGTTCGGCGAAGAGCGGGTGAAATCGATGGTGGTCGAGAAGCAGGAACATTCGGTCACAGAAATTTCCGAAATTCTGGTGGAAACGGTGGATCAATTTGCTGGCAAAACACCCCAGGCGGATGACATGACCATTGTCATGGTTCGACGTACGGATTGAGAGGACTTGAATCCCCATTCCTGGGGATCTTTCGGAGAGTCATGGGGTGTACGGGGATCTATGGGGTACTATGTGGGCATCCTTTCCGCCTAGTGGAGATGTCCTGATGAGAAGAGTGGTCTGGCTTGTACTCCTCATGTGTCTGACAGCTGGAATGTCGATATCTGAGGATAAATTGCTTCTTCGTGAAAAAAGTCTCACCCCAGAACAGTTGAGTCAGTCTCTGGCGGACCGTCCCGATCTTCGCTTTTTGTCCTTGGTGGGGACGAAGATGACCGATGAGGGCATGGCTTTTGTCGCCCCACTTGCTCGGTTACAGGTTTTGCTTTTGAGAGAAACCAAGGTGACCGACGCGGGGATGGCGCAGATAGCAGACCTGATCGAGTTGAAGCAACTCGGTCTTTACGGCTTGACTCTGGTTACGGATGCGGGACTGTCGTCGCTTGGCAAGATGTCGAAGATGGAAGTTCTGGATCTGCGTCGAACGAAAATATCCGATGCAGGAATCGATCATCTGGTCGGGATGAGTCGACTTCGAATGCTGGCGTTGAGTCGAACAGCGATTACGGATCAAGGCGTGGCGAAACTTCGTCAACTTCCTGGTCTCGAATTGTTGTTGCTCAACAAGCTCAAGATTACCGACGCCAGTTTGACGCACCTGGGCAAGATTTCCACTCTCGTCGAACTGGACCTGAACGAGACTTTGATCACGGACAAAGGTCTCGAGTCGCTTCGAAATCTTTCCGGTTTGCGCTTTTTGTGGGTCGAAAAGACCAAGGTCACTGAAGAGGGCGTGAACCAACTGAAGAAGGCGCTGCCGGACTGTCGAATTAAATATTGATCGAACTTGAGAAGGAACCGATTCGTAAGTAGCCGATCTTCGACGAAAGAAATAAGCGCCGATTAATCTCGGGCTGAGCGGTCGAAACGGTCACGGGTGATGCGCAGGCCGGCTCCGCAACGCGGGCACTCGACTCGCACTTCTTTTTCCCCTTCGAAAAGAGCGTCCGGGTCGTTGCCGTACATCTGGGCGAGAACTTCGGCAATGTTTCCTCGATCGCAGCCGCATTGAAAGTGTAGAGGGCGAGTATTGAGCTTGCGGATTGTCGGGTTTTCGAGAAAAGAGAGAACTTCGTCGATGCCGATTTTCTGAAACCAATCGAGGTCAGTTTCAGGGAGTGTTTGGAGAAGAAGGTCTGAATATTCTGTATGAAAATAGCGGACCGGTCTCTGTTCGCTTTGCCGGTGAAAGGACTCCACCATTGCGAAGGTGTCGATTCCTTCAACAGCTACCGTTGATGTGGTGGGTTCCCCTCCGACTCTCTGAATTTGTGAGATGAACAGGTTCTCCTTGCGCGGCTGAACTCCCTCGTTGAAGGCTCGACCCACGATCTGTTCTGAATGTGGATTTCCGGCCACGAAAAGGTTGAGTAGAGGCTCCTGAATGCTGATGGTCCAGGCGACCGATTCATCGGCAGGACGAAAACCGAGAAAAAGCCCCAGAGCCACAATCGCGTCGCAGAGTACCTGGGTTGCGAAGGGGTCGTACTGGATTCCCTGCGCGAGAGTGTGGAGTTCGAGTTCTTCGAGAAGGGGAGCAAATTGAGCGTGAGACACGAGAACATCCTGATCGTGAATCAGAAGATTTTGCACTCTGGTCTCCTCGAGGTTCTCCTGGGTCATGACGGAAAACGATAGCATAAAGTCTTCATTCATGGTGAGTAAGATCGAAAAGCGTTTCTCGCGGTCTTCGGTCGAACGAGATCGTTCAGGGGTGCTCGAATTTGAGCGCTTGGAATCGGTCGGCACGCTTTCGGTTTCAGGGGAAAATTCTAAGCGTTGGCTGGAAAAGAGGTTGGGCTGTTTTTTGTTGTGGATTTGATTCTGGCCCAGGGATTGCAATCAGTGGAGGGCTCACACAAAAATTGAAACGGAGGTTTTCCGGATGATTCCAAACCATGTATTTCCCCTCGTTGGTCCCTTCTTCTTGGGAATTCTTCTTCTTGCTTCGCCCGCATTTTCGGACGAGAACTCCAGCGAATGTATCCAAAAGCTGATGCGAGTTCGGCAAGCGGTGATGAATGAGTTCTGTCGGCAACCGGATGTTGAAATCAGGCAACAACTGTTCTCCAAGCTCAAAGAGATCGGACGTCGACTCGATCTTGCGATTCAAGCTCAACAACAGAAAACGGACAGCGCGAAGCATCCGTCCGTTTCGAACTCCGAGGAGGCCGGATCTTCAGAAACTTATGAGGGTACGGATAACCAGGATAAACCGGACCCGAAAGAGGTTCTGAAAAAAGTTCGCAAAAAGATCATCGAATACTTTCGGGATGATTTTATGCCCAGCGATGAGTTTCGTAGCGCTTTTGGTCCCCAAAAATGGAGTCAGATTGGGGCTGAGGTAGAAGCGGATGCAAGAAAGTTTGGTGCGGGGGAAGATAGCGAGGTTTACGAGGAAGACAACTCGTTAACCTATACTGGAAGGATCTGGGACCTCTATACCGAGGTGACGGTTTCTCGGAGTGGAGAGGTTCAGAACATTTACTTCGAAATCGACTGATCTCAGTTCATACAAGTGTTTTCGGTGGCGTGCGCTGGAGTACAAACTCCCGCACGCCTTTTCTTTTGCCTTTAATTCCCGCCCATGTTCTTTCGATTCGATTCTCTTCTTTGCGGATTTTTTTCGAAAAGAATGTTCCGGGTTTTGGGGTATTTATGGATTCGAAGGATCGATTCCGGTCGATATCGATCTGCAAAGGGTCCTTTTCTCCGATAGAATGGGAAACGTGATGGGTGGAGAAAAGGATCCGACCCTCTGGGAAGACCGGAGAACCAAACCTCGGAACGAGCCTCCCTCGATTCCACACGTTGGATCGGGGAGCGCTTCGGCTCCCGATAGAGGTTCCTTTGGCCGCTATCAGAATGTCGAGGTATTAGCTCGTGGGGGAGTGGGTCAGGTCCTGAAAGCGTTTGACCCTGAAATCGGTCGTGAAGTGGCGATCAAGATCTTGCGCCCCGACCGGGAAACCGATCAGATCCTGATCGAAAAATTTCGCCGGGAAGCCCATATCACTGGGCGCCTAGATCACCCCAATATTATTCCGATTCACGATATGGGGCGGATGGCTGATGGATCGCTCTATTTCATCATGAAACTGGTGACCGGTCAGTCCCTGGCGGAGATGTTTCACAATTTGAGACGAAACCCACACCGAGAAACGGTACTACACGATGGGGTGGGATTGCTGGGGCACTTTCTGAAGGTATGCGACGCGATGGCTTACTGTCACGCCCAGCGAATCGTGCATCGAGATCTCAAGCCAGCCAATATCATGATCGGTGAATACGGCGAAGTCATTGTGGTGGATTGGGGATTGTCGAAATTTCTGGATGGCCAAGACGATTCTTCAATCTTGATTTCCGGGCAAGCAAAGGATCGCCCTCGTTATCAAAACACTCCAGAAGGCGTGGTTATGGGGACGATGCGGTATATGTCCCCCGAGCAGGCCGAAGGACGTGTTCGAGCAATTGATGAGCGAAGCGACATCTATACACTCGGAGTCATTCTTTATGAGTTGTTGACCCTCGAGGCGCCGTTTCAGGGACAGGGATGGCAGGTG
The DNA here is from genome assembly GCA_030748635.1 of Planctomycetota bacterium. Taxonomy (GTDB): domain Bacteria; phylum Planctomycetota; class JACQVV01; order JACQVV01; family JASMLP01; genus JASMLP01. The sequence continues at coordinate 51,695 of JASMLP010000212.1, forward strand.
ATCGGGCCGCGAATCGTGGAGGGACTGTTCCCTCCTCCCAGTCACTGGTCGAGGGTGTCCACGGTGCCTCGGGAACTCGAGGCGGTGGTTCTCAAGGCGATGGCTGTGGATCCGCTGGATCGTTACAGTTCGGTTCTCGATTTCCAGGCCGATATTCAGGCGTATCTGGATGGCCGAGCGCTGGCCGCGGTTGAATACTCCGGTTTTCAGCGCTTGAAAAAGAGTTTTTTCCGTCATCGTGTCAAGGTTGGAGTGGCTGTTCTTGCCTTTACCGGGGCGCTTTTTGGCGGCTTGCTCTGGAGAGAATCGTATGCCCAGGGGCTTCGGTACGAAGAGGCGATCGAGGAGTCCAGAATATCGATCGATCGAGTCGGTCCTGTAGATCAATGGGTCGCTATACGTTCGGTGGTCAATCCCGGTTCCGGTTTTGAAGAACGAGAATCGCCCGAGGATCGTGAAAACCGCAAACGGGCGATCGAGGGCTATCTGGTTGCGATCGGTGCGCTGGATCGAGCTCTCATGATTCGGCCAGAACAGAGGTCGGTTCGTCAAAGTCGCCGAAAATTCGGACGGGCTTTGGGGGAGATGGCGCTCCAGGGACGAGACTATCTGCTGGCACGGCAGGCATTTATTCAGCTGCAGGGTCATGGGGTGGATCGAGAAGAGGTGGAAGCTCTACTACTTCGGGTTGAAGAGAAGGAAAAAGCTCTCCTGAATTCGCGGGCCCAACGTCTGGAGCAGATCCTGATGGATCTGAGAGCGGGACTGGGTCGGAGTGGTCGCTCATCCGATGCGCCAATGCTGGTTGATCTCGTTTTCGAAGCCATCGGGTACAGGGATAGGCAGACGGTGAGAATTCTCTCGGCCGATCTGAGTCATCTGATCGAGAAGGCCAAGAAGGCGAATGCTGCCGGGCGTGAGGTGGGTTGGACTCAGTCCGAGAGGGACCGGGCTGTATGGATCTGTCGTGTCCTGGGACGGTTGGGGCTTCCGGAATGTGTCGATCCGCTTGGCGGTTGGTTGGAAGTGGTGAGAGATCACTCGCTGGCGACCGAGGCGGGTTTGGCTCTCTGTCATACAAGAAGCCCCGAGGCTCACTTTTATCTGATTCGGGCTCGGTCGCGATTGGGTATGAATTCGGTGACCTGGAGGCAGATTGCCCGGATTTTTAATCGAGTTCCTACACCCACGATCGAAGGAAAAGATTCCGGAAGTACTCAAGATGTCGAAACCGGTCTGATCCACGAAGAGAAGCAAGAGTATTTGTTGGCAATCGAAGCTTACACCCGGGCCATCCACAAGGATTCGAGGCTGGCCGAACCTTATGTTCGTCGCGGGATCGCTTACTCCAAGATTCAGCGCTACTCGGAGGCGATTCAGGATTTGAGCCAGGCGGTGCACCTGGACTCTAATAACCCTCACACGTTTGTGAATCGGTCTACCGTCTATTATCTCTTGAGACGATACCCGAAGGCACTCGAGGATATTGCCAAGGCGCTCTGGATTGCTCCCGGTCTCGTCGAGGCCGTTCGGGCTCAGGGGAATATCTATCTGGCAATGGGAAACTTTGAACGTGCGGTGCAAGATTTTTCTCGAGCGATCGAACTCGAACCCAAAGATTCATTCAATTATGTGAATCGGGCTATTGCTCAAGAGAAGCTTCATCGCTATCCCGATGCGCTTGCTGATCTGACCCAAGCGCTTCAACTCGATCCGGAAAATGCGAAGTGCTTTCTGGCTCGTGGTCGGATCTATCTACTCATGAATCGGCTTGAGGATTCCATCAGTAGCTTTTCGAGCGCATTGGAGATCAGTCCGAGAATGAGTATGGCCTATGAGGGGCGGGGGGCAGCGTATTTCCAGATGCGACGTTATGAGGAGGCGCTCGCTGATTTCGACATGGAATTAGAGTTGATGCCGGAGAGTGCGTTTGCATTCAATCACCGGGGTCGGTGCTTGGTGTCGCTCCGACGCTATCCGGAGGCTCTGGAGGCTTACACCCAGGCAATCGGTATCGACCCCACGTATGCAAAGTCTTTTACGAACCGAGGCTATCTTCGAGTTCTCTTGAAGAAGTACCCAGAAGCTCTTTCGGATTATTCTCACGCGATCAAACTCGATCCGCGCAACATCGAGTCCCTGGGAATGCGTGGCAAGGTTTATCTAGACCTAGGGCAAACCTCAGAGGCTCTTGCGGACTTTTCCAGAATCATCGAAATCGCTCCAAGACTACCTCAGGCCTACCTGGCAAGAGGAGATCTTTATCGTTCATCGAAACGTTTCGATGAAGCTGTAGCCGATTATTCTCGGGTCATCGAGTTCGACCCACAGTCCGCCTTGGGATACGCCAATCGAGGATTCGCGTTGAACGCTCTCAAACGATATTCCGAAGCTCTCGAGGATTTTGGGAAATCTCTCGATCGTGACCCCGGTATCGTCGAGGTATATATGAGTCGGGGTTTGATTCACGCTCGTCACGAGCGTTTTGATGAGGCGTTACGAGATTTGAGTCGAGCGATCGATCTCAGACCGAAGGATCCGCGTCTGTACTGGAATCGTGGACTCGTAAATGCCAACGCAAACCGTTCGGAGGAGGCGTGTGCGGACTATCGAGCCTATTTGAAGCTCTATCCTAAAGCGCCTCAGCGCTCACATATCGAGGCGTATCTGAAAAAGCATGATCGATGAGCACGACCCACTTTCGAAACGCTGAAAAGTTAACGATTGGGTATTCGAACGATAGCTGATCGGTCCGGCTTTGAATCGCCGTCCCCTAGGATCCAGATCGAGTCCCGCGTACGGACGATACGATCGAAGACCGCTTCGGGGCACCGTTCTTCGAGATTGTGATAATCGGATCGCTGGCTTCGTCGATCGAGTCGAATCAATCGGTGTCGTTCCAGCAACCACGCGGAGCGGGGATCCAGCTCGATCTGACGTCCTGAAAGCTTGTTACCGCTTTGACTTTTTCGGATGTGCTTCCAGGTTTTTCGGATTCGGTCGTAGATACTGACTCCCTTGCTCCGACTGGAGGAATGTACGACCCAGACCTCTAAGTCATCGACCTTCAGGTCACAGCAATATTCGTCCGCTACCCCTTGCTCTCTCGTAAATCGCTCCCAGATTTTACGCTCCGGTTCGTAGCGGGAAATTCCGCCTCCGCGATATCTATATGTTTTCGAGTCGTAGCTTCCGTTCAGGCTGATCCAGAGCACACCGTCTCCCGAAGTGGCCAGACTAGAAATGCGGTTATGGAGCAGTCCGCCCTCTTGGGCTGTCATGGAGATCGACTCTCCCGTTTTCAGGTTCCACTGAACCAGGCCGTGGGAAACATGGCCTTGAAATACGGTAGGGCCACTCCACCAGAGGACGGGTTTGGACTTATGGGTTGGGAGTGGGGACCAGGTGGATTCATCCAGTTGAAAGAGGCCAAGATACTGCTTTCGATTGGACGGTTGCTTGGCGATAAAGGAAGCCACAACGCGACCTCGGATGGCGTAGAGTTCTTCGGCCCAACTGTTTGGGGCCGGCGATTCGATAATTTCCCACTTTCTTTTTTGGGGGTCGTAGTGGAGGAGTCCTGCCGAGGTGCCCACATAGATCGTGTCGTTGAGAGCGAGAAGCCCTCCGATCGTGGCAGTCGAGAATTTTCCCACCAGACGGTAGACGTGCATGTTCGGGTGTCTCTCGACCCGAATGCCTTGACCTTTGGGGAGTGGGGTGCGCTTGACTCGAATCGGCTTTCCGGGACTTTTCTTGGGGAAGGAGGCTTTTGCCGGTTTCGGATCGGGGAGTTTCGGGTCGGGAAGCTTTGGGTCGGGATCCGGGTCGGGTTCGGGGCGAAGAGGTTTGGATTCTGCCAGACTTGCTTTTACAAGTTCTTCGGGCGAAAAGGTGGAGTCGATTTTCTTTTGAAGTTTCGCCTGATCGGCTTCAGGTAACGCCTTCAGAGCCAACAGATACCAGTGAGCAGCTCGAATTCTCAACGCTGTTTTCGATCGTTTCTGTTCCTGGTTGGATTGCTGAAACCACATGCGAGCGAGTTCGAGTCGAGCTTCGGGTTCGCCGGGAGAATCGATTTCTTTCTTGGCGATAGGGCGAAGTGTTTTGTGTTCGGATCGAGCCAGATGTCGGAGTCCTTCGACCCATCGATCTTCGATGATGCAGAGGTATCGGCCGATTCGTAAGTGAGAGGGAGGGTCTTTGGGTTCTTTGCGGAGAGTCGCTTTGGCTTCTTCGACGCGGATCCATTCCTGATGGAGAGTTTTCATCTCTCGCTCGGCGGCACGAGCGCTAGAGATAAGAGAAAAATCGTCGGCCTGTTTCGCCATGGTTATAGCCAGGAAGCTGGCCGCGAGGCCTTTGGAGGGCACTCCCCGGAGAAGGGACTGTTCCTTCACAATGAGAAGGCGGTGAGCGGAAGCGAGGAAATCTTCTTTTTCGGTCAGTGTGGGGTGGATTTTTTCCAGGGATGAAAGCTGAAGTTCGACCGGGTCGACGGCATAGAATTTTATGAGTTGGTCGATCGCTTCGAGAGTTCGTTTCAAGCGGCCGAGTTCGATACAAAGATCCTTGGTTTCCCAGAGGAGAACATAACGTCCGTTCATATCGTCCTTGGCAGCGAGAGCCGTTTGGTAGAGTTGATCGGCAAGAATAGATCGTTCTTCGGGAGAGTCTTTTTCGTATTGAACGGAAAAGATTTCTCGCATCAGCATTCTCTCTTCCTCGAATTCCTTTTCGTTTGGAACTCGAAGGAGTGGGTCTTGGGCTGACAGATTCATCGCGAAAAAAACGGTGACGAGAATGCGTAGAACCCAGGAATATTCGGTTTTCATCGGTGAAGTCTTCGGTCGTCTTGGAGGAAAGAGTTCTGTTTGTTGGATTCCATGGGTGAGGTCAGGTTTTAGTCAGGAATGGAGCTTTTTGAAGCCTGTTCGGACAGAGCCTGCGCGTAGGAGCGTACGATGTCTCCTGCCGGCTCTACGGATTGAATACCTTCGACACTTTTTCCCGCCTGAAAATAATCTTTGTAAGACATGCCACGGACAGATGCGCGTTTGAGGGACCAGAAGGATTTCAAACTGTACCAGGCACGAGCCCAATGCTTGGTTTTGTTGCCGCGGAGAAGCCAACGTGCCAAGGGGCCGGCGCGAGTGCCTGTTTTTTCGATATAAGGGGTCTTGATGATCGAGACCGGGACTCCGGTGATCCGTTCGGTCAAGACGATATCTTCGGCTTGGGCGTCGATGATGGCCTGTTTGTAGTCGGTGTGGGAATGACACTCATTCGTTGCGATGAACCTTGTCCCAAGCTGAGCACCCGCAAAACCTCGCTTGATGACTCGAACAAAAGTCTCCTCATCGCCGACTCCTCCCGCGCAGACCATCGGCTTGCCTAGCGGTTGAATATCTTCGAAAAGCTGATCGGAGGTTTGGTCTCCTGCGTGTCCACCGGCGCGATTGGTTACGCAGATGAAGCCGTCAACACCTCCATCGAGCGCTCGTTCGGCCCATTTTCGTGCGGTGACATCGTGATAGACGATGGCGCCTTCGGGGTGGGCTCGGCGAACAACCCAGTCGGGTTTTCCCAGGGCGGTGACAAAGAATGTGATCCCTTCTTCGAGTGAGATGTCGAGCCACTCCTCACACCGCTTCAGGTAGACTTTTGAGCTCTGCTCGATGATCAGATTGACCCCAATGGGACGATCGGTGAGTGACCGGATATGACTCAAGCCTTTTCGAAAATCCCACCCGCAGACATAGGTAAGCGTCATGGGTTGAACTATTCCTATTCCGCCAGCTTCGGAAACAGCCGCAACGAGTTCTGGGTTCGAGCAAGGATACATGGCACCACAAATGAGAGGAACTTCGATTCCTAATGCCTGGGTAAGAGGAGTGGAAGAGAGGTTCATGCCGCCTCCTTCTTTTTCGTGGGGCCGATCAACCATCGAGCTTTTCCGATGGCGACGATCTCGTCCTCACTGTTTTTGATAACCCCCTCGATTTCTACTTCGCGCCGTTCGTTGGAAGAACTGATATTGCAATGACATTCGGCGGTCAGAAGGCCTCGGGCTTTCTTTTTGTATTCCATGGAGAGTCCGGCGAGGATGCCACGGGCATCGTCCGGCAAACTGACTAGCATGGCCAGTCCGGTTGACACTTCGGCTAGGTTCATAAGAGCGATGGCGTGGATTGATCGAAGGTGGTTGCGAACTCGGCGCCGATCTCGAAGGATTACCTTCGAATAGCCGGGGCGCAGCTCCATGATGGTCGCTCCGATGGTTCCTGTATAAGGAGCCATTCGTCCCACAAAAAAGCTGAAAAGTTTTTTGCCTCCCGGAAGTGGTGAAAGTCGAGACCAATATCGCCGCATGAGTTCACTGACAGAATCGGTAGTAGCCAAACGAGCCCCCTGAGCCATGAGGAACGGTATCTGAATCCAGTCCGAGGATACCGGGGAGTTCGTCTGGGTTCCAGCGGAGTCCGTAGCCGAGTAGATCCATTTGCCGGTGGTGAATCGAAAGGGAGAGTCGGTGCGCGACCAGGAGGGTGGAGATCGCGTTGGAGTTGAGTTCTTTTGAGAGTGGCGATACGACGCGGGATAGACGGCGATCGGGAGACCCTCGTTGGATTCTCCAGGAAAAATTGATCCCATCCAGTCCGGATATTTGTCAGCCGGTTTTCAGCGCACGCTAAGATGAAGAATCAGATACCCGGTGTTAGGGGTCTCGTATCGAAGCGTCGAGCCATCTGATCTCTTCGGTAGTCGAAAATTCGCTCCAAAGACGGACGGACGAACAAGGGGTGCACCAGACGTCCAAAGGGTGAGAGAGGGAGTTCGTAGAGGACTCGGTCGATAACCCGGGTTCCTCTGTGATCCGGGATAAATTCGTGGGTATGGCGCCAGGTTTTGTAGGGACCCTTCAGTTGGATGTCAACAAAACGATTTGGGGGATCCCAGATCAGGATTTGGGTTCGCCATCGGATCGGAATGGCGAAGAGGCGCAATGAATAATCGATGAGAACGTCTTGGCTCATTTCGATCGGTAGCGGGGTGTGAATGTGGAAGTGGAGCCATGCTGGAGTCAGTTCCTGGAGATTTCCGGCATCGGCGAAGTACTGGAAAACCTCTTCGAGCGGCGAGGTCAGAATCTGTTCACGTACCAGGTGGTATTCGTGTCGAAACATGGGTTGGGGAGTTGGATGTCAGGAGTGAGGGCCGAGGAGATCTTCGAGGGCTTCGTTGATTTCAGGGTGCTGGAAGGCGAAGCCACTTTTTTGTGCTTTTGTCGGGTGTATGCGCTGGGAGGAGAGGAGAAGGGCTTCGGCCATTTCGCCCAGAGCCAGTCGAAGTCCGAATGCCGGTGCGGGAAAGAGGGTCGGTCGCCAGAGCGCACGCCCCATGGCTCGGGTGAACTGACGATTGGTAACGGGGTCTGGAGCCACCACGTTCAGCGGTCCTTCCATATCGTTCGAGTTGGCTGCGTGGAGAAGGAGACCGACCACATCGTGGATATGAATCCAGCTAAACCACTGTTGCCCGTTTCCCAGTCGCCCTCCCAGGCCCAGTTTGAACGGGAGAAGCATTTTTTCGAGAGCTCCACCCTCTAACGCCAGTACCACTCCGATTCGAGCGCAGACAGTGCGGATTCCGAGGTCTTGGGCTCGCAGGGCCTCGCGTTCCCACTG
>JASMLP010000213.1 GCA_030748635.1 Planctomycetota bacterium
CGTAATGATCTCTTCGATATCTTCAAACGGATCGACAACCACCACCGGCCCGAAGATTTCCTCGCGGACGATACTCATATCTTCCCGGGTGTCCTGAATCACCGTGGGAGAGACGAAATATCCCCGATCTCCCCGCTGTTGCCCCCCAGCGACGATATTGGCTCCCGCCTCTTGGCCCGCATTCAGGTACCCGGTGACCCGCTGTAACTGCTCATCGGAAACCAACGGCCCCATCTCCGTACCCTTAGCCAATCCGGGGCCGAGTTTGATCTTTCGGGCGGCCTCCGCTACCCCCGAAACAACATCATCGAAAATCGCCTGCTCCACATAGAGTCGCGATCCAGCACAACAGCACTGACCATGATTGAAGAAAATGGCGCTGGCGGCTCCGGCGATGGTCGCATCCAGATTTCCGTTGTCCTGGAAAACGATATTGGGCGACTTGCCTCCGAGTTCGAGTGTGACTTTTTTCAGATTCGAACCGGCGGCTTGGACAATCATCTTGCCGACCTCGGTCGAACCGGTGAAAGCGATCTTGTCGACGCCCTCATGAGCTGCCAGAGGAGCTCCGGCTGTTTCCCCGAAGCCGGTCACAATGTTCACTACACCATCCGGGATCCCCGCTTCCTGAATGAGTTCCCCCAGTCGGAGCGCGGTAAGAGGGGTCTGTTCAGCCGGCTTGAGAACCACCGTATTGCCGGTAGCGAGCACAGGACCGAGTTTCCACGCCGCCATGAGCAACGGGAAATTCCAGGGAATAATCTGCCCCACAACGCCGATCGGCTCGCGTAGGGTGAAGGCATGGAACTCTGCCCTCGGTGCATAAGGCACCGAAATCGGAATCGTGTTCCCCTCGATCTTGGTGGCCCAACCAGCCATATAGTGAAAAATGTCCGCGGAAAGAGGCACATCAGCAACCCGAGCCACCCCCACTGGCTTGCCGTTGTCCAGACTTTCGAGTTCGGCGAATTCCTCCAGATTTTCGAGGAGGAGATCACCGATCTTCCAGATGATCCGACCACGCTGACTGGGAGTCATCCGATTCCAGGCGTGTTTTGAGTCGTCGAACACCGCCCTTGCCGCTGAAACCGCAGCGTCAATATCGGCGGCATTCCCGGCAGCGACCTTTGCGATAGTCTCTCCGGTTGCTGGATTGAAAACCGGAAAAGTTTCACCGCTGGCCGCATTACGCCACTGACCACCGATCAACAACTGTTTGGCGCCGGAGAGAAACGACTGAATGCGAGGGCTCGGCTGAATTTCTGGGATTTCGAGAGAAGCTGTTGACACGGTACCAATTCCTTTCAATTGTGGGTGAGGTTCAATCACTCTACGTTTCCGATGCAGATCCGCAAGTGGCCCCACCCTTCTCCTTTCGAGAATCTCTCCGGTACAATCAGCCTTGTAATGAGTGATCACCACGACAAGACGATCAACGAGGCCTCGAGGGGAAAGATTTCGAGTCTGGGCCTCCCAGAAACCGAACCAAAATTCGATTTCGGACGCTACGAGGAGATTACCCCCCTTGCCGTCGGGGGCAGCGGACAGGTACTCACCGCCTACGACCCCGACATGAAACGCACCGTCGCCATCAAAATTTTGCGCCCCGACCTCAAAGCGGGCCACTACCAGCTCGCTCGTTTCCGACAAGAGGCTCAAATCACGGGCGGTCTCGATCACCCCAATATTATCCCCATTCACGACATGGGTACGATGCCTGACGGATCCTCCTACTTCATCATGAAGCACGTTTCAGGGAAATCCCTCGGCGAAATCCTCGAAGAGCGACTGGGAACCGCCCGGCAATCTTCGCAACTTTATGACGGAACTTCGTTCCTCCGTTCCTACCTGAAAGTGTGCGACGCCGTCGCCTTCGCCCACGCCCACGGCATCGTCCATCGCGACCTCAAGCCGCCCAACATCATGCTCGGTGAATTCGGGGAGGTGCTGGTCATGGACTGGGGCATCGCCAAAAGGATGGGGCAACCCGACCTCGACCCCACTCCAGCTGAAGACGAAAAAGTGTCGGATTCATTCGATCCCCTTGAAACCCAAGACGGAATGATTCTGGGGACTCCGAGCTATATGTCACCCGAACAAGCGCAGGGACGAATCGACGCCATTAACGAACGAAGCGATATCTATTGCCTGGGAGTCATTCTCTACCAAATCCTGACTCTCGAGCGCCCCTTCGGAGGAGCGGAACGGGTCCAGATTCTGGGCCGAATCACCCAGGGTATCTTCGACCCCCCCCGCCAACGGTCCCCCCGCGCCCACGTTCCTCGTGAACTCGAAGCCGTGGTCCTCAAAGCGATGGCGCTGGACCCGGAGGACCGTTACCCCAGCGTCCCCGAACTCCAGTCCGACATCGAAGCCTACCTCGCCGGGCAAACCCTTTCCGCCGCCAGCTACACCCCGGTCCAGCGATTGACCAAGTGGTTGGCTCGCAACCGAGCGATCTGCCTTGCCGTCACTCTCATGATGCTCTTCGCCGGCAGCCTTCTCGGCTGGCAAGCCTGGAGAGAACAACAGGAGCGTCAGAGTCGAATCGCTACCCGACAACAGAAGCTTGATCACCAGTTCCAAGCGGCTCGGACTCGAGCCCTGACTCTCGAGGTATCCGATAAAATTCTTTCCAAGCTCACGAAAATGCGTCCGGTCATCGACAAGGTCTCCGGACTCGAGTTTCGAGAACTTCCTCAAGAAAAAGAGTTGCGTCAGCGAACTCTGCGAGCCTACCTGGCCGCGGCGCGTCACCTCGAAGAAGCTCTTCGACTCCGCCCGGATAACAACACGTTGCGTGACAAGCGGAGGGAAGTCGGGCTCTCGATCGGCTGGATCGCCCTGGGGGGTCGGGACTACCTGCTCGCGCGGGAGGCGTTCGAACGACTCGAGGAGTTCGGGATCTCCCGACAAGATATCGAAACGTTTCTGAAACAGGTGGAGTCGACCGAAGCGGAACTTCTGGCCTGGCGATCTCGACGACTTCTTTTCATTCTCGACGACCTGAAACAGGGACTATCCCGTACAAACCGTCCACCCGGATCTCCCCTCCTCCCCGACTACTGCGCCGAGGCCCTTGCCTACCGGGATCTTCAAACCGTCGAAATACTCGACCAGACCCTTCTCGAACTAGCGAACAAGCTTCAGCAACCCGGCCCTCGAGCCACCTGGAGCCAATCCGAACGTGATCAGGCTCGCTTCGCCTGCCGGGTGCTCGGTCGCCTAGGACTCCCTGAATGTATCGCTCCTCTCGGGCGCTGGTTGAACGTCCTTCACGACCAGGAACTGGTCGTCGAAGCCGGGGAAGCCCTGTGCAATACCCGTCGCCCCGAAGCCCAGTCGCTCCTGGTCGAAACCCGAAACCGCCTGGGAATCAATTCGGGGGCGTGGCAACAGATCGAAAGACGACTCAGCCGAATCCCTCAATCCTCCCCCCAAAAGGAACTCTTAACGGCAAATGATTATCACTCGCAAGGCCTCCTCCACCGATCGAGGAAAGAGTTCGACCAAGCAATCCTTCACTACACCAAAGCCCTTGAACTCGACCCCAATCACTCCGGGGCCTACAACAACCGGGCTATTTGCCACATGCAAATGGGGAGTTTTCCCCAGGCGCTATCCGACTACACTCTCGCCATCGAACTTCGACCCAATCAGAGCGACACCTACAGCAATCGGGGCAGTGTCTACTCCTATCTGAATCGGTTGCCCGAAGCGCTCCGGGACTTCACCAAGGCGATCGAAATCAACCCCGCCTTCGGCGGCGCCTACAACAACCGAGGAATCATCTATAGCAAAATGAAGCGTTACCCCGAAGCGCTCTCCGATTTTTCGAGAAGCCTCGAACTCGACCCTAAAAATGTCGGCGCCTACAACAATCGCTGCCTCGTCCTCCAGAACCTCCGACGCTTCGAGGAAGCTCTCGAAGATTGCGAAAAAGTTCTGAAAATCGACCCCAAAAACATCATCGCCTACACCAATCGAACCACCATTAATATTCAACAGGGGCGTTATCCCAAAGCGCTCGCCGACTGCTCTCGGACGATCGAACTCAACCCTCGCTACGCGAAAGGGTATTTCCTTCGCGGACGAATCTACAAATTACTCAAGCGTTACCCCGAGGCCCTCGTCAACTTTTCCAAGGTTATCGAGATCGAAGCGAAAGATCCCAGAGGCTATTACAACCGGGGCCGTACCTACATGACGACCCAGCGTTATCCGGACGCTCTTGCCGACTTTTCCAAGGTCATCGAACTCGAGCCGAGAAACCCCTCGCCCTACCTCCTTAGAAGTGACGCCAATTTCTTTTTGAAGCGCTACCCCGAAGCTCTCGCCGACATCAACCGGGCAATCGAACTCGCCCCCAAAAAGCCGATCCACCACGCAACGCGAGGAAAAATCCTCTATCGCCAGGGACAAATCGATGCGGCAATCATGAGCTTCAAGCAGGTCTTTGAACTCGACCCGAAGAACACCGAAAACCTCAACAACCGCGCGGGGTTACTCCTCCTCCGAAAGCGCCTTCCCGAAACGATCGCCGATTGCAACCGCATCCTCAAAATCGACCCCCAACACCCATCCGCCTATTTCATTCGAGGTCGAGCCCACCAAGAACAAAAGAACCACGCCAAGGCGATTCTCGATTTTGGTCGAACAATCGAAATCACCCCCAACGACCCCAGGCCATTCCTCTATCGAGGAAACTCCTTCACGGCGAGCAATCAACACCAGAAAGCCATTGCCGATTACTCCCAATCGATTCTGATCGATCCCCGCAACTTCGAAAGTTACCGGAATCGCGGCTTTTCTCACTTCAAGATGAAGCAGTTCCGAAACGCGATCAGCGACTGCTCCCGGGCCATCGAACTTCGCCCCAACCTCGAATCCGCCTATCTGATCCGCGGCATTGCCCACCGCTCCCTTCGGGAACACGACAAGGCGATCCTCGACTTCAAAACCCATCTGAAAATTCACCCCGAGAGTTCGCAACGAAAGCAGATCGAAGCGTATCTGAAATCGCAAAGTCAGTAGCGATCTTGCGCCGAGCGATCGACCCTCGCGTCCGGGTCCACTGAAGCAACTCTCTTCGACTCACCGTCAACGGGAGGATGGCGTATCGCAAACAGGCGTTCTCCGAATGCGAAGAACGCCTGCCACATGCCCATCGCGGAAGTCCAAATACGGACCCCGAAGGGAGACCTCAGGAACTCCGAAGCGGTGCGATCCCGATCGGACCGGGATCAAAACCGGCAAAACCGGCCACCCGATCGGTCGGATCGATGATATGAACGGGACCCACGATAAAACCGGCTCGGTTTACCGAACGAGCGCCTCGGCGGGTCGAGAAACGGGAACGGGTCATCAAATGGGAGCAATCAAGGGGTCGATAGGTTCTTCGCATCGGAATATCTCCTTCAAGTGTAGGGGTTGCGATCCACCCTTCGATCCGTGAAAAAGGAGACCCCCTTTCAAGAATCTCAAAATATCGAGACCATTTCGGGGAGTTTCATAGTTAACCAATTGTACTGCAATGACTTAAGAATTAAAAAACCCGCGTCCAAACCGCGGGTTCATGAGAAATGCGATCCGGCCCCAGCGCACACCTCGGCTTCCTCGTGCGTTTCGCTCCTTTCCGATGTCTTCGCGGGAAGCGTCGAGACTGCCGTGAGAACGAGGCGATCCTCCACCGAGGTCACCCGAACCGTATCCCCTTCGCCGACCTCTCCCGAGACCAGAAGCCGAGCCAGAGGGGTCTCCAACTCACGGGCCAAGACCCGCTTGAGAGGTCGCGCTCCAAACGCCGGATCGTAGCCGCGTTCCGCCAGCCAGCGACGCGCGTCCGTATTGAGGTCGAGGGTGATGCGTTGATCGACCAGACGCTCCTGGAGTTCGTCCACGAGCAGTCCGGCAATCTGTTCGATCTCCTCGGGTCGAAGCGGCTTGAAGAGCACCGTCTCTTCGATCCGGTTGAGAAACTCGGGCCGAAAACAAGCCCGGAGTTGTGCCCGCACCGCCTCGACCACCTTGCTGGGAATCTCTCCCGCGCGCACCCCCTCGAGAAGGAGTTCGCTGCCGATGTTAGAAGTGAGGATCAGCACCGTATTCTTGAAATCCACTCGCCGACCCCGAGAGTCCGTCACATGTCCTTCGTCAAGGATCTGGAGCAACGTGTTCCAGACCTCTGGGTGGGCCTTCTCGACCTCGTCAAAGAGGATCACCGAATAGGGGCAGCGCCGCACCGCCTCGGTGAGTTGACCGCCTTGATCGTGACCGATATAGCCCGGAGGCGCACCGAGAAGTCGAGAAACGGAGTGACGCTCCATGTATTCGGACATGTCCAGTCGCACCATGTGACCGGGATCGTCGAAGAGAGTTGCGGCCAACGAGCGGGCGAGTTCGGTCTTACCGACCCCGGTCGGTCCAAGAAAGAGAAACGATCCGACCGGACGCTTCGGATCCCGAACCCCAGCTCGTGACCGGAGCACCGCATCCGCCACTGCGCGAACCGCCTCCTCTTGACCCACGACCCGTTCGTGAAGACGACGCCCCAGATGCAGAACCTTCTCCCTTTCCCCTTCACGCAATCGGTGCACCGGAACTCCTGTCCAGCCGCTCACGACATCGGCCACCGCATGTTCGGTGACCTCTTCCTGGAGCAGAGCCCCCTCCGCAGTGGTAAGCGTATGCAGAGACTCCTCACTCTCGAGCAACCGCGTCTCCAGTTCGGCCAGGGTTCCGTAGCGGAGTTCTGCCGCACGATTGAGATCGTAGGTCCGTTCGGCCTCTTCCATGGCGCGACGAACCTCCTCGATCTCCTCTCTCACCTGACGGACCTCGGTCAGGGCCTGTTTTTCGTGCTCCCAGCGAGCCCGTAACGCATCGGACTCTTCCCGGAGGGAGGCCAATTCATTGCGAAGCACCTTGATTCGCGCCCGGGAGGCCTTGTCCTTCTCCTTCGAGAGCGCCTGCTCCTCGATCTCCAGTTGCAGCACCCGTCGCGAAACGTCGTCGAGAGCGCGGGGCACCGAATCGATCTCCGAGCGCAGACGCGCCGCGGCCTCGTCGACGAGATCGATCGCCTTGTCGGGAAGAAACCGATCGGTGACATACCGCTCGGAAAGAACACCGGCCGCCACCAGAGCCGCGTCGGTGATGCGCACCCCATGATGCACTTCGTACCGCTCCTTGAGTCCGCGAAGGATCGAGATCGTATCCTCGACCGTCGGCTCACCGACCCGGACCGGCTGAAAGCGTCGCTCGAGCGCCGGATCCTTTTCGATATGTTCACGGTATTCATCCAAAGTCGTGGCCCCGATACAGTGCAACTCTCCTCGAGCGAGCATCGGCTTGAGGAGATTACCCGCATCCATGGCTCCTTCCCCCTTACCCGCTCCGACGATGGTGTGCAATTCATCGATGAAAAGAAGAATCCGCCCGTCACTCTCGGTGACCTCCTGCAGAACGGCCTTCAGGCGTTCTTCAAACTCGCCCCGATACTTCGCACCCGCCACCAGAGCCCCCATGTCGAGAGCAAAGAGCGTCCGATCCCGAAGCCCTTCGGGCACATCGCCTCGAACGATCCGCTGGGCCAAGCCCTCGGCGATCGCGGTCTTCCCCACCCCAGGCTCCCCGATCAGAACCGGGTTGTTCTTGGTGCGCCGACAGAGGACCTGGACGATGCGGCGAATCTCCGCATCACGTCCGATGACCGGGTCGAGTCGACCCTCTCGAGCGTCCGCCACCAGGTCTCGCCCGAATCGTTCCAGAACTTCATAGGTCGCCTCCGGATGCTCGCTGGTCACTCGACGATTGCCGCGAATCTCCCCCAACGCGGACAGCACTCGATCCCGGGTGACACCGATCTCGGCCAGGATTTGTCCCGCCACCGTGGAGTCTCCCTCCCCGATCAGAGCCAGCAAGAGATGTTCACTCGAAAGAAACGCGTCCTTCATCTTCTCCGCTTCTTCCTCTGCGCGCACCAGAAGCGCCCGCATCCGAGCCGGCAAGCGAAGTTCCCCGGCGGGAGCACCCGGTCCGGTCACCGAAGGCAACCGGTCTAACGCTTCACGCACCCGGTCCGCAAGCGACCCCGGGTCGATCTCCAGTTTCTGAAGAACGCGGACGACCAGTCCTCCCTCCTGCTCGACCAGAGCAAGGCAGAGGTGTTCTCCGTCAAGCTCCTGATGGCGACGACGAATCGCCTCATTCTGAGCCGAAGCCAGCGCAAGGCGTACCTTTTCGGTGAATCTGCTTACATCCATGGTGAATCCTCCAGATCCGGGCTTTGAAATGTGATCCAAATAGGGAAGTGAAAAACAAATTCGCAAGTCACGTGCCGGAGGAGACGAATAACATAAATCAAAAAACAACAACAAGTTACGATCTTCCCAGGCATTCGACTCCTCCCCCAAAACATGCCAACCTGGCACGACATCCGAACGATTTGGGGTTTCGGTCTCACCCGCACCCCTTCCCAATGAACTGTTTCCTTTTCTCTCGATCCGAGCGGTCGACCTGTTTCGAGGAGTAGCAACCACACTCCGTCCTGAAACCGAGAATCAAGAAAGCGTTTCGATCATTGAATTAATTGAAGCCAGAAAACGCGCTTTCCAGTTCGGCACGCCACTTGCGTTAACAACCTCCAGCGTTGTGAGACTTGACGGCTCACATTTGACAGGGAATACAATTCATGACCACGTTCAACCGGAAAGGGCTCACTGCCCTCCTCTTGGCCTTTCTCACCCTCCTTCCGCTTATCGGCTGCCGGCCCACCGCGCCCAAACCGACCACCCCAGCCCCTTCGAAATACAAGCCCTTCCG
>JASMLP010000214.1 GCA_030748635.1 Planctomycetota bacterium
AAAGTTTCAATATAGTCGCAATTTCGTAATTGCCTGGTATGATTGAAAGCCTCGAAATAAGTTAAGGCCTTATGAGAATACGCATTATGATCCAGCATTTAGCTGTGGGGTGGATCGTCGTTGGACTGCTCACTCTGACTACTGGTTGTGCAAGCATGCACATCACAACCGGTCCCCAGGAATCGGGAACGGACTCCCGTTTGATGGGGGGGGGCGAAACTTCCCATCTTCGTGAGGGTTCTGATCTTGCTCTTCATCCGGGAGGGTTGGAACCTGGTAGTCACGGTCATGCGGCCTACGTCATTTCGACCACGATGCCGGATCGGGTGGAATATAGACGTTCCTCTACAGTGCGCCTGGATAGGTCGTTTGTGGAGGACCTACAGAAATCGGTGCGGTCCGAATTGGACAAAGAGATGCTGGGCATCTGGTTTTGTACTCAGGATGAGGGAAAAACATGGATCCCTTCGGCTCCCCCTCGATTAGAAAAGACGCAGGTTGTCTTTTCCCTCCAGAGGGATGGACGTTACGGATTCCGGTACGTATCGATTGGTGAAGGTCCGGTCGTGGGAATGATTACACCCGAGGCTGGAGTGCGTCCTCAGTTTTTGATTGTCGTCGATAGAAGAGCTCCCAGAGTCCGGTGGATCGAGAGAGGAGATCGAGCCCCGATTTCCGGCAAATTTCTACTTTGCTGGGAGGCTCAGGATGAGAATCTCGACGAACATCCGGTTCGAATTGAATACCGATTGCGACCTTCCGAGGCGTGGCGTCCACTTGGCGACAAGTTTTCTCCCAGCGGTGTCCTGGAATGGAAGCCGCCCCAGACCGAGGTACAGTCCGATGTTCAAGAGTACCGGTTCCGGTTGACGGTAGAGGATCTGGCGGGACTATCTGCGCGTGAAGAGATTTCCTTACCGATTCCGCAGATCGAAAATCCCGAGTTTGGGCGTTCGGGCTCCGAATCGAAGTCCCGGTCCGACTAAAGGGTGTAGATCCCGCTCTTGTGATTTCGGTGACGACCTCCTGAAATTTGGACCCGGATGCGTGTCCAGTCAGAGAAGTGTTCCTCCTGAATGATGTCGGGATTTGCCGTTTCCGACGGTTAATCCGTGGAATTCCAAACATCCGGTGTGGTCGATTCGTATCAGTTCCTCACCATCGGAAGATTATGGAATTCTAGCCCGGTTAATTAAGGAGTTCACCATGTTCGATCGCAAACCCTTCCTTGTCATGGGGTTCGTATTTGCCTTTCTCTTCACTTTTGTGTCCCCAGCGGCCATTTATGCTCAAGGAACCATGGAGGAGGAACTCGTCCTCGATGTCTCGAAGACAGTCAAGAAAGTGGTTCGGGCTTCGATCCCTCGCACGGTGTGTATCCGAATCCAGGTCGGTGAAAAATCGGGATTCGGGTCAGGAGCTATTTTGACCTCCGATGGCCTTATTCTGAGTTGTGCTCACGTAATCGAGCCGGGAACAAAACTCACTGTAGTTACCTCAGATGGGAAGGAATATGTCGCTCGAAAACTAGGGATGAACTCCACGAACGACTATGGGCTTATCAAGATCGACGCCGAAGGGCTCGATCCTTTTCCGTTGGGTGATTCCGATGCGGTTCAGATCCGGGACTGGGTTGTGGCCTTGGGGCATCCTGGAGGGCCCTACAAGGATTTACAGCCGGCAGTCGCGGTGGGTCGGGTACGAGGAAAACACAAACAGCTTCCGGTGCAGATGAACAAGAAGTTCTACGATGATGCCATCAAAACGGACTGTCCGATCTTTGGTGGGAACAGCGGGGGACCGTTGATCAATCTGAAGGGGGAGTTGATCGGGATCAACGGTGCAATTTTGATCGTGAATGACAGCGCTTATGCCGTGCCGATCAACGAGATCAAGCCGGATATCCAATCGATGAAAACCGGTCAAGATGTAGAGGGCCGGAATGCTGAAAACATGATGAAGGTTATGCAGGAGATGCAGAAGGAATTCGATCCGGCAGATCTTCAAAAGATGTTTGGAAATAGTCCACTCGGCGGGATTCTCAAGATGTTCATGGGGCGAGGAAAAACTCCTCGCAAGGTGGCTTCCATGAATGCCACGTTTGGGGCCGATGAGATGGGAGTTCGAATCGAGAAGCTTGAAACCGGTGGCACCGCGGAAATGGGAGGACTTCAGGTTGGGGACCGTCTTACCAAGCTGGGGGGGCTTCCCATACGGAATCCCGAAGATGTCGAGCAAACGACCGGATATTTTCAGCCTGGTGAGACCACTCTCGCTGAAGTCAGTCGAAATGGTAGAGATCAGGCTGTTCTTCTGACATTCGGCTACAAGGGATTGGTTCGAGATGTTTTGCTGCGTCGCGCTTTTTTCCAACGGGGACTGAGGGTCGCCCGGTCTACTGTGAAAATCGTTGTCGATGGGAATGCCGTCGGATATGGAGTAATTATCGATTCGCAGGGGTGGGTTCTCACCAGCGAACGACTGGTTCAAGGGCGAGATCGAGTAGACGTTCGCCTCGTTTCGGGCCGGACTTTGGCTACGAAGGTGGTGGGTCGTGAAGGGAATCTCGATGTGGCTCTTCTGCGGGTCGAGAATGTTCAGCAACCCCTCTCTGCAGCTTCTTTGGGAAATTCTTCCAAGTTGCAGCCTGGAGATTGGGTCTTGAGTGGGGGAAGTGCCAAGGGACCTCTTCGGGTGGGGGCCGTCAGTGCTACGGGTCGTAAGATCGGTGGAAAGCGAAAAGCTCCAGCTCTAGGACTCTTTGGAATGTTCGGCAAGCCCAACCTGACTCCTCTTCGGAGATACGACGAGGTGGTTCAGCACGACACGAATCTTTCCGCCAACATGTTCGGCTCAGGGCTTTTCAACTCGAAAGGTAAGTTGATCGGAATCAATGTGGCGAACTTCTATCGCGGCAGTTCCTATGCCACGCCAATTCATCGAGTTTTGAAGGTTCTGGACCAACTGAAAAACGGTCTCGTCGTCGAGGCACCGGTTGCTTATGAAGCCCCGTCCGGGAAGAACGCGATGGACATGTTGCGTCAATTCATGGGCGGCAAGGAAAAGCAAAAGCGCTCGGGAGGTCGTAACTCGGTGGAGCGTGAAAGGCGTCAGAACTCGGATTCGAATAAAGGATTTTTAGGCGTCCGGATTGATGCCGAAAATCCTGCTGAAGGTGGGGTTCGTATCGGTGAGGTCATCCAGGGATTTCCTGCCGCCGAGAGTGGCTTGAAGGCTGGGGATGTTTTGACCGCGGTGAATGGCAAGCCGACTCCCGACCCGGAAGTTCTGGTTGCCCTACTTTCTCGGCGCAGAAAAGGCACACAGGTCGAGTTGACTTTTCGGAGAGACGGCAAGGTCCACTCCGTCAAGGTCACTCTGGCGGGAAGACCAAGCGAAGAATAGTCTGGTCTTGAGCTGGCGTTTGTACGTCTTCTGCCCTTCCGAATAGGATCGAGGCGCATTCTTAGGATGCGCCTCGTCGGTTTCGGGAAGGAGCGGGCGAGGATTTATTCGCTCAGAATTGTGTGCTCACTTCGAAAAGTTTGCTCCTGGCCGTTTTCGAGTTGGAGTGTCAGGCCCTCTTTGAGTGTGAGTCGAATCAAAGTGCCTTGGATTTCATCCTTTCCGACCTGGATTTTGATCGGCTTCCCAATGGACGCGGATGCATTTTGCCATTCGCGTTCGATCGATTGAAATTCGCCCGATTCCAGTTCCTGGGCGATCTGGTCCAACGCTTCTATCAATCGAGTAAAAAGGTCTTCTCGATTGGGTGGAGAGGGGGTCCACTGAGCCAAACTGGTAGCGATCTCTTTCAGTTCTGGCGGAAAATCGTTGGATTGGTGGAGAACATTGACTCCGATGCCCGCCAAGATCGCTCCGGGGTAATCGCTGCGTGTTTCAGCCAAAATACCGCATACTTTTCGGCCCTCGATGAGGATGTCGTTGGGCCACTTGATGTGCAAGGGACACGATTTGGGCAAAAATGTGGCCAGGACCCGTACAACGCCTACCGCGACGGCTACTGTCCATTCCATCGGGTTTCTTTCGGAAGAGGTCAATAGATAACTGAACCAGAGACCCATTTCAGGGCGACTATCCCAGGGACGGCCTTGACGACCTCGGCCGTGAGTTTGGCGTTCGGCTCGAACGACGAGCCCAGAAGGTCTTTCGAGTTGATCCAACTTCTCCCAGGCTTGATCCATGGTCGAATTCACCTCGAAGTATCGGAATGTCGGGTGGTGGATAGGCTCGAAGATCTCTTCAATGAGCAGGCTTAGGTCCAGGTTGGGGGCGGAATGAGTGATCCCTCCGATAGAGATCCGGTCAACTCCGGCTGCGGCAAACGCTGGAAGTGTGTCAAGGGTAATGCCTCCAGAAACTTCCAGGATAGGGGAGTGGGATTTCTGACCTCGCATTCCAACCGCCTGTCGGACGAGTTCGGGAGTCATATTGTCCAGAAGGATAAAGTCAGGTTCCGCATTCAGAGCTATCTGGAACTCTTCTATGTTTTCGACTTCAATGCCTGAAGGTACCTGAGCATTTCGGGCCTCCTGAACCGCTTTCTTCGAAGCGGTTTCGAAGGAGTTGCTCTTGTCCCAGGAGTGCTGGGCGGCGAGGAAATGGTTCTCTTTTACAAGAATACCTGAAGCTAGGCTGTCCCGATGAGACCACCCGCCGCCATCGAGAACCGCCTGTTTTTCGAATAGACGGATACCCGGAGTGGTTTTACGGGTGTCGGCAATGCGAGTGTTCGGGAAATCAGATATAGCTTGAACATGGAGTGCGGTGAAGCTGGCGATTCCGGACAGGTGGCCGAGAAAATTGAGTGCGGTTCTCTCCGCCGAGAGAAGGCAACGGGCTTCGGATCGGATCCGAGCGATTACCGTTCCGGGCAACACCGAGTCGCCGTCTTTGACGCAAGCGTCGAAGGTCGTATTCGGGTCGAGAAGTTCAAAGGTGATGCGAGCGATGGTTAGGCCGCTGATCACTCCTCTCGAACGAGATACGATCTGAGCATTTGCTTGAAGTCCTGGGACGACCACCGAACGGGAAGTCAGATCAGAAAAAGCGGCATCTTCCAGGAGTGCTCTTTGTACGCAGTCGTGGGCGGATTCGTTTTCGTGGGTTAAAGGAGGTTTCATGGGGATGTTTGGTGAGATTACCTTCGGGCCGATACAATAGCACGACAAGAGAACAGTCTGAAGTATCGGGCTTTAGTCAGAAAGGAGCTTTCGAACCTGATGGGGCGGAATTCGTCAAGCGCATGAAATTTACGGCTTCC
This sequence comes from Planctomycetota bacterium, assembly GCA_030748635.1. Taxonomy (GTDB): domain Bacteria; phylum Planctomycetota; class JACQVV01; order JACQVV01; family JASMLP01; genus JASMLP01. The sequence goes on from JASMLP010000214.1 coordinate 5,285, forward strand.
CTTTCTGGTCTGCATGACCGTGGAGTACGTTACCAAGGATGAATCGATCGCCTGATTCCAATCCATCCGATGATGAGCTTCTGTGCCAGTTAGCAAAGAAAATGGCGGGTCTGACCGATGGGCAGATCGGAGATGTTCTCGAGGAACGCCAGGAGCTTTCACGCCGAGGTGATCATCTCGGACTTTCTCAGGTTTTCGTCAAGCGTGGATTGCTGAACCTGGCGATGATCGAGCAGATTTACCGGAAAATTCGGTCCGGGTTTGTCTTCTGTCCCAAGTGTCAGGAGGTTGTTGAGCGGGGCGCTGAGGGTGAACTTCCTCCTGTTTGCCCGAACTGCAGAGTTCCTCTAAACCAACTTCCGGGAAATACGCGCCAGAATCTGGCCCTATTTACCCCGCCGACCCCTCCAGAAGGGGGGAAGGGGCGTTTAGCCGAAGAGTTGTCGGGAACCACGTTAGGTCCATGCCAGCTTCTGGAGTGTATTGGTTCAGGCGGCATGGGTGTTGTCTATCGTGCTCGTCATGTTGGATTCAATCTCGAAGTCGCGGTGAAGGTCCTGAATGACCGGGGAACGGAACATTCAGATCATATGGCCAGGTTTCTCCGCGAAGCTCGAACCATGGCTCAGGTGGATCATCCCTATGTGATCCGTATCTATGAGGTGGGAGAAGATCAGGGCCGTGCGTATATCGTGATGGAGCTTTGTGAGGGGCAGGATCTTGGGGAGGTTCTCAAGCAAATTGGCCGAATGCCTCTCGATCAGGCGGTTCAGATCGTGAAAGATGTTGCAGAAGGGTTTGTTGCTCTGCAAAAAGTGGGTGTGGTTCACCGGGATGTGAAACCGGAAAACATCATGTTGCTTTCCGATGGGAGTGTACGGCTGATGGATTTCTCCTTAGCCGTCGAATTGGAAGCTAGTCTGGATTTGACGCTTTCGGATGAGATTTTGGGAACACCTTTCTATATGTCGCCGGAGCAATGTCGTGGGCAGACGTTGGATGTACGTAGCGACATTTACAGCTTGGGGGTGACGTTTTATCAGTTGGCAACTGGCCAGAGGCCATTTGTCGGTTCAAGACCACTCGAAGTCATGATGAAACATCTGCTGGGAAATCCGGAGTCCCCGAACGAATTGGTGCCTCAGATCCCTTCGACATTCAGTCGAGTGATTCTGAAAATGATGGCGAGACAGCGATCAGATCGGTATCAGGATTTAGACTCCTTGCTGTCAGACTTGCAACTGCTTGTGGTCGGCAAAGAGCCACTTTCCGCTTCCAAGTTCCAGTTTGATCCTCGCTATCGGCGGAGAGTCTTTGTGGGGTGGGGAGCGCTGTTCGGGATTGCGGTTCTCGTTCTTTGGGGAAGTTGGCCAGAAAATCGTAAAGATCCGGATTCAAACAAAGCGGGCCGTTTGGTCATTTCGCAGCCGATACATGGATCGGAAAATATTCATTTGTCCTCCACTCAAAAGGTCCAGGAACAGGTTTTCTTGTTAGCCCGACGTTTCGAGGAAGAACGTTCTCATCGGCCAGAAACCTGGAATGAAGTGATGGAGCGCTATCGAAATGAAGTCATTGACGCGTTTCCCGGCTCAGATGTCGCCCGAGAAGCTGAGAATCGAATTCTTTCCTTGGTCGCTCGCCGTGAGAAGCTGGCCGAGGAAGCCTGGGAGTCCGTGCGTCCATCCTTCGAGGAGGAGATTAGTCAACGCCGATACGAGAAGGCTTTGGGCGTACTCGAAGGGTTCGAATCCGACTTCAGGCTACAGGAGACCACATTTTACGAGCGCGAGATTGTCCCCTTGCAAATCCGGACAGTCCGAGAACGGGAGCAATTTCTCGAAAACGCTCGCAAGCTGGCTCAGGACATCCAAGTGAAAGTGAACGCATTGCGAAAAGAAGGGGAGATCGGGAAAGCGTTGATGCATTTGCAGCAGGAAGGAAAAGTGCTGACCGACTACCTGGAAACGATTTCGATTTATCCCGTGCAGTTGGAAGTGGATCTTCAAAAGGAGATCGATTCTCGATGGGGTCGTGGATTGCGGAAGTTTCACATTCATATGAAGGCGAATCGATTGAAACGGGCTCGAGAAGATTTGGGAGTGTTGGAAAAACTGGTGATCGGTGAGAGGCAACCAGAATGGCAAGAGTTGAGACGGCGGCTGGAAGATTTTGAGAAACGCAACCGGAATGAACAGAAGAAGAAGGAAGAAAAGGTACAGATCGAGAATGTACGAACAAAAGCCGACAAGGAACTGATTCCGCTCCTGGCGCAGAGGGACTTTTCTCAGGCTCGGAATTGGCTGGAATCTCAGAGAGTCTCGAATCCGTTGGCTCAGGAGGCGATTCGGGGCGCGGAGCGAGATATTTCGCGTTACATGGCTGTTGATTCATCTATCTGGAGGGGGATTAGTCAGAGAGTCGGTAAATTTTGCCTCATTGAAGAGGAAGGGGGAAAAGCCAATAAGCGTCGGTTGATGGCGGTCGACTCCGAGCGAATGCGCATCGAGATATCCGATATTCGAGTACGGGCAAGTCGTTGGATCGATCTGAAGGAATTGTCACCGACCTGTCGACTCTCCTTTGCCGAGTCTTCACAGGATGCTGTTTCCCGGGGTTGGTATCTGTGTGTTCATGGGAGGTGGAGGGAAGCTCTGGCCTGTCTCGAAACGGGAGAGAAGTCGTCGGTGCGGAATCGCTTTCTGGTCATGGCGCTTCTGAATCTCGGCCGGGAGAGATTTCGGTCCGGTCATCTGTTCGAGGCATGGGGGTTTCTTGCCAAACTGACTCAGATAAGGCCAGGGCACTCTCAGGCCCTTTCGCTTCGGACTGAGGTGCGTCAAGGCATTCAAGACGTTTATGCGGAAGCGGGTAATCGTTTTTACCCGATCAAAGATTCACTGTTCACGGAGTCGTTCGATCGTGCGGATGGAATTCAATCCTGGAGGACAATTCGGGATAAGGATGATGTGATCCTTGAGATTGAAGGGGGAGATCTGATCCTGGATGCGGGGCGCTCCGAGGGCTCCGGAGAGAACGTTTTTTATCACCCGGTATTGACTGCGCAGGGTTGGTCGACTGAGCAGGTTGTAGTCGAAATCGAAATGAAGCCGGTTTTCCTCCCTCAGAAGGAAGGGGGGGTGGCGGTGATTTTCAGACACTCTCAGTCGCTGGAGCAGGGATGGGGGCTGGAAATATTCACCGGAGGACGATTTCGGGTCGTTCGTTGGGTCAGCGGGAGGATGGAGTTCCCGTTTGGCGAGATCCGTCAGTTTCTGCCGGGTGGAAGTCAGAGCCGTTACGTGGTGAGAGTTGTCCAGATCGAGGGCCACAGTCACCTTCATGTGAATGGACATCCTCTCCCGGGTCCGGTCGTGGTGGATCCAGAGACACCGACGGGATACGGTTTTTATGTACTAGATGGAACACGTCTGAGGGTGGAGCGGGTGGATGTTCGCAATCTGGATCGCAAATTTCGCAAGCTGGCGGGCGAGGATTGAGGACTCAGGCGGCTCCGTCGAGAGCTCGGGCTAGTGCCTGGCCGATCAAGGCCGGGTTTTCGGAGACGTGGACACCACATTCACGAAAGATCTCTATCTTTTCCTGAGCGGTGCCTTCTCCTCCAGCGATAATGGCTCCCGCATGGCCCATCCGTTTTCCTTTGGGGGCGGTACGACCAGCCACGAAAGCGGCAACGGGTTTGGACATGTTACTTGCAATCCACCGGGCCGCTTCTTGTTCGGCTGTTCCCCCGATTTCTCCGATCAGAATAACCGATTCGGTGTCGGGATCTTCCTGGAAGAGTTTAAGGGTATCGATGAAGCCGGTACCGATGACAGGGTCTCCACCAATCCCGATGCAAGTGGATTGACCTCGGCCAATCTGGCCGACCTGCCAGACGGCTTCATAGGTGAGTGTGCCGCTGCGGCTGACTATGCCCACGGTGCCCGGTTTATGAATGTATCCGGGCATGATGCCGATTTTACAGGCTCCTGGTGTGATCACCCCTGGGCAGTTCGGGCCTACTAGGCGCACACCAAGTTCATTCAGATGTCGTTTGGCCTTCAGTACATCAAAGGTCGGAATACCTTCGGTGATGCAGATCACCAGTTTTGCACCGGCCTCGCCAGCATCGATCATGGCTTGGCCCGCGTAGGGAGCAGGTACGAAGAGGACCGAGGTGTCCGCGCCGGTCTTTTCAACCGCCTCTTTGACTTCGTCGAAAATGGGAACTCCTTCAAAGGATTCGCCCCCTTTACCTGGGCGTACGCCAGCTACGACCTGGGTTCCGTATTCGATCATCTGGCGTGCGTGAAACTGGCCTGCTCGGCCGAGTCCCTGGCAAACTACCTTGGTGTTGGAATCGATCAGGATCGACATATTCGTCTCCTTGAACTCATTTTCCGCCTTGAGCGAGTTTGACCACCAGGCGAGCGGCTTCATCGAAATCGTCGGCTGCGGTCAATTCAAGACCAGAATTTCTCAGTATTTCTTTACCCTTATCCACATTGGTACCTTCCAAGCGGACAACAAGTGGGATTTTCATCTCGATTTCGGTCAGTGCGCCGAGGATCCCGTTGGCGATGGTGTCACATTTCATGATGCCACCAAAAATATTGACGAGTACCGCCTGTACTTTGGGGTCGGATAGGATGATCTGAAAAGCTTTTTTGACCTGGTCTTTGTCCGCTCCTCCACCGACATCCAAAAAGTTAGCCGGTTCGCCACCGTGATGTTTGATGATGTCCATGGTTCCCATGGCAAGTCCGGCCCCGTTCACCATGCAGCCGATATTTCCGTCCAGTTTGATATAGCTCAAGCCGGCTTTTCCCGCTTCCACTTCATCGGGGTCTTCTTCGCCGAGGTCTCTGAGATCGGCGATTTGGGGATGACGGAACAGAGCGTTATCATCAAAATTCATCTTGGCGTCGAGTGCAATTACGTTACCGGATCCTGTAACAACCAGGGGGTTGATTTCACAGAGTGAGGAGTCGAGCGAAAGTCCTGCCTTGACGAATCCCTGCAGAAGGGTTCGGAACGATTCTGCAGTTTCGGCTCCTAAGCCGAGTCCCTTGGCGAGACGGCTCGTCTCTTCGTCGTTGATTCCATCAAGACTCGAGAGATGCACTTTCAGGATCTTGTCAGGATTTTCCTGGGCAACTTCTTCGATTTCCACTCCACCTTCGGTACTGGCCATGACAACGGGGGCTTCTTCCGCACGATCGAGGACCAGGCCAAGGTAGAGTTCGGTGGCGATATCCAGGCCTTCTTCGACCAGTAATTTTTGTACCTTACAACCTTCCGGTCCGGTCTGGGGGGTGACAAGTGGCTTTTCAAGGATGGCAGAGGCCGCTTCGCTCGCTTCTTCCGGTGACCGGACTAGTCGGACGCCCCCCCCTTTACCTCTTCCCCCAGCATGAACCTGGGCTTTCACAACAGCAACGGGTCCTCCCAGTTCGGTAAATGCGTGAGCGGCTTCTTCTGGGGTTTGGACGACCTTGCCTTTAGGGGTTGGAACTCCGTGATGGGCAAGGATCTCCTTGGCCTGGTATTCATGCACCTTCATGAGGATCTCCAAATAAATCGTCCGGGGCAGATTGCGATACGGAACGATGGGAGTTGATAGACGATGGATCGGTTGTTTCTGAGCGTTCGGAATGCAGCGGGGATTGTGGCTTTGGGG
>JASMLP010000215.1 GCA_030748635.1 Planctomycetota bacterium
ACGATGTCGGATGGGATAGACCTGAAAATCCTGGCGAAGTTTTTTCGGGGGCTAGGCGACGAGTCAAGGCTCGACATTCTCGAGGCGCTTCGAAAGGGTCCGAGAAATGTAACGGAGATCGTTCAGTCGGTCGGCCTGAGCCAGTCGAACACCTCCCTCCATCTAGAATGCCTTTACTGCTGTGGACTTGTCGATCGTAAACGCAAGGGACGGTTTGTACATTACAGCATTCGATCCAAAAGAACGCTCCAGCTGTTGAAACTGTCACGCTCGGTCCTCGAACCCGTCTCCGAACACATTCGTGCCTGCAGTCGGTACAGGAAATAGCGAGATGTATCGATTCACCGGACTGATCCTGCTGCTCGGCCTCGCTTCGTGTGCCTCCTACAAGGCCAAGCCGGTCGATCCCGCCGACATGGCGCGACAATCGAGAGGTCTCGACTGGGACGGCGCGCGCACCCGCATCGCACTCCAACGGCTGAAGAATACGCGCCTCTTCTCTTCGAAGGAGGTCGTCTTTTCGCCGGAGGACGGATTGAGCTTCGAGGAGGCGTTCATCGCCGCCTTGACGATGAGCCCACTCCTGGACCGACGACGGGAAGAGATCAAGGGTCGGGAATCGCTGCTGCTTGCCGTCTCGGGAATCAGTGCGATTCGATTGACCGGAAGCGACAACGGCACGAGCGGCGCTCGTCGAGGAAAGGTGGGGTTTCTTTTGGACGTCTGGTCTCTCCTGGGAGCCGGAAAGCGTTCGGCCGCCTACGACCAGGCCAGTGCGCGAATCAGCCGGTCGGTGGCTCGGCTTCACGAGTCGGAATGGAATCTCTTCTGCGAACTGAAGTCGGGTTTCCTCGAGGTGGAACGGATTCAGGCCGAGAGCAAGGCGATCGGCAAGCTTCAGAGGGACTTCGACGCCGGGATCTATACCATCGCCTACCCACTTCATCGTGCCGGACGCATTTCCGAGCGCGACTGGAACACGGTTCGCGTCGTTGTCGATCGGCTCACAATCAGCCTGGAGGAGCTCCGGACCCGACGCAAAACCGCCATGAACCGCCTGAAAAAGGTCATCGGCCTCCGTCCCGAACATGAGGTCGATTTTGTCCTTTCCGGATCCGATCTCGCCCCATCGGCCTGGAATGAGGAGGAAATTCGAACCTCCGCCATCGACCGGCGGTGGGACCTGCAGATCCTGCTCGCCGAATACGAGGCCACCGAACAGAAACTCCGCTATGAAGTGGCGGCGCAGTATCCGGACATCATTATCGGACCGCTCTTCCGTTTCGGGTCCGCGGGAAATGTCTTCGGCGGAGCCTTGAGCCTCGATCTACCCGACCCCAGAACGGCAAGCGCCCGAATCAAAGCGGCCGATGCCGAGCGCTCCATGACCCGTCACCTCATTGAGGAAAGACTCCTAACGATTCAACACCAGATCCGAAACAGCCACCTCGCGCTCAAGCAGAAAACCTCGACGACCTCGACCTGGAAGTACCGGATGCTCCCGCGCGTCGCCGAGACCTCGAAGATTTCACGATCGACGCTGAAACTCAAACCGGACGCGATCGGCGTGGTCGTGCACAGTTTTGTGGAACTCTTCAATGCGACAGAAGAGTATTGGAAACAGGAACAGGAACGCCGTGACGCCCTGACCCACCTTGAACGAGCGGCAGGGTATCCCCTATTTCAACTGGACTGAGGAAAGATGTGAGCGACCCGAGCAACGACGTTGATCTGAAAAGACTTGTCGTATCCGATACCCACCGAGGCGGCCCGCGCCTCGGATCCTGGAGAATGTTCGGCTGGGGCGCGATCGTTCTGGTCTTTTTGAGCATCGGGGGCTACAAGGCCTGGAGCCGTTTTCGTCCGCGAACGAACGTACAAGTCGTGCAGGTCGTCGCCGCCACGGGGACCGTCAAGACAGGAGGGAGCGTATTCGAAGCGGCCGGGTGGATCGAACCCGACCCCTTCCCCGACTACGCCTCTACCCTGATCGAGGGTTGGATCACCGACCTGCCAGTGGTCGAAGGAGACTCGGTCAAGAAGGGGCAGATTCTGGCAAAGCTCTACGACGTCGACTACACACTCGCCCTGGAGAAGGCGCAAGCCCAGGTCGAAGCGCTCCAGGCCGAAGCGAACTATCTGGATGTCCAGGTCAAGATCGACACGAATCTGCTAGCCGCCGGCGCGATCGACAAACTGGTGCTGGAGAAATCCAAATCGGAACATGCGCAGATCACGGCTCGCATCAAAGAGGCCCAAGTCAAGGTGAAGATGGCCCGACTCAACATCGACCGCTGCACGATCACCTCTCCGATCGACGGCATCGTTCTACGACGATTCGTCTCGGTCGGGCATCACGTCAACCCCATGAGTCACAACGTCAATCTGGTATCCCTCTACCAGCCCGAATCCATCCAGGTTCGCGTGGACGTCAACCTCGTCGACCTGGAGAAAGCGAGCATCGGCACGCCGTGTGAATTGCGGGTGGAATCTTCGCCCGGCCGGATCTTTTCCGGTCGTGTGCATCGAATCCTTCACGAGGCCGACAATCAGAAAAACACCGTTCAGTTCAAGGTGAAGATTCTCGATTCCAAGTCGGGTCTGAAACCCGAGATACTCTGCCGGGTCCGATTCCTTCCGCTGGACAAGAAGGTGGAGTCGAGCCCATCGAGGACCCTCCGATTCATCCCCGAAGGCGCCGTCCTGAGCGAAGGCGGAACCAACTATGTTTTTGTACTCAAGGGCGCGTCACCCTATTCAGAGGCGCGACGAATCGACATCGTACTCGGGACCGCCCGAAAAGATAACCTGGTGGAAGTGGCCTCGGGACTCGACCTTTCCAGCAAGGTCATTGTCACCGGACTGTCGAACTTGAAGGACGGCGAACCCGTTCAGATACAGGGGGATTTTTGACATCCATGATTCAAGTTCGTGACGTTTCGAAGAAGTACCGCAAGGGAAGCGTCGACGTGGAAGCCCTCCACTCGGTCTCTCTCGATATAGAGAAGGGAGAATCCGTGGCCCTCATGGGTCCTTCCGGAAGCGGCAAGACCACACTTCTGAATCTGATAGCCGGCATCGACCGACCCAGCGGAGGCCAGGTCATCATCGGAGGGGAAGACATCTCGGGAATGAGCGTCCGCCGCCTCACCCGGTGGCGCACCAGCCACATCGGGTACATTTTTCAACTCTATCATCTGATCCCCGTTCTCACGGCGTATGAGAATGTGGAGCTTCCTCTGACGCTGCTACGGATGACTCGAAAAGAGCGGCACGATCGCGTCATGGTGGCGCTCCGAGCCGTCAACATGGAAGACCGGATCGACCACTTCCCTCGACAGCTTTCCGGCGGACAGGAACAGCGCGTCGCCATCGCCCGCGCCATTGTCGGTGACCCCTCCTTGATCATCGCGGACGAACCGACGGGCGACCTGGACCGCAAGAGCGCCGAGGAGATCATGGGGCTACTGAAGAAGCTGAACGAAGATTTCGGCAAGACGATGCTACTTGTGACACACGACCAAAGCGTCGCCGATCAGGCGCAACGCGTCATCCACCTGGATAAAGGGTACATCGCGGAAG
>JASMLP010000216.1 GCA_030748635.1 Planctomycetota bacterium
GTTTCCACCGGAGGAAGCCTTTTTGTCCTATGTGGTTTCTTCTCCTGCGACCGGACATACCACGGGACGATTGCGGCTGGATATGCTGCAAGACGAACTGATTGTTCATGTGGCCATCGCCCGGAAGCATGTGGTTGAGAGTTACCGGGAGGTTCTGAGGCTTACCGGATTGAATCCCCTCGGCATCGGTTTCAGCCCTTTTGCCAGTTTGCGAGTCGCCGGTCTGTTTCGGTCCGAGGAGCGGGTAGGAGACGCTTCGGTGGTCTCCTTCGAGGGCGATCATGTGACGATTCTTGTGATTAGGCCTGGAGGGCAGCTGATCTCCCGATCGATCCCCTACGGGAATCAGGACCTGGAAGAAGGGACTGTCGGTTGGATAGAACTTTTTCGGCGGGAATATGAACGTACGGTGCACTGGTTCCATTCGGTGGTGTCCGATCTTTCGATCGATGAAATTCACGTTTCAGCGCCGACGGATCGGCTCGACGTGATGAGGGAAGCTCTCAACGTGATCCCCAGCGGGAAAGTCATGATCTTATCCCCGGCCAGTTCTTGTGTGCTGCCTGCCGGGGTCGATCCTCGTCAAGTGAGCTCGCATGCGGCGGCAGCGGGAGCCGGGATGGCCGCCTTGCGTCCTCGGGGTACCTCCGACTTTTCCGATGGGGACCGGCCGAAACCGTTGATTTCGCTGACTCCGAAGCAGATACGGGCGACTTGGGTCGGGTTACTCGTCCTGCTGTTTTTGATCGTTCCCAAAGTGTATCAAGAGCAGGTTGAGGGAGAGCGTCAATCTCTGGCCGATGAACTGGACGATGTCAAACGGGACCGAAAACGGCTCAAGCCGGTGGTGGAGCGGGTCCAGGAATTATATTCACTGGACGCGGACCGACTCCCCTTGCTCTGGGTCATGGGAGATCACAGCGAGATTTTCGATACGAGAAAGATCTATCTCCAAAGTTTCTCGATGAACAAGGGCGAGCGTCTCGACCTTCATGGATTCGCCAAGAATGCGGAGGTTGTTTCGGATCTGGTTCGACAGATTTCGGAGCTAGATCCATACCAGGCCGTATTCAAATCGGGCTCCGAACTGGGAGGTCGATCACGGCGGAAAAATTATCCCTACAAGTTTCACATTCAAGTGATTCTGCCTCAGACCGGTCGAGAGGCGTTTGAGTCGGTGGGTGCCACGCCCTCGCGGGAGGAGGCCCCATGATGTTGAGCAAGAGTGAGCGGCGTTTAGCCTCGATCACCGGATGGGTCGTGGGCGTGGTATTGTTCTGGGGGATCTATCTAGATCCGACCCTGACCGGTATTGCCGAGGCCCGAAATAGCATCGTGAAAGTGAGTCAGAACATAGGTGTTGAGCGACGACGGTTAGTCGAAGATCGCAAAAGCGAAAAACTTTGGAAAAGCCTCTCCCCCAAGCTCTGGATCGGGAGGCAGCAGTTCGAGGAAAGACTCCTTTCTGATATTCGGTCGACTCTGAATGTGGAGCCTCGTTTTGACGACCCCTCGATTCGCGTGAGCAAGGACAAGTCCTATCAGACCATGAAATATTCTCTGTCATTCCGTCGGGTCGAGTTGGGCTCGGCTTGTGAACTGATGGCGCTCCTGGATGCTGAAAGTGTTCTGGTGGGAATTTCCAATCTATCTCTGAAGACGGGCAACGGGAGGGTTTTTAACCTGACCATGGATATTGAAACTGCGGTTCTTCCGGGAGGTCGTAGGCGGGGGGGAGTTTCCCCGTCGGATATCGAAGTTTCCAAATCCAGTATCGAATTAGTGAACAGGATCAAGGAGAAGAATTTTTTCTCTTTGTACCAGCAATCGTCGTCGGTCATTCCGTCGAAAACCGAGGAAACCCCACAGAAAACGGTGGAACGTCCGGTCCGCGAACGCTTCATCCTGGTCGGAATATTTTACGATTATGAAGATGAGGTCTTGAAGGCGCTTCTCGAGGAGAGCAGCGGGGCGAGCCGTGTCGTGACCGAGGGGGACCAGTTTGGTGAGGCTCGAATTCAGTCTGTCCGCTGGGAAGGCATCGTCCTACAGAAGGGTGATGAGTCTCTCGAGATCGGTCTCGAGGAAAGTTTCGATGGGCGGGTAATCGGTACGGAACGGGTAAGTCCCGGCCAGGAAAAGGAAAGTCTCGATAAGGGGAGCTCGAAGAAGAGCGATCCCTTACCTAAATTAAGCGCAGATAGAAAAGCGGAGATTCTTCGACGCATGAAGGAAAAGCGGAGGAAATCTCGTGACAAGTAGCTCAAATGACAAGGAGCTCGAACAGTGATGTCGACCAGAAAAGATAGATGCGAAGTACTCTTCAGAGTGACTCTTTCGATTTTCCTTCTCTTGCTCTTGGGGGGTGGATCTCCACTCACGGCTCAGGACGCGCCCAAGGAGGAAAAGACACTCAACTTCAACCTGGGGAGCGCATCGGTCAAGACCGTGCTGGATTATATCTCCAGCGAGACGGGTTACTCGGTTCTCGTGGATGAGGGGATTACGGTGGAGGGGAAGGTCACCGCCGTAGCCAAGAGCCCGCTGACGGTCTCTCAAGCTTTGGGATTTCTTAATTCCTTCTTGATCGAAAAGAAAGTCGCGGCGGTGTTGGTCGGGGAAGTGATTCGTGTCGTAACTCTCGAAAAAGCTCAGAAGATCAACTGGAACTTCGGGTACGGAAATGATCCGGACGCGATTGCGATCACCGATAAGGTCATGACCTGGCTCATTCCACTCGAATTCACATCCGCGTCGGACATCAAAAAGGAGTTGGCCGGATTGATTTCGGATACGGGTCGTTTGGATATCAATGTCGCGTCGAACACACTGATCCTCTCGGATACGGGAACGAACATTAAAAGATTCCTGACAGTAATGGCCTCTCTGGATGGACGACTTTCAGGCAAAGTACAGGTCCGGTATTTTCGGCTTCGTTATGCTGCCGCGGAGGAAGCCTCCCGTCTTCTTGGAGATCTTTTTCAAAACTCGAGCGGGGGTGCGAAAAGCTCGGGCGGTTCCAGTGGTGGACGTGGTGGAGGACGAGGTGGGGGACCGATGAGCTTCTGGATGCAGATGATGAGGCAGAACCAGGGTGGCGGAGGAAAAGGCGCCTCCTCGGTGCCGTCTCAGGATGTGCGGGTGGTGGCTGATCAACGTTCGAATATGGTCATCGTCACCGCAAGCGAAAAAGTGCTTCCGCTGGTCGAAGAGATCATCGCCGAGATCGATAAGCCCACGGAAGAAACTCTGGTGGTTCGGGTT
>JASMLP010000217.1 GCA_030748635.1 Planctomycetota bacterium
CTGCGACCTCGTGAACCCCATTCACGCGCGCTAGCCAAGCTGCGCCACGCCCCGAATAAAGTGTGAAACCGCCGGAACCGACCGACCGTTCACGAAGAGCGCCATGATAGTGCGAGCCGCGGAAGGGAGCAAAGAAAAAGCCAGGGGAACTTCCTCCCCTTGAAGGCGCCCCACCGGAGACCGAATTACTTATCTTTCTCTTGAACTTGTATCCCTCTCTCCCGAGCAACGGCGGAGAGACGTTGAATCCATTCCAGTGTTTCATCCCGATCCGGAGCATCGGGCTGGAGTTTCAGATATCGCTGATAATACACGATCGCCTTTGCCGGATTATCAAGACGACCCGGATGATGCAACTGAGCTCGATACGAATACGCTAACGCAAACTTCGGATCCAACTGGATTGTTCGGTCAATATCGTCGAGTGCCCGCTGATAATGATTATGTTTCGCAAGCCATAGCGAGCGATCTCTTCTCCCATGTTTTTCGAAAACTTCTTGTTCTTTTGCGGCGAAATCTTCGGCCGCCAACAAAAATGTCAGCCCGCGATCATAATAGGCTTGGGCATTATTAGAATTTATTTTCAATGCCGCATTGAAGTAGGTAAGAGCCTTCACATACTGACCACGGCTTCTCTCGATTCGCCCAAGGAGTTCATAAGGACGCGAAACCTTTCTGTCCATATGCATTGCTTTTTCAGCATCTCGAATCGCCCCATCCTTATCTCCTAAACGCAACCTGAGAAGAGCCCGATTACACAAGGTGGTCGGATCTGGATTGAATTGGAGCACCTCATCGTAGTCCTGCAAGGCCGCTTCATAATCCTCGATCATCAAGAAAGCACTACCTCGGTTTTTCAAGACCTCAGCCCTTTGCTCTTCACTCCGGGACAAATCAAGACATCGGTTGTAATCGAGCACAGCTTTCTCGTATTTCCTCATCTCTTGATTCAGAATCGCACGAAATAAATAGTTGCCCCTATCCGTTGGGTTTTTCTTCAACGACTGATCAATCATCCTCATCGCCTTCACCTGGTATCCCAGATCGCGAAAAATGTGAAACAATCCAACTTTGTCTTTCTCATCCAACGAATCGGCAAAATCAACCGACCACCGAATCAGCTTGAGAAACGGCTTGATACGGTTCCAAGCGGACATGAGAAAACGTCGACCACCATGAATCCTTGCACTTAGTTGAACCAGTGCCACCATAGCCTTTGGAGAACGGGTCTGGCAGAGACCTTTCCCCACCTCAAACAGCAACTCAGAGTCTACGACAAATTGGCTCCATCGCACTAAAGCCTCCACGGAAGAGGTCGCTATCCCCCGCGAAGAATTCGCAGGAGATTCTTCCCAACGACCGAGTCGCGCCAAAACTCGACAACAAAAGATAACGCCGTTCCGCGTTGCAGCGTCCCAGCTAATAAGCGATATGGGGTTTTCCCTTTCCTCGGTGCTTGCCCTTCCCCGTTTTTCGTGCCATTCGAGATGCTTTGCAAGCAACCGAACGGTTTGATCATCACGATACCCAACACACTCTAAAACGTATTCATCCATCCGGATCCATCCCTGAGAGTATTGAACCGGTTTATTTGGATTTTCTTCGGTATCACCAAGATCCTCGAGGATGGCCTGGATCCGGGCAGCACGATCCTCCAGGGTCTCTTTGCGCAGATTCCGAAACACTCGCGCATATTTTTCATGTTCATCCGTCAGCAAATTGTAGATTTCGAGACTTTTCAGAGCATGCTCCGCATTCATCGGATCCCCACCAGCCAGGTTCAATCCGGCGATCGCCTTGCCCACCATCAGGCGTAGGCTCCGAGCCTTTGAATTCGACCGGTCGATTTGCAACGCACGTTCCAAATAAGATGCAGCCGACAGGTAAAATCCCAGGGTTTTCTCACGACATTGGAGAATCGATTCATTCTCCGCACTCCCCACTCGATACAACTGGATGCCCTTAGCATCCAGGTCCACCAGAATACGATTGCGTGGGTGACCTCGACTCACCTCAACCTTCAACGCGGACTCCGCCCTTGTGATCTCCTTTTGCGCACTGCTCACCGCCTCGTCGAAAAGATTCTTTTGCTCCAACCGCTCCGCTCGCGCCTCCGCGCCAGCCTGAATCACGGAGAATGCGGTAAACCCGATGAGAGCGATGAGCAGCGAGGCGGCCACCGAACTCGTAGTGCGATTCCGGGCCACCCATTTGGCCAGAACTTGCATCGGCCGATAGGTCGCCGCGCTCAGCGTCCGCCCCTCGAGATAGTTCTCCAGATCGGCCCGGAGTTCATCCGCGCTGGAATAACGCATCGATTGACTCTTGGCCATCGCCTTCTGAACCACCGATTCGATCTCGTGATCGATCTCCCGGTGCGGAGTTCGATCGCGGGGAGGAACGATCCTTCCGGCCTTCACATCTCGAAGCATGGAGTCCGCATTCAGGACGTCCACGGGTGGGAGGAGAGTCAGGATCTGGTAGAGGATTGCGCCCAGAGAGTAGACATCGCTACGCGCGTCGATCATCTCGATATCCCCGTGAGCCTGCTCGGGAGGCATGTAGGGGACCGTGCCCTGCACAATTCCATCCAACGTAGCGTCGGCCTCCGAGCTGCCCAGATCATCCTCGGTGATCTCTTCGGCCGGCACCCTCGAGTCCTGCACAAGAAATTCCCCCCAAAGTTCGGGATCGACCACCTTGGCCAATCCCCAATCCATGACCAGCACCTCGCCGAACTGTCCGATCATCACGTTGGAGGGTTTCAGATCCCGATGGATGAGCCCCCGGGAGTGAGCCAGCGAAACCGCCTCACAAATTTTCAGGAAATCGCGCAAGGCTTTCTGACGCGGATAGGCGGCCCCCCCCTTGCGCTCGACCTCGAGGATCTGGGTCAACGTCCGTCCTTCCACTTTCTTCATGCTGAAAAACGGCGTCTCCGAATTGGCTGGAGACACCTCGTGAACCGGTACGATATTGGGATGTTGAAGCTGCGCGGTGATCCGCGCTTCTCTCACGAATTTCAGTCGCGATCTACTGTCCATCAAGGCCCGAGGAGTGAGCACCTTGATCGCCACCCAGCGCTTGGAGTCGGGGTCGTAACCGTCGTAGATCAGACCCATCCCTCCCCTATCGAGTTCACGAATACCCGTATAACGCCCCAAGGTGTCTTCCTTTCCAACGGAAGAAGTCGGGACGAAGACAGACGCCTCCCCCAACATCAGAGTCGGCGTGCTGCCCGAACCGGCTCGAACGGAGTGATCCCGGACCACTGCCCGAAGAGTCTCTGCCGAGACTCCGATCCGTTGAGCCAGAGCGGGTATTGTCGTATCGAGCAGCCCGCCCCGACACTCCTCACGAATCGTCGCGACCTCTTCGGCCGAAATCATCTTCACGGTTTTGGCAACTTGGAGGAT